>CALWBB010000164.1 GCA_944375885.1 uncultured Merdimonas sp.
TTCTTGGAGTCATAATCAAAGTATGCCTGCGCGTACATATCGGTGTTGTCGCCGATGATCTTGATGGAGTTCTTGTTCGCGCCTACGGTACCGTCTGCGCCAAGTCCCCAGAACTTGCAGTTGATAGTTCCCTCGGGAGTCGTCACGATGGGAGCGCCTACCTCAAGAGACAGGCCCGTCACATCATCCACGATACCGATGGTGAACTTCTCCTTGCTGTCGTTGTGGTATACGGCAACGATCTGAGCCGGAGTCGTATCCTTGGAGCCCAGTCCGTAGCGTCCTGTAAATACCGGGATATCTGTGAACTTCGTTCCCTTCAGGGCTGCCACTACGTCAAGGTACAGCGGCTCGCCAAGAGCGCCCGGCTCCTTCGTTCTGTCAAGAACCGTAATCTTCTTTACAGTCTCCGGAATCGCGGCCACAAGAGCCTCAGCGCTGAACGGGCGGTACAGACGTACCTTCACAACGCCGACCTTCTCGCCTGCTGCCAGCAGGTAGTCAATGGTCTCCTCGATGGTATCGCAGACAGAACCCATAGCAACGATTACATGCTCTGCGTCCTCTGCTCCATAGTAGTTGAACAGCTTGTAGTTGGTGCCAATCTTTGCGTTTACCTTGTCCATGTACTCCTGTACGATAGCCGGCATCGCATCGTAGTAGGGGTTGCATGCCTCTCTTGCCTGGAAGAAGATATCCGGGTTCTGAGCGGAACCTCTCTCGCAGGGATGCTCCGGATTCAGGGCATTGCGGCGGAACGCGTCGA
The DNA here is from genome assembly GCA_944375885.1 of uncultured Merdimonas sp. Classification (GTDB taxonomy): domain Bacteria; phylum Bacillota; class Clostridia; order Lachnospirales; family Lachnospiraceae; genus Laedolimicola. The sequence goes on from CALWBB010000164.1 coordinate 767, forward strand.
TAGCGTCCATATCCACCATATCCTTCAGATCCTCATAGTCCCAGGTCTCGATCTTCTGAATCTCATGGGAGGTACGGAATCCGTCGAAGAAGTTGATGAACGGAATCTTTCCCTTGATAGCTGCGCAGTGTGCAACCGGAGTCAGATCCATAACCTCCTGCACGCTGGACTCGCAGAGCATGGCTGCTCCGGTCTGACGGCAGGCGTACACATCGGAGTGATCTCCGAAGATGGACAGCGCGTGGCTTGCAAGAGCGCGGGCAGATACGTTGAATACGCCCGGCAGCTGCTCGCCGGCTACTTTGTAAAGGTTCGGAATCATCAGCAGCAGACCCTGGGATGCCGTAAAGGTAGTCGTCAGAGCGCCGGCTGCCAGCGCGCCGTGTACAGCGCCTGCGGCTCCTGCCTCAGACTGCATCTCGGTTACCTGTACGGTCTGTCCGAAGATGTTCTTCCTTCCCTGTGTGGCCCACTCATCTGTGGCTTCCGCCATAACGGATGAAGGGGTAATCGGATAGATAGCCGCAACGTCGGAGTACGCATAGGACACATGCGCCGCTGCATGGTTTCCATCCATGGTCTTCATTTTTCTAGCCATTTGTTTTTCCTCCTTATTTTTACCTTCAGTTTACAAGAGCATACACACTTCCGCCCGCCAGAAATCAGCCGCCGGAAACGTGTGTGGCCTTGTAAACTGAAGGCAGCCCTGGCAAGGCGTTTTTGATATCTCCATACATAGTTGATTGTAACATAATGCCTGATGATTGTCCATTTGATTGTTGTATTTTTTGGGAAACATGCATATACCAGTCCAGCCATGCACAGGAAAATATACGAATTGTCCGTGGGAGCTTGCTCACTAAGGACAAGACGTATATTTTTCTGTATAGGGCGGACGCCCTTGAGCCGGCGGAAGCCTTGCTTTTGAGGCTTCTGCCGGCTGCATGGCTGAACACCTTATGCACACCCGGAGCAAGGCAGAAAGGCAGATTCGTCACGCTTGCGTGTAAGAAGCTGTCTTTTTGCCTTGCTTACGAGGTGAAGCCTCGTAACCGCCCCCACATAAGCAGTCTTAGCACGGAGTGCGGAACTGGAGCGCTGGAGGCGCGACGAGTGCGCATGTGGGGGCAGCGGGTGAAATCTGGAACCGCCAGTTCAGCCATGCACAGGAAAATATACGAATTGTTCACACTTTATACAAAATTGTGTTTTATAATGTCTATCATTGTCTTTTCCATTTTTATCCTTGACTGCGCACATAATCCCCTCTATAATGCTCTTGTAAGCACTTCTGATTTTCTGGCAAATCGCTGACGAATCCCTTGTTTCAGGAGATTCCGTGTATGGGGTATGTCATAATAATCACTGGTCTCCACACAATTCTCCTTGGTAATGCACCCGCCTGACGAAAGGAGGGCAATAAATGGAACAAAAACCTGTTTTTCACACAGACACCTGCTGCTTCTTTCATGCTGAAGCGCATGAACTTGGAATCGCAAAGGGTACAGCAGAATGTATTTTGGATACTCTGTCTGATTACGGGAAAATTCCCCTCGGCCTGCAGGAACGGATTCTCAGGCAGAGGAACTCTTCGCTGCTGAAGCGCTGGTTCCTGCTGGCGCGCCAGGTTCATACGGTCGAAGAATTTGCAAACCGGATGTAGTCCGCTGACAGATGCCTTTTTCTGTTTGTTCTGGATTTTCTGCCTGATTACATTCTGTTATATTCTGTTTCTTCTATCATAATGGTTTATTTCAAAGGTATTTTGTACAGATCAGCGGAGCATTTCCAAAGAATTGCTTTAAGGCCATAGACAGCCTGAAACAGAACTGCGGCCCGGAAAGCCGGCCCCCCATCCCGCGCGCAGTCAGCAGGCGGGAAACAACCGCAAGGCTTTCCCCTTCCAAAGACAACAAACAGCCGCCTGCGGCCAAGCATAAAAAACGATAGAATAGGAGCCGCTGCCCGCGCCTTACTTTACGCGCCCGGCAGCGGCTCCCGCTGTCTGTCCTGCTGGTTTCGGCCTGCTGCTACTTTCCTTCCAGTTCCCTGTCTGCCCTTTCAAGAGCACTGGCTATCACAGCATCCATGTCATAATACCGGTATTCGCCCAGACGGCCGCCAAAAATCACCTTTTCTTCCTTGTCCGCCAGCTTCTTGTATTCCTCATACACAGCGCTGTTCTTTTCGTCATTGACTGGATAATAAGGTTCATCTCCCGGCTTCCACTCGGAGGAATACTCCCTGCTGATCACCGTCTTCGGAAGTTCACGCCCCTGCGCGTCCTTTCCAAATTCAAACCACTTATGTTCGATAATCCTGGTCCACGGCGTCTCTCTGTCTGTATAATTTACCGCCGCATTTCCCTGGAAATTCGGAATATCAAGCACCTCCGTCTCAAAGCGCACGGAACGGTATTCCAGATATCCGAGGCGGTATCCAAAGTAAGCGTCCACAGGGCCCGTGTACACGACCTTCCGGGCCATTCTATCCAGCTCCTCTTTCTGCTCCAGGTAATCCGTGTTAAGGCGCACCTCAATGCCTTCCAGCATCCTGGCTGCCAAACCCGTATAGCCGCCCACCGGAATTCCCTGATACAACGCATTAAAATAATTGTTGTCAAAGGTCAGGCGCACCGGAAGCCTGCGGATGATAAAAGCCGGGAGTTCCGTACACGGCCGTCCCCACTGCTTCTCCGTATACCCTTTTACCAGTTTTTCATAGATGTCCGTCCCCACCAGGCTGATGGCCTGCTCCTCCAGGTTTTTCGGCTCCGTGATGCCAGCTGCCGCCCTTTGCTCCTCGATCTTATCCGCTGCTTCCTGGGGCGTCACCACTCCCCACATCTTGTTAAAGGTATACATATTAAACGGAAGGGAATACAATTCTCCGTGATAATTGGCTACAGGGGAATTGGTAAAACGGTTAAATTCCGCAAACCGGTTTACATACTCCCACACCTGGCGGTTATTTGTATGGAAAATGTGCGCCCCGTATTTGTGCACTTGGATTCCCTCTATCTCTTCTGTGTAAATATTTCCCGCGATATGCGGCCTCTTATCAATCACAAGAACGGATTTTCCCCGATCTTTGGCCTGTCTGGCAAACACGGCACCATAGAGCCCTGCGCCGACAACTAAATAATCAAACATATTCTGTTTCCTTTCTGCTGACGTAATCTTTCCCTGTCCATCCTGTCTGGTTTCCCACGGCACAGACCCCAGACATATATTCTGTAAATGACAGGACTTAACTTTAGAATAAAGGAATTCCATGCAGCCGTCAAGACATTGCAGCGCAGTGCCTACCTATCCGGCCAGTCTCTCTCATACCTCTCCGCCAGCCGCAGTGTCCGCCGCTGCACCTGTTCCCACTGCGCTTCCCCGATGCCTTCCGGCATCTCCATGCGGCACACCTTTCTTATATCCGCCTGCAGCTCCGTCTGCGCCAGATAAGCTGCCGTCTCCAAATCCATCTCTTCCCTCGTCGTCTGGGAAAGCATTCCCTCCACATCCGAAAACGCCTGATCATGGTCCATCAGGGGATACAGGCCTTCCAGCTTTCCTGAGGCATTGTCCATAAAAAATCCCCAGTTCGCCCCATGCCTGTCAATATTATTTAATATATAATCCGCGATCTGCATTTCCAGATAGCGCCTTCTGTCCAGCCGCAGCACTTCCTCAAACGCATCTTTTCCATTCGCCTGGCAATACAGCTGAAAATCTTCAAAACTCACCAGCGAGCGCTCCTCCGAAGCGATCAGCCTGCATTTCACCACTCTCTCATCCAATGCGCGGATGAGCTCTCTGCGCTTGTCCGTCACTACCCTGTCAAGCTCTTTTCCATCCACCTTCTCATATTTTACATGGGTAAAGCCCAAGGTATCCAGTATCGCAGAGGCCGCAATCTCTTTCTTTCCTATCTTATATAAATACATCTCTCCTCTGCTGCGCACCCAGGCTTTTGCGGCCACTCCCTGCGTCGTCAGTTCCGGCGTATGGATCTTTCCGTACTCCCGCAGCACATCTCCCACCAATGCTGTGGAAGCCATCGCCCGCGAAATATCATTCCGAAAAAGGCTTACGTCTTTCCAGTCAAGCTCCTCTCCATCCTCCTTAAACCAATACATATCCGACAGACTGGCTCCATGACAGGTCTGACAGATCTTAAACGCATTCGTCTGGGGAACACGCATAGAATTCAGGATCATTTTACTGTTTGTTCTGGAAAGCTGAATCGCTCTGCTGTTCACCCAGGTGCCATAAAAATCTTCCAGTGTCATCTTGTCCTTTCGCAGACTGAACGGCAGCAGCTCTCTTTTAATCACCCTGCATTTCCCCTGGCTGATTTCCAGCACAGGAACATCTTTTGCCATTAAGTACAGGCTCATGCTTTTATATTCCACCTTTGATTTTTGTCGGAATTCTTATAATAGTTCTTCCGCCATTTAACTTTGCCTTTATGTAAAGCCTACCATACCAGCAGGTGGTTTGCAAGGCAGGGAAGAGGCTTTTTGTGCCAGTGTAAAGCAGGTGGTGGATAATACCTAATTATCCTG
>CALWBB010000165.1 GCA_944375885.1 uncultured Merdimonas sp.
AACGAGAGAGGCGTGTCGCTGCCCAACTACCACTACGAGAACCTCCGGCAGCTCTTTGAGCTTTACAGCGCCAGGGATCTGAAGAATCCCGCCTGCATCGTAGACGCCAACCACAACAATTCCAACAAGCAGTTCAAGGAGCAGATCCGCATTGTAAAGGAAGTGCTCCACAGCCGCTCCTGCTCCGACGACATCCGGGGACTGGTCAAAGGCGTCATGATTGAGAGCTATATCGAAGAGGGAAATCAGGGAATCCACGATCACATCTACGGCAAATCCATCACCGATCCCTGCCTGGGGTGGGAGGATTCCGAACGGCTGCTGTACGAGATCGCCGAGAGGTGCTGAAAAGCACCCTATAGAAAAAATTACGGGCTGAAACAACACAGGCCGTGGATTTCTATTATCCAAGTGTCCGGCTTCTCGCGGACAGCTGTAGGATACCCATGGACTTTCGTCCAATGGGGAGCATACAGCTGTCCGTGAGACGTCCGAACACGGGATATAGAAATCCGCGGCCGTCTTATTGACGCTTCCATTTTTCACCCTCTGGGGTGCGCTTTCGCGTAGATCTCCCTGGCCCTGTTGGCATACATCATAGTCGTGGAGATATCCGAATGCCCCAGCATCTCCTGCACCACATGCAGATCCGCTCCATTCTCCACCAGATGGGCCGCGAAGGAATGACGCAGGGTATGGGGCGTAATCTCCGTCTCGATGCCCGCCTGCTTCACGTACTGCTTCAGAAGCTTCCAGAAGCCCTGGCGGCTCATGCTCTCCCCGGAGCAGTTGGGAAACAGCATCTCGCATTCCTTATCTCCCACCAGCTTCTCCCTGGCGCCCTTCATATAGCGCTCCAGGGCCTTCCTGGCCTTGTACCCGTAGGGCACGATGCGCTCCCGGTTCCGATCCCGGCAGACGATGTAATCCAGTTTCCAGTTCACATCCTCCAGACGCAGGGAAATCAGCTCCGTCACCCGGATTCCCGTGGCATAGAGAAGCTCCAGCATGGCCCGGTCCCGAAGTCCCTTGGCCGTGCGGTCGCTGGGCTGCTCCAGAAGCCTGGCCATCTCCTCTACGGAAAGGATATCCGGAACCTTCTTCTCTACCTTCGGCGCCTTCAGGTTCTCCGCCGGATCCTCGGAAATATTCCCTTCCTTCCACAGATACAGATAAAAGCCCTTCATGGCGGCGATATTGCGCGATACCGTGGCCGCGGACATTCCCTTCTTTTCCAGATCCAATATATAAGAATTCAGATTCGTCTCCGTCACGTCCTCCGGCCGATCGATCTTCTGATCGTGCAGGAACCGCATCATTTTTACCAGATCTCTGCGGTAGGAAAGCTCCGTATTCTGAGACGTCTTCTTTACATTATGCAGATAAGTTACAAAGCCCTTGATTTCCTGTTCCATAAAACCCCTCTATCCCTCGATTCAAAACCGCCCAAATCGGCGGTGTAAATATCATTATAGTGATAAAAGGGCAGAAAAGCAATGGTCTTTTTTCCCGTAAACCAGGGGAAAACAAGGGGTTTTCACGGATTCCACAAGATATGGATTTCCCTGCTTTCGTCCGTACCAAATCTTGTAAGCCAGAGCAAAAATTTTTTTTGGCGGCCGGCCCTGATTTCGATGTGCCAGGCGGCAGCGCCGCCCCTGGTGCGCCGCCCTATCTCAGCTTCAGCACCGTCTTCAGGAACAGGGGATTGACGTAGCTTTCCAGAAACGCCCCGGCAAAAAAGACGGCCGCCCCGGCAAGCCACACCAGCGCATACAGGCGAAGCGCCCTCCTCCCGTCCGCCCAGGCCCTGGCTGTCCGCTCCCTGCCCGCCGTCATGGAACCGATCCGTTTCAGAAGCCAGCAGCCGGCAGGCACATAGAGCGCAAAATGCGGCAGGCCCGCCGCGATGCAGAACAGGATTCCCACCGGCCCCATTTTCACCGCAGCCGTGGTCACGGTGATTCCCAGGGCCGCCCCGATCCAGAACAGGAAGACGCAGACCGCCGCGGTTCCCAGCACCGTCAGACCCGTAAGCCACAGAATGGTAAAGACTGACATCCGGGCCTTCAGCGTGTACCAGAACAGCTCCTCCGAGGCGAATTCCACCTGCTGGTATTTAGAAAAAAAGTAAGCGCTCATCAGGGTAGTCTCATGGGCCGCCGCCTTCCCGAACAGGGTAATGTACAGCACGCCCGCCGCAAAGCCTGACAGGAACAGGGTCAGGAACAGGCTGCGGCCGGAAAGGGAATACCCTTTCATCCGGATTCCTTTCATAGAGAAAACCTCCCATACACTGATCAGTGTATGAGAGGCTTTTCCATTTCATGAACGCTTTTCCATATTCCGAACCGCCTGCTTTCCTCTACTTCATGGACTCGGATTTCTCGTAGCAGGCCGCGCAGGCCTTCATCACCGCGCCTCGGAAACCCGCGTTTTCCAGCGCCGCCACGCCTGCGATGGTGGTGCCGCCCGGCGAGCAGACCTTATCCTTCAGCGCCGCCGGGTGTTCCCCGGTCTCCAGTACCATCTTTGCCGCTCCCGCCACGGCCTGGGCCGCGAAGGTATAGGCCTGGGCGCGGGGAAGGCCGTACTGCACCGCCCCGTCCGCCAGGGCCTCGATAAACTGATAGACGTAGGCCGGAGAGCTGCCGCTGGCGCAGACCACCGCGCTCATCATGCGCTCCTCTACATCCGCGTATTTCCCCACCGAACCGAAGATCCGGTGCACCATCTCGGCCTCGTCCTCCTTAAGCTCCTCCGCCAGATAGCTTAAGCCCGTCATGCCCTCTCCGATCAGGGCCGGCGTGTTCGGCATGGCGCGGACGATTCTCTTGTCTGAGCCTAAGGCTTCCTTCAGCTGCTCGATGGTGATGCCCGGAGCCAGGGAAATGACCACATGCTCCTCCGTCACCGCATAGCGGATCTGCTTTAACACCTGGGGATAATACTGAGGCTTCACCGCCAGCACCACATATTTGCAGCTGTTGGCGCATTCCGCGTTGGACTGGGTGTAGGTCACGCCCGTCTCGGCGTATACCCTGCGCCTGGTCTTATCCGTCTTTGCTGTAAAGACCAGCTCCTCCGCCGGAAATTCCTTTAAAAGCCCCTTCAGAAGGGCGTATCCCATATTTCCCATTCCGATAAATCCTATGACTGCCATACTGCTCCTCCTCTCTTTTGGCCTCATTTCATGAGCCGTACAGCCGGATTTTGTTCCAAAATCCGGCTCGCGGGCTCCCCCTAGGGGGCCTTCTCTTCCCTTTCAGGGAATTCACCTTGTCGCCCTATGGAATCTTTTGGACAGGGCATCCTTTGTGAGCAAGCTCCCACGGATGCCCTGTCCAAAAGATTCCGCACGGCTCATGGCCTACGCGCAAAGAGGACGCCGCTTGCCGCGGCGTCCTCCGTCTTATCTACTTCGCATAATCCGTTACCCGGCTTTCGCGGATAACATTTACCTTGATCTGGCCCGGATACTCCAACTCAGCTTCTATCTGCTTGGAAATATCTCTTGCCAGCAATACCATAGTAGCGTCATCTACCTGTTCCGGAACTACCATGACTCGAATCTCTCTACCTGCCTGAATTGCAAAAGACTTGTCTACGCCCTTAAATCCATTGGCGATATCCTCTAACTGTTTTAAGCGATTGGTATACGTCTCCAGGGTCTCTCTTCTTGCTCCCGGACGGGCAGCGGAAATGGTATCCGCAGCCTGCACCAGACAGGCGACAAGAGACGTGGGCTCCGTATCCCCATGATGCGATTCCACCGCATTGATAACAATCGGAGACTCCTTGTACTTTCTGCACAGCTCCGCTCCAATCTGAATATGTGATCCCTCTACCTCGTGGTCGATGGACTTGCCGATGTCGTGCAGAAGTCCCGCACGCTTCGCCATGCGCACATCCACGCCCACCTCGCCGGCCAGAAGGCCTGCCAGATGCGCCACCTCGATGGAGTGTTTCAGCGCATTCTGACCATAGCTGGTACGGAACTTCATTCTTCCAAGAAGCTTGATAAGCTCCGGGTGAATTCCGTGGATGCCCACCTCCAGGACGGCTGCTTCGCCCTCCTCGCGGATCATCGCTTCCACTTCCTTCTGCGCCTTTTCCACCATTTCCTCGATGCGGGCCGGATGGATCCGTCCGTCCACAATGAGCTTTTCCAGGGCAATCCGGGCCACCTCGCGGCGGATCGGGTCGAACCCTGACAGAATGACAGCCTCCGGTGTATCGTCAATGATGAGATCGATTCCCGTCAGGGTTTCGAGCGTACGGATATTGCGTCCCTCGCGCCCGATGATTCTTCCCTTCATCTCGTCATTCGGAAGCTGTACCACGGAGATCGTCGTCTCTGCCACATGATCGGCAGCGCACTTCTGGATCGCCGTGACCACATACTCCTTCGCCTTTTTATCGGCTTCTTCCTTTGCCCGCCCCTCAAGTTCCTTGACGAGCCTGGCCGCTTCATGTTTTACTTCGTCTTCAACAGTCTTTAATAAATAATCTTTTGCTTGTTCGGAGGTAAGGCCGGAGATTCTTTCCAGTTCCTGTACTCTTTTTTCCTGAAGCTTGTTCAGCTCAGCGCTCTGCTTCGCCAGCTTCTCTTCCTTGGCCGCATAGCTCGCCTCGCGTCTCTCCAGCGCGTCAGATTTCTTGTCAAGAGCTTCCTCTTTCGCCAGAACTCTGCGCTCGTAACGCTGCAGCTCCGCCCTGCGTTCCTTTGTTTCCTTTTCCAGCTCGTTCTTTGTCTTCAGCGATTCTTCCTTCGCCTCCAGCAGAGCCTCGCGCTTGGACCGTTCTGCCACCTTCAGCGCGTCGTCGATAATTTCCCTTGCCTTCTCCTCGGCGTTGCCGACCTTTTTCTCAATGATCGTCTTCCGCACGTAGCTCGTGACAAGGGCCGTAATTACGATCGACACCACTGCGGTGATTATCGGAACATAAAACGGCACAGGAGCACCTCCTTATTTAATTTTCATTGTACAAAATCAAACCCAAGCGGCATGCATCCCTCTATATCTGTCTGCCGCTCATGTGCTATATACAACATTTTGATTTTATACTTATTTTTGCATTATGTCAAGCTAACTTCCTTTTTTTCACGGAAAAGTGCACAAAAAGTATTAATGACAACTCCCCGGGAATGTGGTATACTGTTCCCAATCTTTAGGAGGTACAACCGATGAATTTCTTAGAAGAACGTATTGTAAAGGACGGCGTCGTCAAGCCCCGTTTTCCGTCGTAGTACTAGGAAATTTCCGTCGTTTCTTTTTTCCGCTTTTTCATTTCTTCTCTCCGCTCCTTG
>CALWBB010000166.1 GCA_944375885.1 uncultured Merdimonas sp.
AAAAAAGTGGGTGATTTTTTTGAAATGGGGGTCAGAAAGCCTTATAAAATCAGGGCTTAAGATTCCGAGAAGTTATACAAAAGAAGAGGAGGACAGGCAGAATGAGAGAGGACACAAGAGTAACGCTGACAGAGGAGCTGCGGGAAGGATTCCGGAAATGGCTGTACGAGAGGGAACACGCGGAGGCGACGATCCGGAAATACCTCACAGACATCCGCACCCTGTCCGCCTGGCTGGGCGAAGACCAGAGCTTCGACAAGGGGAGCCTTCTGGCCTACAAAAACTGGCTCCTGGAAGAGTACACGGCCGGCAGCGTGAACTCCATGCTGGCCTCCCTGAACCAGTTCCTGCGCTATCTGGGCCTGGACGCCTGGAAGCTCAAGCAGGTGCGGATCCAGAAAAGCCTCTTTCTGGCGGAAGAAAAGGAGCTGACGAAAGAGGAATTCCAGAGCCTGGTGCGGGCGGCGCGCCAGGAAGGGAAGGAATGGCTGGCCCTGTGCATGGAGACGATGGCGGCCACAGGCATCCGGATCAGCGAGCTGAAATATTTCACCGTGGAGAACGTGGAGCGGGGCCGGATCGAGATCTGGAACAAGGGAAAGCACCGCAGGATCTTCCTGCCCACAGCCCTTGGGAGAAGGCTCCTTAAATACTGCCGGAAGAAAAAATCCGGGACGGCTGCATTTTCAGGGGAAAGACGGGAAAGCCCAAGGACCGCAGCCAGATCTGGCGGGAGATGAAGAGATTACAGGAGCGCGCCGGGGTAGACGCGGGGAAGATCTTCCCGCACAACCTGCGGCATCTGTTCGCGCGGGCATATTACCGCTGCACGAAGGACCTGGCGGGGCTTGCGGATATCCTGGGGCACAGCAGCCTCAGCGTCACAAGGATCTATACGGCAAACAGCGGGAAGACTTACCAGCGGCAGCTGGAACAGATGGAGAAAATCCTGGGAGTCACATAATTGCAGTTATGTGATTTTTGAGCGAACATAACAGAGGCCACCACCTTATCGATCTTCGTCAGCCTCTGTCAATATGATAAATTTGACCTCTTTACACATATATGGTAATAGAAATTCCATATTGTGTCAAGTATAAATTCTGAATCTGCGCCCAAACGCGGCCAAAGCTCCGGCCGGTCGGAAGGGAAATTTCGCAGAGGCAAAAAAGGGCCTGGATGTCCTGGCTCATTCTTCCATATCCAAGTAAAACTATCCCTGATTCATACAGTTAATCCCATACAAGAGGGCAGGACTGCACACACAACTGCAATTATGTGGAGCTGTCCTGATCCTGCAAGGGCAAATCTGCCGGCAGACTTGCATCAGCAGGCTTTGGGCGGCCGGATAAAGAGATCAAAAAGAGAAGCGAGGGAGAAGAGAGCATGAAGCGTCACCGAATATTTTCCTATATTCTTATGTTTCTGATTATTGGCATGTGCGTCAGGAACCTTCATTATGTGTACGCCCTGGACGAAGAAGAGATCTCTGTCTCTTTGGAGAATGCAGAAGAGGCAGGAGACGGCTCTGAGAGCGTAGAAACCCCGGACGGGGAGGAGGGGGAACCGCCCCAGGAAGAACCGCCCCAGGAGGAGACGCCTGGTACAGAGGATGGGGAGAATACAGAAGTCACAGACGATTCGGAGCTGCCGGGAGAACCGGATAACCCGGAACAGCCCGGCGAAGCCGGTACCGGAGAGGAGACAGGCGGGGAGACCGTGCCTGGCCAGCCGGGAGACGGAGACGAGGCAGGCGGCCCGGACGGCTCTGCCGGAACAGTGGACAAGCCAGGCAGCGAAGAGCAGACCCCGGCAGGTTCAGGGCAGCCAGGAGCGTCAGACGGGGAAGAGAATCAGTACGGGCCGGATTCTTCTCTGTCCGGAGTACAGGGGGCGGACGGCGTGACCGGACTTCAGCCTGGAATGAACGGCCCCAATAAGGCTCCGGAAGTTCCGTCTCAGACAGAGGAGCCGGAGGAAGAAGTCTCTGAGATTCTTGTAAACGGAGGCTTATTTACGCTGTCCGGAGAACCGGAGGCGGCCACAGTGGGCGAAGGGTTCACGATCCGGGCAGAAGTGAAGATTGAGAAAGAAAAGCTTCATTCCCTCCAGTGGCAGATCTCCCCAGATGGGTCGGACACAGACTGGCAGGACATCGAGGGAGAGAATGAGGAAGAGTACAGCTTCGTGCCGGAGGAAGGAAGCTTCGCGGCCTTCTACCGGCTGGTGGCGACAGATACGGACAACCAGAGATATGCTTCCACCGCGTTCCAGCTGACACGCGCGGTCTATGAGATTGAGGAGACGGGGGATATCACCCTGTCAGGAGATCAGCAGGCGGCCCTGGAGGGCTATCCCTTTACGATCCTGGCAGAGGTGGGACTCAGTGACATCGAAGCTTACCAGTGGCAAAGCTCCGGGGACGGCGAGAGCTGGGAAGACATCGAGGGAGCAGAAGAAAAAGACTACGAATTCACAGCGGACGAGAGCTGCTTTACGACCTCCTACCGGCTGGTGGCGACAGCCACCGACGGAAGAAGGTACGCTTCGAGTGCGTTCACGCCGAAGCGGGCTATATGCTACATCGTGACAGAGCCAATGACAAGGGCGGCAGAGGCGTATGTTCCCGTTTCCTATAGCGACCTGCAGGAGGCGGTGGACGATGTTCAAGAGGAAAACGGTACGATCTATCTGATGGATGACGTAGAAATCAGCGAGACAATAGAAGTGGGAGGCCATTCTAGTGGCGGGCTGAGGAGCTGTACGATTACGAGCGCTCCAGAAACTGGAGCAAGATATACGTTGAGCCGGGCTACGGAAGATGCCATGTTTTCTGTATCGACTGATGCTGGACTAGCTTCACTAGCACGAGCAAGCCTTACTTTGGACAATGTTGTTTTGGATGGAAAGGAGTTATTTGGCGAAGAGGCAATGATAAAAGTCCACCGGAACGCCACGGTGACGCTGGAGGCAGACACTATCCTGCAAAATGGAAAAAACGAAACGGCAGCAGGTAATGTGCAAGGGGGAGCTGTTTACATTCAGGATGTTGAGACGGCGGGTTATGAACCAGGAAAACTGGTGATGGAGGAAGGTGTTGTAATTCAAAATTGCAGTGCGCCCTTCGGAGGAGCTATCTATGTAGAAAGTAGGCCAAATACAAGTACATTTACTCAAGGTGAAGATGGCATTCTTGAGATAAAGGGCGGAACCATCAAGGGCAACTCGGCAACTAACGACGGCGGCGGAATCTATGCGGCGGGAAGTACCAGGATTACGGTAAGCAATTGTGATTTTGAGGGAAATACAGCTGCGTCTTCGGGCGGCGCGGTTTTCATGACGGCTGAGAGAAACGGAGATGAAACAGCGAAATTTACAAATTGTAGATTTACTGGAAATCAAGGAAACATGAATGTGGCTGTTCAGGCTAATACAAGCACCGGCGGCGGCGCGGTAGCCATTATCAATGACACTGCTGAAAGGCTCTCCGTTAATAAAGACAGCAAGGTATGGTTTACAAATTGTACATTTAAGAATAATGAGACAAAAGCTGCCGGCGGCGCGATTCTGGTATATGGACATAGGGAGGGTGACGTAGAGGAGCTAAACAGCGAAAAGACAAATGTGTATTTAAAGGGCTGTACCATTGATGGCAATTCTGCTTATAGCGGCGGCGGCGTCAGCGCGGACTGCTGGTCGACTGTCACAGTAGAGAACACTTCCATTACAAATAATGAGGCAGGGAATGCAGGCGGTGGAATTTTTACAGGTGATGCTACGAAGCCTGGAAGGGCTAAGATTATCAGCGGAACCATTTCTGAAAATATAGCAGTATTCGGCAAAGGAATCCATACAGGAAGTGTTACCCCAGCGCTTATTTTAAGCAGAGGAAGTACGCCTATCCGCATGGAGGATGAAATCTGTATTTTTAATAATAACAATTGTAAAATCCGGGTAGTTGACAGAAATGCTTTGTGGGTGGAAAAGGGCTTCCCGATAAAAATCACATTTAAGGGATTTACTGCGCCTGCTGCGGGTTCAACGGGAATAAAAACCATTGAATATGCGGAAGGTGAGACTACAGATAGAGAGTGTATGAAATATGAGGCGGTGAATACAGGCACCACGTTTGGTTTAACGGAGGCAGAGAAGTATGATTTCATACGGGAGGCGGATATAAAAGCTGCTTCTGGCAGTAAGGCGACAAATTGGATTAATCTGGTCGTGGCCGAGAATCCTGATCCCTGGGAGTTCATCGCCCATCTCTATGTCCACAGCGAACTTGGCGTAGATCCGACGGATGCTGATATTCGAAGCCGTGCCCTTCCTTTTGAGTACGGTACGGAGAAGCAGCCTTTAAGGAGCCTGTATATGGCGTATTATATAGCGTCGATCTATTATTCAGAGAAAGATGTCGAAATTCACCTGATGGATACGCAGGAACTGGGTGAAAATGGCGTACCAACTGAAATGACATTAAGCGCAGGTTCTTATAAAGACAACGCGGGCCATGAAGTAGCGGACGTCAAGGAGACAGTAAGAATTGTACGGCATGTAAAGTCGAGCTCGGTTGATAAGTTTAACGGCAATGATAATGCGATGCATGAAAATGTGGACAATACCGGCGCACTGTTTAAGGTGGGGACTGATGACAGCCTGACGCTTACCGGAGCTCTTATAGTTGGCGGAGAGAATTTAGATGAATTGGCCGGCAACGATTCCGCGCTCGTCTGCGTGGACGGAGGTACTCTGACCGTCAGCGGGGACGCTGTCCTGCAAGATAATACATACCGGGCGATCCGCATCAATGGCGGCGAGGTCACTTTAGACAGCGCGGAGATTAAGAATAATACAGTTCCCGAAAAGGCTGACGGCACAGAGGGAGAGGGTTCCGGCATCTGGCAGGCGGCAGAAGCAAAACTAACTATAACAGGAACAAATACCATACCAGAAAAGCAGGAAATCTGGCTGAACGCTGCAAATCCTGACAGTGCTGACGGGGCCATGCTCACTGTCGATGGCGATCTGACCCTGACGGACGAGAACCAGCTTTCCGTAGACTTCCCGAACTACGTGGCTGGCCGCAAGATAGCAGTGTATGCAGATGGGACGAATCCGCCGGATGAGGCAGAAGCGGCGAAATACAAGGTAGACGAGACTAAACTTGCTGCTGCAGGGTTAAATGTGGGCGCCGAAGACCAGTATCCATAATACTGGTTAAGTATACGAAACCGTCAAATGTCCAAATATATGTGATATCCGATACCCATACTGCATCCGGCTGTTCCGGATTGAACTGCTCATTCAG
>CALWBB010000167.1 GCA_944375885.1 uncultured Merdimonas sp.
GGCTGATGAGCTACCAGAATAGCGAGAATCTGCTCTGGGATGTCACAGAGGATGGCTTTCACTTTGACCTTCTGCTGCTGGATATCGAGATGCCGGGGGTCACGGGCATGGAGCTGGCGGAAAGGCTGCGGCCCTTTCTGCCGGATGTGAAAATTATCTTCGTCACCTCCCATATCGAGTATGCCATCGACGCCTTCGAGCTGTCGGTGTTCCGCTACGTGCCGAAGACAGAGCTTTCCGGCCGGCTTCCGGCAGCGCTGGACGCGGCGGTGGGCCTGCTGGCCCTGGAGGATGGCAGGACCTATACGATCCAGACGAACAGCAGGCTGGAAAGGATTCCTTACCGGAAAATTCTCTATATCGAGCGGGAGGGGCGGAACGCCCGTCTGGTGACGGAGGACGGGGAGGCCAGGGTCCGCAAAAGCCTCCAACAGGCCTTGGAGGAGCTGGGAGCGGAGGAATTTATCTTCACGGACCGGGGCTGTATCGTGAACCTGATCCACATCCTGCAGCTTCGGGACGGGGAAATGATCCTGAAAGACGGGACGGCGCTTCCGGTGAGCCGTTCCCATTTAAAGTCCGTAAAAGAAGAAATCAACAGATACTGGGGTGAGCATGTATGACAGAGAGCTGGGTGATAATTTCGGATATGGCGCTGTCAGCCCTGCGCGCCCTTTTTTGCTTTCTCTTTCTGTGCAGATCGAGAACTTTGGGGAAGCAGGAAAGAGGAAAGAAGAAAAAGGAAGAGGGCCGGGGAGGCGCGTTCGGGAAGGCGGCGGCCCTGGTTCAGGCAGGAGCGGCGGCTCTGTCCGTGATTTTTTATTTTCTGGAGGCGCCGGAGCTTTACGCGGCCTGCGGGGAAGCTCTGCTGACCGCCGCCTGCGCCGCGCGGTTTTACGGGACTGGAATGAGAAGCAGCCTGTTTTTCAGTATCTTTTACGAGTTTGGCCTTGCGCTCTGGGGGTTCCTCGCGGGAGCGCTTGCGGCGGTTCTGTCTGGAGATCCGGCATTTCTTTGTCAGGAAGGAGGGCGGGGACAGCTGGCGCTCTGGGCCTTTTATCTGATTTTTGCGGCGCTTTCGGTGTGGCTCCTGCGAAAGAAGGAGCTGACGGAAAAAGGGGCGCTTAAGCTTGCATCCCGGCCTGTCATTCTGGGCTTTCTGGCTGTCATCACCCTTTCTGAGCAAAAACGGATCGCGATTTCGGAGGATACCCTGTATCTGTGGATCCTTCTTTCATTGGTTCTTCTGGCCGGGATTCTGGTGTTCAGCCTGAGGCGGCAGTATGAGATGGAAGAGGAGCTTCTGCGCCTCCAGTCGGAGCGCAGCGTCATTTTGGAGCGGGAGTACCGGGCGCTGAACCGTTCCTACAGCGTCAACGCCCGGCTGTTCCACGATTTCCACAACCATATGGGAGCGCTTCGGGAACTTCTCGTCCACCGGAAATACGGGGAGGCCCTCGCCTATCTGGAGGAGCTGGAGGGGCCGGTCCGGGAGCTTACGGCGGGCTGGCATACAGGGGATGAGACCCTGGATTTTCTCATAGGAAGCAAGGCGGCTTCCGCGGCGGAGAGGCAGATCCGTTTTCAGGCGGAGGCGGAAATCCCGCGCCATACGAATCTTACAAGCGCGGATCTGACGGCGATTGTGGGAAATTTTCTGGACAATGCCCTGGAAGCGGCAGAGCGCGTGCAGGATCCGGAAAGGCGGTTTGTCTCCCTCGTGATCCGGCGGATCAACCAGATGCTTGTCATTAAGGTGGAAAACAGCTATGAGCAGGAGCCGGAGGAGGGAGGAAATGAGGGAGAAGCCGCGTCCGCAGGCAGACTGCTTAAGACCACAAAGGCGGACGGCGGTCTGCATGGCTGGGGGCTTAAGAGCGCGGAGGCCGCCGCAGAGAAATACGAAGGGGTGGTGCGGACCTCCTGGGAGGGCGGCGTGTTCCGGGCGGCTGCCGTCCTGTCCTTTCGCGGACAAAAAACAGCAGATTAAGGACATTTTGGCACAGCCTCCTTTTTTCAGCTATCATACAGGCAGCAAGACAGCAAAGAAAAAGCTGTATGAGAAAAGGAGGAAATGGGATGAGCAGACATATGGTTGTGAGGGCGGCGCTTGGAGTGATGCTGGCGGCGGTAGGGCTTATCAGCCTGAATCCGCTGTTCCTGCTCGTGGGAGGGATTTATCTCTATATCGCCCATGATTTGTGGAAAAAGGAGCAGGAGGATCGGGACGACAAAGGGGAGAAACGGGGGTGAATGGGATGAAGGCTCCCGAATTGCTTTCTCTTCGGAGGCTGACAGCATGGTACCGGCCGGAGCAGCCTGTCCTTTCCGGGCTTTCCCTGGACCTTAAGGAGGGGGAGGCGGTGGGGCTGATCGGCCTGAACGGAGCCGGGAAGACGACCCTGCTGCGGATTCTGGCAGGCCTGCTTTCAAGCTTTCGGCTGGACGCTGCCCTGTGGGAGGGCCGTTCCTTCTCCTTCCGGGACAGAGAATTTAAGCGGAACCGTTTTATCGTATTCGCGGAGGACAGCTCCTTTTCCTATTTTACCTTTCGGGAGTATCTGGCTTACGCGGCGGTTTCCTATGGGAAGCCTCTGCCGGACCCGGAGCCGCTGGTGCAGGGCTTTCACTTTGAGGCCTATACGGACGTCCTTTTGAAGGAGCTCTCCAGCGGGAACCGGAAAAAGGCGTATCTGATCACAGCCTTTGCCCTGGAGCCGAGGCTGCTTTTGCTGGACGAGCCCTTTAACGCCCTGGATTTTCAGAGCACGGAATTTCTGTACCGTCTGATCAACGGCTATAAGGGCTGCGGGACGGTCCTCTTCTCCTCCCATATCCTGGAAAGCATCTGCCTGACCGCGGATCGGGTGCTGGTTCTGGAGCAGGGGATAATCAGCCGGGCCTTTGCCGGAAAGGAAATCCTCCCGGAGACGATCCGGGACGAGCTGTCCGCGTATGACGCGCAGGAAAGGAGCTGCCTGTGAGAACCCTTCAAGCATTGCTCCGGCAGCTGTCCGGGGCGCGGTATGAAAGTATCCGAAGGAGCCTTATGTCCTCCGCCATCCTGTATCTGGCTCTGGCCTCGTCCGGGTGGCGGCTGGACGTCGCGCCCTTTGTCCTTTATCTGACTTCCTTTGCCTTTACCGCCGGAATCCTCTGGCAGCTTCTGTGCGGACGCCGGCAGAAAGAGCTTCTGGAGGGCTTTCTGGCGCTGCCGCTGGGAAACCGGGAGCTTGCGTCTGCCTGGGAGGCGGCTCTGGGCACTTACGTCCTGCTCACCCGGACGGTGTATGTGTGGGCCCTGCTTCTGGCGGCTGCCTCCTGGACGGGCTTCGAGCTTTTCTGGGCCCTTGTCTGCGGCCTCGCGGCGTGTATCGCCGCGCCGGAGGCCTTCCGCCTGTGGAAGAGACGAAGGCTGTCCTGGCCTGCGGATGCCTATGATTTTTACCGGGAGGGCGGCAGAAAAAGCGTGGAGAAAAGGGGCGCAGGAAGGAGCCGTGTCCGCCGGTATCAATCTGCCAGCGTCTTTCGGTATCTGTTCCGCTATTTAATGGATAATCAAAGCTATTGCGTCAACACCCTGGGGCTTGGCGCCATGGCCGTCTTTCTGCCGCTTCTGACGGGACAGCTTTTGGGGCCCTCTTTCCTTCCCATCTGCTTTGCCATCCTCTGCCTGAATACGCCGCTTGGCACCCTGCTGTCCGGCGATCCGGAGCTTCTGCAGGCAGTCCGCGTTCTTCCGGGACAGGAAAGGGCTTTGGGAAAAGGCTATTGCATGTTTCTTTTTGCGGTCAACAGCTCCCTGTGCGCGGTCTGCCTGTGCAGCTGGCAGCTCTCACAGGGCGGCGTAGCGTTTTCAGATGTCTGGACGGCGGCGCTTGCCTCCCTGCAGAGCGCCGTATGCTCCGTGGCCCTGGAATGGAAATGGCCCATTCAGGGCTGGGGGACAGAGAGCGAGCTGTGGCGCCATCCCCGGAAATACCTGGTCCCGGCGCTTTTGCTCCTTCTGACGGCTGCCGCCGGGGCGTGGCCGGGATTTCTGTGGCTGTGGTCCGGAGCGCTGGCAGCAGAGTGCGGCGCGTTTGTTTTTTCCTTCCGGCCGCTTGACAAATAATTTTCCAGCCGATATAATGAACCCAGATTTAAAAATCTGACAGCTTCAAGCTTAATATGGAAAGGCTTTGACGGGAACAAGTAGGGCTTTAGGAGAACCGTACAGAAAGCAGCCGGGAGATGAGAGGCGCACGGGGTACTTCAGTCTGAATACATCCCCGAGCTGCGCACCGAAGGCGGAACAGGAAGAGAACGATGAACATGGAGAATCCGCTGGTAGGCTGCGACGTGAGAGACGAACGTTACAACGTCCGGGTATTCGCCATTTGGATTGGAGAGGATACCGGCAGAGGCGGCTGCCGTGAGGCAGCAGCGAAGTAAGGTGGTAACACGGGAGCAGGTACACTCTCGTCCTTTCAGTGAAAGGGCGGGAGTTTTTTTGCGCGATAAGCCCGGCAGGTGGACAGCGTGCCTGCATGAACGGCCATTTGCGCGATCGTTGGAAGCAAGCCGTGCAAAAGCTCATCGCCCAGTACAGAGAACACGACAAAAAGCCAAAGGAGAGAAAAGGAAAATGAAGATTTACGACGAACTGACAGCCCGCGGCCTGATTGCCCAGGTGACAGATGAGAAGGAGATCCGGGAGCTGATCGACAACGGAAAGGCGACCTTTTATATCGGCTTTGATCCGACTGCGGATTCCCTTCATGTGGGCCATTTTATGGCGCTGTGCCTGATGAAGAGACTGCAGGAGGCGGGCAACCGGCCCATCGCCCTGCTGGGCGGCGGCACCGGAATGGTAGGCGACCCCTCCGGGCGCTCCGATATGCGCCAGATGATGACGGTGGAGACGATTCAGCACAACTGCGACTGCTTCAAAAAGCAGATGAGCCGTTTCATTGATTTTTCAGAGGGGAAGGCCCTGATGGTCAACAATGCGGACTGGCTGCTGGATCTGAATTACGTGGATTTCCTGCGTGAGATCGGCCCCCATTTCTCCGTGAACCGGATGCTGACGGCCGAGTGCTACAAGCAGCGCATGGAGAAGGGCTTAAGCTTCCTGGAGTTCAACTACATGCTGATGCAGAGCTATGATTTCTACGAGCTGTACCAGAGATACGGCTGCAACATGCAGTTTGGCGGGGATGACCAGTGGAGCAACATGCTGGGCGGCACGGAGCTGATCCGCCGGAAGCTGGGCAAGGACGCCTACGCCATGACCATCACCCTGCTTCTGAACTC
>CALWBB010000168.1 GCA_944375885.1 uncultured Merdimonas sp.
CAAAGCCTTCTCCACAGGCGAGCTGATGGTCTGCCTGGTCATCAACGGCAGGCGCTTTCCCTATGTGGAGGAGCTGGCGGACCGCCTCTTTGCCATTCCGGGCATGACCAGCTTTTCCCTGAACGTCAATCAGAAAAACACGAATGTAATCCTCGGGGAGGAAGTGATTCCGGTCCGGGGACAGACCTATATCACCGATCAGATCGGAGGCATCCGCTACCAGATCTCGCCCCTTTCCTTCTACCAGGTGAACCCGGCCCAGACAGAGAAGCTCTACCGGACCGCCCTCGAATACGCGGGACTGACAGGCGGCGAGACCGTCTGGGAGCTCTACTGCGGCATCGGCACCATCTCCCTCTTCCTGGCGAAGAGCGCAGGGCAGGTGTACGGCGTGGAGATCGTCCCCCAGGCCGTGGAGGACGCCCGGCGCAACGCGGCGCTGAACGGCATCTCCAACGTAGAATTTTACCTGGGAAAGGCAGAAGAAGTCCTGCCGGAAAAATATGAAAAAGAAGGCATCCGGGCCGACGTCATCGTCGTCGATCCGCCCCGGAAGGGCTGCGACGCGGCCTGCCTGCAGACGATGCTGCGCATGGAGCCGGAGCGCATCGTCTACGTAAGCTGCGACCCGGCGACCCTGGCCCGGGACCTGAAAATCCTCTGCGCGGACGGCCGGTATGCGCTTTGGCAAGTGCAGCCTGTGGACATGTTCCCCCACACCGCCGGGGTGGAGAATGTGGCCCTGCTTTCCAGGATGTCTTAGGAAACGCTTGATAGATCCTGATCTGGGTAAAACCGATATGACGTACCGTGCAAACTTATTGTAGGGGCATTTCAAGGGCAGAGGATGCAAAAACCAGGAAGGACAAATTCCAATGCTCACAAAGAAAATGGACATAGTTGCTCAAACGATAGAAAATCAGATTTTAACTGTGTTTCCGGAAGAATATGTGTGGGAAACATTTTCAGGGAAAATCACATTAAGAGATACCATTCTTCAGCTTCTTGCCGAATGTTGTAAATACGCGTATGACAATACTCAAGAGACACATTCTCTGGACTTTTATTTAGGTGGTGCCGGTTCGGCTGATGACAGCGAACGAATGATGCACCAACGAACAATGAATTATGTTAGAGACAAGAGAAAGGTGCAAGAGCAACAGCTTAGGGCCGAAGGATGGAGCGTCAATGGACTGACGCTTCCAGAAATGAAAGGCATTGGGGAAAAACTCAAAGGACATCGTCTTAACCATTTTCAATTTTGGGAAATATGCAATATTCACGACATGAGATTGGTAAAAGCTGTAGTTGACCGTAAAATAGGAAAAGGGAATTTTACATCTCAGAATATGCAGGAAATCTCGGATGAATATGACGATGCTTTTCAGGCGTTTCGACCTGGAAAACAATGGAATAAGAAAAAAACACGGTGTGTGAAAGACATATACAACGAAATGAGCTTCGATTACAAAAATCACGAATTTCGTTCTTAGAAGAGCCTGCCCGGCTGGAATATCATGTAACTATCAAACAAGAAAGGGGTGTGCCGGGAACATGGCAGAACAAGAAATCCGGAAAATGAACGAGAACAAGCCTTCCGTAAGGAGGGAGCAGCCTTTAAGCGATGAGGTGATTATCGAAATCGTACAGGCTTTCAAAGACATCATCATTGAATTTATAAACAAGCGGTATAACGCAACACGATGAAAAAGAAGAGCCCGTTTGCGGAGAAAAGAGAAAAATGATCAGACAGACACTTAAGGATTTCGACATCCGGCAGATTGCCGAGTCAGGGCAGTGCTTCCGCCTGCGGCCGGTTTCGGGATCTGAAACAGCTTCAGAGCCAAATGCAAACGATACATATTCCCTGACTGCGTGGGGAGAATATCTGGAAATCAGCCAGGAGGGGACGGAAGTTTCCTTCTCCTGTACGGAAGAAGAATTTGAAAGCCGCTGGAAGAGCTATTTTGACCTGGAGACTGACTATGGAGGCTTCAAGCAGGCTATCGACCCGGAGGACTTCTATCTGCAGGAGGCGGCCCGCATCGGCGGCGGGATCCGGATCCTGCGCCAGGAGCTCTGGGAGACGATCGTGACCTTTATCATTTCCCAGCAGAATAACATTCCCCGGATCCGGAAGTGTGTGGACGCCCTGTGCCGGGAATTCGGGGAGGAACGGGAGAGCTTCCGGAAAGAGGCGTACCGGGTATTTCCGGCGCCGGAGGCGCTGGCAGGCACGTCAGAGGAGAGGCTTCGGGAGCTGGGCCTCGGCTACCGGGCGCCCTATCTGGTGAAGACGGCCCGCATGGTCTGCGAAGGCGCCGTGGATCTGGAAGCGCTGCCCGGGCTCGACTGCGAGAAGGCCAGGGAAGAGCTTCTGAAGCTTTGCGGCGTGGGTGTCAAGGTGGCGGACTGTATCTGCCTCTTTGCCCTTCACCACATCGAAGCGTTTCCGGTGGACACGCATATCAAAGCGATGCTGAAGCGCTACCCGGAAGGCTTCCCCTTCGAGCGGTACCAGGGCTTTGCGGGAGTCCTGCAGCAGTACGCATTTTATAAGGAGACAAGACAATGGCAGTGAGAAAAGAAATGGTTTTATACTATACGCCGGAGAAATCGGCGGATGACCAGAAGCGAAAAGGCGTGCTGGTCCGTCTGGGCATCCGCATCCGGAACATCGCTCCGGAGCAGGCCGGGCAGCAGGTGGGATACCTGGCGGGGCTTCCGGGCTTTGCGGAGCAGGTCTGCCCGGCGCCGGAGGCCGGGGCAGAAGAACAGACGGGAGAACAGATGGAGGGGCCGCAGACGGAGCCTTTGGCGATTCCGGAAAGGATGCTGGTGTTCTGCGGCTTTACCGAGCGCGGGATGAGCGAGCTGCTGAGCCAGTTTCGGAGGGCGAAGCTGCCGCCGGTTCCCATGAAGGCAGTCCTCACGGAGCACAACAGCGGCTGGAGCTTTTACAGGCTGTATCAGGAGCTGCGGCTTGAGCATGAGGCCATGAGCGCGGGGAAGGCTGCGGAACATGCGGAAGCTGGAAGAGCAGACTGAAATCACAAAAAGAAAGAAAAACGGGAGACGTTAGAACAGTATGGAACGACAGGAATTTCAGAAGAAGCTGGAAGAGCTGGGACGCCTGGCAGAGGAGCGGGGAAACCGTATCCGGGCGGAGGAGGTCCGGGACTTCTTAAAGGACATGGAGCTGACAGAGGAGCAGATGGAGCTGGTGTTCGCCTACCTGGCCTCCCGCCTGGTGACCGTGGAGGGCTATGTGCCCGCGAAGCGGGAGGAAGAGGAGGAAGCGCAGCTTACGCCGGAAGAGGAGGATTTCCTTAAGCAGTACCAGAAGGAGCTGGAATATCTGACCCTTCTGGGAGAGGAAGAGCTGCTGGAGCTCTGTGAGCAGGCGGAAAATACAGGAGATGGCGGGGTGAAGGCCCGGCTGACGGAGCAGCTGCTGCCGGAGGTCATCCGCACGGCCCGGGGCTTCGCGGGCCGGGGACTGCCCCTGGGAGATCTGATACAGGAGGGAAATATCGGGCTGATGCTGGCCATGGAGACGCTGGGCCTGCGCGCGGAAGGGCAGACTGCGCTGGACTACCTGAAGCAGGAGATCCGCTCGGCCGTCGCCGCCGCCCTGGAGGAGCAGCAGACGGAGCGGCAGGCCGGCGACCTGCTGGCGGAGCGCCTCAATCATTTAAGCGACGGGATCAAAAAGCTTTCCGACGAGCTGGAGAGAAAAGTTTCCCTGGAGGAGCTCTCTGTCTTTATGGACATGCCGGTGGAGGAGATTGAAGATCTGCTGAAGCTGGCAGGAGAAGGAACCGGGGACGGCGGAGAGGATACAGAAGAAAGGTAGACAAGGCATGTTTTTTATTTTCGGAGTCAATTCGGGCCAGAAGGAAATCGGAAGCTTCGGCCCCGTCATCTGCGGGGCCTGCGGAAGCTATGGGCGCTATCAGGTCTATATGACCTACATGTGTTTAAGCCTCTTTTTCATTCCGGTGCTGAAATGGGGCAGGAAATATTACGCGGAGACGAGCTGCTGCCAAAGCCTCTATGAGCTCGATCCCCAGGCCGGGCGCAGGCTTTCGCGCGGGGAGCAGACCGAGATCCGGCCGGAAGAGCTGACTCTCATCCGCAGAGGAAACGGCGGATATGGGTACGGCGGAAACGGAAGCAGAGGCTCCTGGCAGGGAGAGACGGGCTGGCAGAGGGCGCGTTACTGCCCGGCCTGCGGCTATGAGACGGAAGAAGACTTTGAATACTGCCCGAAATGCGGCAGAAGACTGGAGGTGCGCTGATGGAGTTTATTTACAGAGAAAATGAGATTGCCCTGGAGTCCCCGGAAGGGAAGACGCTGGCCCGAGTGACGTTCCCAGCGCTGGATGCGGAGACGGTGGAGATCGATCACACCTTTGTGGATGATTCCCTGCGGGGCCAGGGAGTGGCCGGAAAGCTTCTGGAGGCTGCCGCCGCAGAGCTTCGGAAGCGGGGCCTGAAGGCGGTGCCGACCTGCTCGTATGCGGTGAAGTGGTTCGAGAAGCACCCCGAATATGCCGACGTAAAAAAGGCGTAGGAAAGGACGGAGCGCATGAAAAAGCCCGGGCCGCCGTACGCGCTCGGAATCCGGATAAACCGGAATTCCCGGCGCGCGCGGCGGCCCGGGCTTTCATCCCCCTGTCTGTAAACAGCTTACGCTACCACTACGACGTTGGTAGCCTGCGGTCCACGGCTGCCCTCGGTGATATCGAAGGTAACGGACTGGCCTTCCTCCAGGGTCTTGTAGCCGTCAGCTACGATACCGGAGAAATGTACGAATACGTCCTCACCGTTCTCAGAGTTGGTGATGAAGCCATAGCCCTTTGTTGCGTTGAACCACTTAACTGTGCCCTTGTTCATAAGATGCCTCCTGTTGAAAATAAAAAATAAAATAGTCTTTCCGGCTTTTGCCGGAGCCCGGTCAGGCGAGTCTCTCCGAAAATAAAAAACACATGTTTTTGTAAAGCATCAGAATGAATGATGACTTACAAAAACATGTGAATCAACCTTCTTCAAAA
>CALWBB010000169.1 GCA_944375885.1 uncultured Merdimonas sp.
TCGGCGCAGATCTTGTCAATCACCTTGCGGGTAGCCTTGAAACCGCTGAACACCACAGCCTTTACGGTCTGTCCCTCAAAGGGGCCGAAGCCGCAGTCCGCCATGCAGGCGGTGGCGTCCTGAAGAGTCAGGTCGATGCGCAGATCCGGCTTGTCCGATCCGTAGATCTCCATGGCGTCATGGTAGGAGATGCGCCGGAAGGGAGCGCTGGAAGCCGTCTGGTACACGCCGTATTTTGCGAAGATAGGCGGAAGCACATCCTCCAGCACAGAAAATACATCGTCCTGGCTGGCGAAGGCCATCTCCATATCCAGCTGGTAGAACTCTCCCGGGGAGCGGTCTGCCCTGGCGTCCTCATCCCGGAAGCAGGGCGCGATCTGGAAATAGCGGTCAAAGCCTGCCGTCATCAACAGCTGCTTAAACTGCTGGGGCGCCTGGGGCAGGGCGTAGAACTTGCCCGGATGGTTCCTGGAGGGAACCAGGTAATCCCTTGCGCCCTCCGGAGAGGAGCAGGTCAGAATCGGCGTGGTGATCTCCAGAAAGCCGTGCTCTGTCATGCTCTTTCGAAGCTCCGCCACCACATTGCAGCGCAGGATGATGCGGTCCTTCACCGCCGGGTTTCTCAGGTCGAGATAGCGGTATTTTAATCTCGTATTCTCATCCGCCTCCTTGGAGCGGTTGATCTCAAAGGGCAGCTCGTTGTAACGGCAGCGGCCCAGCACCTGGATGTCGGTGGGAACCACCTCGATCTCGCCTGTGGGCAGGTTCGCGTTCTTGCTGGAGCGCTCCCGCACCACGCCTGTGACAGACAGCGTAGACTCATTGTTCACGCCGGACAGCTTCGCCATCATCTCCTCCGTCTCGATAACGGCCTGGGTCGTCCCGTAGAAATCCCGCAGAATCAGAAAGCCCAGATTCTTGCTGACCTTACGCATATTTTCATACCATCCCACCAGCGTCACGGTCTTTCCCACGTCGGAAAGACGCAGCTCGCTGCAGGTATGTGTTCTTGACTGAAACATCTCTTTTCTCCTCCTAAGAAATTATTTAAAACAGCGCGGGCAGTTCGGAAAGCTTCACTTCCGTCTGTTCCCCTGTAGCCATGTCCTTTACATTGGCCGCTCCCCTCGAGAGTTCATTCTCGCCGATGATGACCACCTTTTTCGCGCCAATCTTATTGGCGTACTTCATCTGGGCCTTCACGCTGCGGTCCATGTAGTCGGTCTCCACAATCAGGCCGTGGCCGCGGATCTCGTTGACCAGCTTATAGGCCCTGGCCTTCGCCGCCTCGCCCAGGATTCCCACATAGAGATCCGGCGTCTCCATGGGCGGCAGCTCCACGCCCTCCTTCTCCAGGAAGTACAGGATCCGCTCGATTCCCATGCCGAAGCCCACCGAAGGGATGTCGTGCTTTTCGTCGATCTCGTGGATCAGTCCGTCATAACGGCCGCCGCCGCAGAGGGTGAAGCCCTCGGAATTCACGAACTCAAACACGGTCTTCGTATAGTAATCCAGTCCGCGCACGATGCCGGTGTCCACCTCAAAGGGAATGGAAAGCTCCGTCAGAAGCTTCTGAAGCTCCTCGAAATGGTTCCGGCACTCCTCGTCCAGATAATCGATGGTCCGGGGCGCGTCTTTGATAATCTCCTTGCACTCGGGCACCTTGCAGTCGATGACGCGCATGGGATTCTTCTGCATTCTCTCCCGGCAGGTGGGACATAAGTGCTCCTCATGCTCCCGCAGATAGGAAAGCAGGGCCTCGTTGTAATCCTTCTTGCAGTTCGGACAGCCGATGCTGTTGATGTGAAGCTTCACGTCCCGCAGGCCGATTTTCCGGATGAAGGAAGCCGCCAGGGAGATGACCTCCACCTCCGCCAGGGGGCTCTTCGATCCGACGAACTCCACGCCGAACTGGTGGTGCTGGCGCAGCCTCCCGCTCTGGGGCTTCTCATAACGGAACGCCTGCGTCACGTAGAACAGCTTCGTGGGCGCGGGATTCGCGTACATGTTGTGCTCCAGATAGGCCCGCATGACGCCCGCCGTCCCCTCCGGCTTCAGGGTGATGCTGCGGTCGCCCTTGTCCTTGAAGGTGTACATCTCTTTTTGCACCACGTCCGTGGTCTCGCCCACGCCCCGCTGGAAGAGCACCGTGTGCTCGAACATGGGGGTGATAATCTCCGTCATATTGTAGGTGCGGGCCAGCTCCCTCGCCTGGCGCTCCACCCAGGCGCGCCTGTGCATCCGCTCGCCGTACCAGTCTTCTACTCCTCTTGGAGCCTGTGTAATCATATCGTCTCCTCCTCTGTAATCCGGACCTGAAGCTCAGGAACCGCCCATTTTTCCTGAAGTTCCTCCTCATGGATGGTTCTCTGAAAGGCCAGAAATACTTTCATATCAAAATTTTTTACCTCGTCAATCATCAGCTCCACGGCCGTCTCCGGGTCGAAAGCCTTCCGGTAGGGACGGTCCGAGGTCAGGGCCGCGTACACGTCACAGACCCGCAGAATCCTGGCCCCCAGCGGGATCTGATCCCCGGCCAGATTCTCCGGGTACCCGGAGCCGTCATAATTCTCATGATGGTACAAAATGCTTTCCACGACAAAATCGGAATAGTCATGGCGCATCAGAAGCTCGTACCCGAGCCTCGGGTGCATCCGGACGTACTTCATCTCCTCGATTTTCAGCGTATCCTCGTGGCGGCCGTACAGATACCCGGACACCCGGAGCTTTCCGATATCGTGCACCATGCCGGCCACCGCCAGCTCATGGCACTGGGCCTCGTAAAGTCCCAGGCTTTTCGCCACATAATAGGCCAGATTACTGACCCGGATGCCATGATTGATTTCCTCAGTGATATCCTCTTCGAAAAAGGAAAGGGGTGTCACCTCTGTCACTTCATTCATCCCTGCCTTCAACTTTGCTCCAACAGACCATGGGCCTCCATAAAGCTTCGCTTCCTCTCGATCATCTCGTCAATCCGGTCTATGTACTGGGCCACATCCTTGACATTTTCCACCCGCTCAATGTGATCCGCGGCGAAAACGAATTTGGAGGAAGCGCCGGCTCCCGCGGCCAGAATCGTCTGTTTTTCTTCCATGATCAGTATATTGTAGATGCCTGCTTTGCGGTCCTTCGCATAGCCCACATTCTCGAAATTGCCAGCCATGTTCTTCTGCCGGTACAGGTAATAGGGGTAAGCCCCCGGCTCCACGCAGTACCGGTAGGTGAGATCCATGATCTCCTGGCTGTTCTGGAAGCCCATCTCCTCATAGGTGTCCCGGAACAGCTTCAGCCTCGCGGCCCGCTTCACCGCCAGCGAATGGACCGTAATGCTGTCCGGATCAAGGGCGCGCAGCTCCTCCATGGTATGGCGTACATCCTCGATGCCCTCGCCGGGAAGCCCCACGATCAGATCCATGTTGATATTGTCAAAGCCTGCCTCCCGGGCCATATGGAAGGCCTCCTTTATCTGCTCCGCCGTGTGCTTCCTCCCGATGAGATCCAGGGTCTTCTGGTTCATGGTCTGGGGATTGATGGAAATCCGCGTCACTCCATGGGCTTTCAGAACGCGGAATTTTTCCGGCGACACGCTGTCGGGCCGCCCGGCCTCCACGGTCAGCTCTCTTACATGGGAAAAATCGAAGCATTTCTCGATATGTCCCAGAAGCCTGTCAAGCTGGGAAGCGTTCAGCGTGGTGGGCGTCCCGCCGCCGATATAGACGGTGTTCAGCTTTCTGCCCGCGTAAGCCCTTCCCAGAAAGTCCAGCTCCTTAAAAAGAGCGTCCAGATAGTCCTCCACCCGCTTTTCCCAGAGCTTGATGGGGGAAGAGGAGAAGGAACAGTACAGGCAGATGCTGGGGCAGAACGGGATTCCCACATAGAGGCTCCAGCCGTTCTCATAGTCCAGACCCTCCAGCACCTCCCGCTCCCGGTTGGCGATGGAGATGGCCAGGGCCGCCTTTTCCTTGCTGCAGTCGTAGGTCTCCCACATATAACGGGCGATTTCCAGATTGGAACGCCCAGCCTCCAGCATGGCCATGGGGATCTTCACCGGACGGATGCCCGTCAGCGTCCCCCAAGGCAGCTTCTTTCCCGTATATGCGCAGAGCTTCTCGTACAGGAGCCGTTTCATCTGGTTCTTGAGCGCCTTCCGATCCGGATCCTCCACGCGGGCGCTGCCCTCCTGGCGGGGTCTTCCGTCCTCCAGAATCGCAAAGCGGATCTCCCGCTCATCCACGAACGCCTCCATCTTAAGAGGCGTATCCTCGGTAAATTCCTCCTTTGCCCGGACCTGTACCTCCACGCCGGGATAAAAGGCCTGAATCAGCGAATGGATGTCGTAGGCAAAGCTCTCGTCATTTATCTTTACTTCTATCATTCTGTCAGCCTCTCCTTAAATAAGGATTGCAGCGGCGCTCCTCCTCCACCGTAGTCTCCTCCTGGTGGCCCGGGCAGACCCGCACATCCCCTGGAAGGGGCATGATTTTATCCACCAGGGAGCGAAGCAGCGTCTGGAAGGAGCCGCCCGGAAAATCGGTCCGTCCCACGGAGCCCGCGAACAGGGTATCGCCGGAAAACAGCACCCCTGCCTCCTGGCAGTAATAGCAGCAGCCGCCCGGCGTATGCCCCGGCGTCAGCAGCACCCGGAACCTCATGCCCGCCACGGTAAGCTCCTGTCCGTCCTCCAGCAGCGCATCCGCCTTCAGGGTAAGGGGCCTGCCAAACAGCATCGTCGTCAGATTCTGCCGCGGGTCGGAAAGAAGCTCCTCCTCCGCCCGGCTGGCGTAGACGGGGATCCCGGTCTTCTCCCGAAGCTTTGGCACCGCCAGGATATGATCCCCGTGTCCGTGGGTCAGGAAAATAGCCTTTAAATCCAGGCCCTCCTCCTCGACCCTTTTTAAGATCACATCCGCCCGGTCGGCCGGATCGATCACAATCGTCTCCTTCGTCTCTTCATTTATGGCAAAATAGCAGTTGGTCGCCACAGCGCCCAGCACCATGCTCTCTATCTTCATC
>CALWBB010000170.1 GCA_944375885.1 uncultured Merdimonas sp.
TGGCAGGAGTATGAAAAATCCCTCACGAAGAAATACTTTATCCAGTGGGATTATGTGATTCTGACTGCTTCCAACGAGGAGCAGGCGGCTGCCTACCGGGCGCAGATCGACGCGCGCCTGGCGGCGGGGCGGCTGCCCGCCGGGACTGTGTACGAGGTGCTTCCGGATCCGGACGGCAAACGGGTAGGCTCCGGCGGAGCGACCTTCCATGTGATGAAATATTTAAGCGAACAGGGAGGGGGAGAGCATTTCTTCCGGGGAAAACGGATCCTGGTGATCCATTCGGGCGGAGATTCCAAGCGGGTGCCCCAGTATTCGGCCTGCGGCAAGCTGTTCTCCCCGGTGCCAAGAGAGCTGCCGGATGGGCGGCGCTCCACGCTGTTCGATGAATTTATGATTGGAATGGCAGGGATGCCGGCCCGGTTCCGGGAGGGGATGCTGGTGCTGTCCGGGGATGTGCTGCTGCTGTTTAACCCGCTGCAGATCGATTTCACCTTCCGGGGAGCGGCGGCCATTTCCATCAAGGAGGATGTGGAGACGGGAAAGGATCACGGTGTCTTCCTGGGCGACGGAGAGGGCTATGTGGCGAACTTCCTCCACAAGCAGAGCGAGGAGCAGCTGCGGGCCTTAGGCGCGGTCAACGGGCAGGGAGCGGTGGATCTGGACACAGGCGCGATTATGCTGGACTGCGATCTGCTGGAGAGCCTGTTTTCCCTGATTGGGGAGAAGGGAAGGATTGTCCCGGAAAAATACGGACGCTTTGTAAATGAGAAGGCACGGGTGAGCTTTTACGGGGACTTCCTGTATCCGCTGGCCTCCCGCTCTACCCTGGAGCAGTATCTGCTGGAAAAGCCGGAGGGAGATTTCTGTGAGGAGCTGGCACAGTGCCGGAGGGCGCTCTGGGAGGTCTTAAGCCCCTATTCCCTGAAGCTTCTCTGCCTGTCCCCGGCGCAGTTTATCCATTTTGGGACCACGCGGGAGCTTCTGCGCCTGGTGACAGACGAGATCGACAATTACGAGTTCCTGGACTGGAAGCGCCAGATCCTGGGCGTGGAGGAGGCTGGGGAGAGCTTCTGCGCCTGCAGCAACAGCTACATCGAGAGGGATACGAGGGTGTCCGCCTCTTCCTATATAGAAGACAGCTATATTTACAGCGGATCGTCCGTGGGAGAGCACTGTGTGGTTTCCGCGGTGACGCTGCGCGGGGAGAGCATCCCGGATCACACGGTCCTGCACGGCCTGAAGCAAAAAGACGGAAGCTTCGTGGTCCGCGTCTATGGGGTGAACGACAATCCCAAGGGGACATTGGAGGAGGACGCGGCCTTTTTAAACGGCACCCTGGGAAGCTTTCTTAAGAACGCTAGGCTTTCCCCGGAGGAGGTCTGGGACGGGGAAGGCCATTTCCTGTGGACGGCGAAGCTTTACCCGGTCTGCGCCTCCATCGAGGAAGCAGTGCAGGCGGCGGTGGAGCTTCTTGCCCTGGCGGCAGGCGATGGGACGCGCGCGGCTTCCTACCGCGCCAGAAAGCGCCTCAGCCTGCAGGAAAGCTTTGAGAACGCCGACGTAAGGGAGATCGTGGCCTGGCAGGCGAAGCTTGGCACCCAGGTGCGGATCGCCCGCTTCCTGCTGGCGCTGGAGGAGAGAAAGAGCGTGGAGGAAGCAGGAGCGGTCTTCGGAAGCCAGGGCGTCACGGCCTCCCAGGTGGAAAAGCTGCGGAAGATCGCGGAAGGCTCCGGGTTTGGCATCCGCATGCGGATTTATTATTACCTGTCCAGGCTTACGAGGGGACAGGTGAGCGAGGAGCTGGAGGATCAGTGCTTCCGCTACATCTGCGACAGCCTCTACGAGGCCAGCATTGGGGAGGCTTCCAAAGATGAGGCGTACCATATCGCAGAGCCGGAGGTGCGGGTGGAGCTTCCCATCCGGGTGAATTTCGGCGGCGGCTGGTCCGACACCCCGCCCTACTGCAATGAGCATGGCGGCACAGTGCTGAACGCGGCGGCGAAGCTGAACGGCATCTGCCCCGTGGTGGTGACGGTGAAGCGGATCGAGAAGCCCTGCATCGCGCTGGCAAGCACGGATTCGGGCGCCTACGATGAATTTACGGATCTGGAGCGGCTGCAGAGCTGCCGGGATCCCTTTGATACCTATGCCCTTCACAAGGCGGCCCTTCTGGCCTGCGGCATCCTTCCGCTGACAGAGCAGGTCCCCTTTGAGAGCATTCTGAAAAAGCTGGGCGGAGGCCTCTACCTGTCCACGGCGGTGATGGGAATTCCCCGGGGCTCCGGCCTTGGCACCAGCAGCATCCTGGCCGGGGCCTGTGTGAAGGCGATTTTCCAGTATATCGGAAAAGAAGTGACGGAAAACGAGCTTTACTCCTATGTGCTGTGCATGGAGCAGCTGATGAGTACCGGCGGCGGCTGGCAGGATCAGGTGGGCGGCCTGACGAATGGGATCAAGCTTGTCACCACGAAGCCAGGGCTTAGGCAGGATATCCGGGTACAGCATCTGAATATTCCAAAAGACGCCATCGAAGAGCTGAAAAGCCGGTTCGTGCTCATCTATACGGGACAGCGCCGCCTGGCCCGCAACCTGCTGCGGGAGGTCGTGGGCAGTTATATCGGCTCCAGCCCCAATTCCCTGGAGGTGCTCTACGAGATCCAGCGGGTAGCGGTCCTGATGAAATTTGAGCTGGAAAAGGGAAATATCGACGGCTTTGCAAGACTTCTGGATCAGCACTGGGAGCTCTCGAAGCGCCTGGACGGCGGCAGCACGAATACCTGCATCGACCAGATCTTCCTGGCTTGCGAGGATCTTCTGGCGGCCCGCATGATCTGCGGCGCCGGGGGAGGAGGCTTCCTGCAGGCGGTTCTGAAGAAGGGCTGCACGAAAGAAGAACTGCGGGAGAGGATCCGCAGCGTCTTCCAGGAGAGCGGCGTGGACGTCTGGGACTGCGAGCTGGTGTTCTAAAGCCGCTGGCAGGCGCAGGCCCCATCCAGAGAGATGGGGCAGGAGGAATTCGTTTTGAAGGTATTGCAGATTAACACGGTCTGCGGCAGCGGAAGCGTGGGCCGCATCACCGTGGACATCGTCCACGCCCTGGAGGAAGCCGGGGACGAGGGGCTGATCGCCTTTGGCAGAAGACAGGCCCCGGAGAGCGTGAGGGCATATAAATTCGGCACCGATCTGGATATGGGGCTCCATGTGCTCTGCACCTTTTTCAAAGGGGAACACGGTTTTGCTTCATCGAAGCAGACGGGCAGGCTGATTGCGAAGATAAAGGAATACGATCCAGATATCATCCATCTCCACAATATCCATGGCTTTTACCTGGATGTAGAACAGCTTTTCTGGTACTTAAAAACCTCTGGGAAGCCGGTGGTCTGGACGCTTCACGACTGCTGGAGCTTCACGGGCCACTGCGCCCATTTCGACTATATCGGCTGCATGAAATGGAAGACGGGCTGCGGGGACTGCCCCCAGTATAAAAGTGTCTATCCCTATGCGCTGTTTAAGGATAACTCGGCCCGGAATTACGAGAGAAAGAAAAAGGCCTTTACCGGAGTGCCGGATCTGACCGTGGTGACGCCCTCCCGGTGGCTGGCGGGCTACGCGCGGCAGTCCTATCTGGGGGAGTATCCGGTGGAGGTGATTCCAAACGGCATCGACCTTGGCAGGTTCCGCCCGGTGGACAAGGGATTGCGGGAACGGCTGGGCTTCCAGGATAAATACATTCTCCTGGGCGTGGCCGGTATGTGGGAGGAGCGGAAGGGCTATGCTTATTTTGAACAGCTGGCGGACAGGCTGGACGATTCGTACCAGATTATCCTCATCGGCCTCTCAAAGCGGAAAATGCGGTCGATCCACCCGAAGATCCACGGCGTCATGCGGACGAACAGCATAGAAGAGCTGGCGGAATATTACTCCATGGCGGACGCCTATGTGAATACGACCCTGGAGGACACCTTTCCCACCACGAACCTGGAGGCTCTGGCCTGCGGTACCCCGGTCATCACCTTTGCCACCGGCGGCAGCGTGGAGTCGGTGGACGCTTCCTGCGGGAAAATCGTGCCCCGGGGCGATACGGAAGGCCTGCTCCGGGCCATAGAGGAGCTGCGAAGAGAGCCGGACAAGAAAGACGGGTGCCTGAAAAAGGCCTCCGGCTACGATAAAAACGACAGGTTCCAGGATTATCTGAAGCTTTACAGACGCCTTCTTGAGAGAGAGGGAACGGACGGAAAATAGAATGAATGAGAGAAAACCAAAGGTCTCGGTGATCACCGCGACCTATAACGACAGGGAAAACCTGCGCCGGATTATCCGCCAGGTAGTCTCCCAGAGCTATGACAATATCGAGTATATCATCGTGGACGGCGGCTCCACGGACGGGACACTGGAGGTGATCCAGGAAGCGAAGGAGCAGTTCGGGGACCGGCTTTTGTGGATTTCCGAGCCGGACAAAGGCATTTATGACGCGCTGAACAAGGGAATCCGCATGGCCACGGGAGAGATCTTAGGCTGCTGTTTCGACGAGTATTCCGGCCCGGACGTGATCGCGAAGATGGTGGATATCATGGAGCGGGAGGGGACGGACGGCGTCCACGGCGACCTCTACTATATGGACGGGGAGCGCATCGTGCGCCGCTGGCACCAGGGCCAGGGCAGGATCCGCTTTGGCTGGATGCCGGGGCATCCGACCCTGTATCTTCGGAAAAGCGTCTACGATGCCTTCGGGCTTTACAAGACAGATTACCGGATTTCCGCGGATTATGAATTTATGATCCGGATCTTAAAAGACGGAAAGGTGCGCCTTTCCTATCTGCCGGAGGTGCTGATCTATATGTCCCACGGCGGCACCAGCACGAACAGCCTGGGAGCCTATCTGGCGGGCATGAAGGAGGGACACCGGGCGCTCCGGGAAAACGGCGTGGGCTTCGCCTGGTTTACGGATCTGTGCCGGACCTT
>CALWBB010000171.1 GCA_944375885.1 uncultured Merdimonas sp.
AAGGAGAGAAAACCTGCGCAGTTTTCATACAGGAAGCGGCTACGCGCAATCACCATTTCCGGCTTTTGCCCGCTTCTCGCCGCTGTCAGAACCTGAAAATGCTCCAGCAGCTCCCGAATATGTCTCCAGCGCGGCATGATCTGCAGTTTATCACAGCCAGCCAGATAAAAAATCCTGGCATTTGGATGTTTTTTCTGCACTCTGCAGAGAGTATCATACGCATGATTGCCTGCATCCTCCCCCATCTCTCCTGTTTCTATGGAAAACCGGGGATCTCTCCCGCACACCGCCTCCAGCATCTGAATCCTCAGCTCATCCGTCATGAGCTTACAGGATGGCTCGCTCCTTTTCAGCTTCCGTTCTATGTATTTTCCTGACACCGGAGCGAAGATAGCCTTGTCCGCCCCTACTGCGTCTGCAGCAGTCTGAAGCAGCTTAAAATGAGCGATGGTGGGCGGATGGAAAGAACCTCCCATCACAATGATCTTCTCTCTTGCCCTATCTGCCTTCGCATTCTTCAAATTCTCTCTCAGCATACAAGCGGCCTGCGCTTCCTTCTCCGGATTTACGCTGCAGACGCCGTTTTCTGAAGCCTCTCCCTCTATCCCCCGCAGCAGCGAAGCGCACGCTTCCTCGATGACACGCTTTCCCTTCAGCGCAGCCAGCCAGTTCTTTGGGATATCTCCATATCCATAGGCCAGCCCAGCCAGCCCTCCCGCAACGGCGGCGGTAGTATCCGTATCTTCTCCAAGATTAACCGCCGACAGCACGCAGTCCCGGTAGCTGTCCGTGGTAAGAAGGCACCAGAGGGCTGCCGTCAGCGTATCCGCCACATAGCCGCCGCTTTTTATCTCCGCCTCCGGCAGTTCTGCCAGGCTGTCCGTATCCCGAATCTGCTCCCAGATCGACAGCACCTCCACAAATTTTTCATGCCGCCTGTACCAGCCGAGGGCTGCCCCAGTGCCATCTCTGACAGCCGTCTCCCGATTCATGCCTTCCATCAGGCGCACCGCGATATTGGTATAGATTCCGCAGGCAGACAAAGCAATGGCATGGCGATGCGTCAAGGCGGAAGCTTTATGGACAATGTCCATTGCCTTCCGGGACTTCGTAAGATCCGCGCCAAATCTGAAATAAAGGTAATACGCTGCGGGAAGTATTCTCATCAGAGAACCATTTCCGTTGGAGGACACCTTATTCCCGCCGCACAGAACAGGCTCCACCCCTTCTTTATACCGGAACAGCGCCTGCGCCGTTGTAATTCCGCAGTCGAACCGTTCCCCCCACGGAGAGTATTTCCCATTCTCATACCAGTCCAGAAAACGCTCCATGATATCATGGGTATGGACGCCCCCTGTTTCCCCAATACTCTGAGCCAGGCACAGGGTCAGGCTTCCATCGTCCGACCATGTCCCTTCCGGCTGTCCATATGTCCCTCCGTCAGACATCTCCGAGATCGGATCCCGCTTCAGGCTCTCCCTGCTGCGAAATTCTACAGGCACTCCCAGCGCGTCCCCCACACATACTCCGTAAATTCCGCTGCGAATCATATCTATTCTATCTGTATCTGTCATCCGCTTCCCCTCCTTTCTGACGCACATCCCATTTTAAAAACCCGTCAAGTGATTCTCCACTCCACCTGCTGCGCCTCGAAACGCTCCGGCGGCGTCATTCTCTCCAGCATCGCTTCGATTCTGCCCTCCGGCACCATTTTGGCGGGATCCTCCTTTCCCCGCTCCCGCGCTTCCACCGCCACAGGACCCTGGGACTCTGCAGGGGAAACTTTCATTTCCCTGCGGATCTCATCCAGCGACACTACCGGCATCCCCGGGCAGTTTTCCCGGATCCAGGTATCCTTTCCCGTGCCAGGAAGTCCACACAGCAGAACCACCTGGCCCCAGGTATCGTCATAGAGCTCTCCGTCCGCCCACTTCAGCCGTCCCTTTAGATAAGCCCTCTGCGCGTAGGGCGAGGCAAAGCTTTTCGGGCCGTACAGGCAGCCAAGCTCATCTGCCAGCAGCTCTGTGAGCGCCGCCCGCACCGCTCCGTCCACATCCGGAATATGCTCCAGCACCTCCAGAAGCGTCACCGTGTCAAAGGCGTTGTCCGGAAAAGGCTGGCTGCAGAGATCCGCCTGCCGCACTGTCAGATTCGTGATTCCGCCCCTGCTCAGATCCTGCAGAAGCTCTACCCGGCGCGGCAGCAGGTCGATCGCCGTCACCTCCGTCCCAGGGAACTCCTCCAGAAACGGGAAGAGAAAGGCGCCCCGCCCGCTCCCCACATCCAGCAGGCTTTCCGGCCAGACGGACCGCAGAAAGCCCAGGGCCATTCTCACTCTCGGCAGCTTCTCCGGACTTCGCTTAAAGTAATAAAGCTTCTCTTCCTGCTTTTCTCCCTCTGCGCGAATCTCCGGTCCTTCCTGGCTCATCCGCTCTGCCCGGCCCCGCAGATACGCGGAAGCCAGGCGGTCGTAATATTCCCGATCATTCATGCTTCATTCGTTTTCCTTTCCGTTCCCTTTCAGTTCCTCTCTCACCTGCATCAGAATCTGTCCCAGATGGTTTTCTCCCTCTCCGGTACGCAGATCCACGCCCCAGAAGACGTTTTTCCAGGTATTGCCCTCTACCAGCTTTCTGGCTCCTGTAGCCAGAAGCTTAAAACTCTGAAGAAATTCCTTGCTTCGGTGCCAGCGCGGAATGATCCGCAGCTTGTCGCTGCCTGCCACGAAGTACAGCTCGGCCTCCGGGTATTTTTTCTGAATCGCCTCCATGGTCTCAAAGGTCCTCCAGCCGGGCTCCCTGCCAAACTCGCAGGTATCTACGCCAAGGCGGCTGTCCTCCGCGCACATACCAGTCAGCATTTCCACCCTCCTGTTTCAGCTTTTCATCAGCCTGCTTCGGCCACACGCCTCCAGTACGCGGCTTTGGCCGCGTCCCTGGGAATGTCTTTCGTGCCGATGGCGCAATAACCGCCCAGCAGATTCATCTGCTCAAAAAAGCCGGCCCTGCTCAGATTTTTCCTGTAAGCGTTCAGGATTCCGTCCCGATCCGGCATGGCCGGAACGATCTGCCGATCCACAGCGCGGTCGAACCAGTAAAGCGCCGTCAGATCATTCTTCTCCACACCTGTCCCCCGATTGTAGAACCTGCCCAGGCAGTTCTGGGACATTCCGTCGTCTCCGAACTCTGCCGCCGCGCGGAACAGCTTTCCGGCAGCCGCATAGTCTTCCTGTTTATAATAATAAGCCCCCAGCGAAAACAGCTCCTTATTTGCCAAAGTCCGGATATCCTGGCCCCTGTAGACGTAAAACGCAAAATGCGCCATTCTCTCATAGAGCGCCCTGGGCGTATCCTGGTTCATATGCTGGACGATATACTTTACCATGCACTGGCGGCAGCGATCCCCGGCCTCCTGATCTCCATCCAGGGACACCTGGTAAAACCAGTAGGCCGCCTCCAGAAAGCTCTGCTCCGTGCCTCTTCCCTGGGCAGACAGCACTCCCAGATTATACTGCGCCGTCGGATCCGAACAAAGCCGGACAATCTCCATATAGGTCTCAAAAGCCTGGTCCGCCCTCCCGGCCGCCAGCATCGCTTCTCCGTTGTGAAGCATTCTGTCAATGATTTCCTGTGGATTATTTCTCATCCTGTTTCCCTCCCTGCGTATTTTCTATGAATGGTTTTCCGTTTTCTGATGAAAGCATAGCACAGGAAGCTGCGGATAGCTTCATCCCTTCCGTTTTCCTGCCTCAAAGGGTATTTTTCTCTGCCAAGGCAGGGCGGCAGATCGTGGTTTCCATTTACCGCAAATACCGGTTTTCCTCTTCGTCCAGCCTTTGGCAGCTTCCCTGCTCCAGCACGCGCCCGTTCTGGTACCATGCCGGAAGCAGAATCTCCACCCGATCGCCCAGGTAAAGCTGCTCCCACTCCCAGTCTGTGTAGGCGTTCGTAGTGAGTTCATCCAGAGTAAGTTCTCCCGGCTCATCCCGGGTGATGCCTGCGGCGGCCGCCGTCTCAAGAAGCAGCCGCGCGTATTTCCTATATTCTTCTTCGGACTCTTCCGCCAGAAGCTTCTCAAATACCGGGCGGCAGAATTCCGTCAGCTCCTGTCCGTCCCACTGGTACCGGGTCCGGTGCCACCACTCGCTTAAGATCTCCCCCTTCTTTTTGGCTGTTCCCTCCTGGACTCTGAGAAGTCCCCCATACAGTCCGTTAAATACGTCCGCCCTTTCCATCAAAGCTGCGGTCCAGCGCTCCAGAAACTGTTTCTCCAGTGAAGCCTTCTGGTTTTCCGGCGTTTCTTTTCGGAATTTCCGAAAACGAAGAGCCAGCCAGCCCCATACTGCTTCCCACCGCCTGCGGATCCTTTTTTCCCATATATTAGCACTCATAATAAAAAACCACCTCATTTCTCCCGGCAAATATCACGATTATAGGTCCGAGTTATGCTGCTTTTATTATCTCTCGTCCGCTTCTGTTCGAAGCGCCAGGGGTATTTTTCCCTCTCAGGACGGCATTTTCTGGCTTTCAGAATACCACATCCGGATTCCGTCAGACAATAAAGCCGATTCCCATAATTTATGGGAAATATCCGTTCCGCTCATGCAGGCACGACGGCCGCCTGCCGGGCTTATCGCGCAAAAAACGGATACCTGCGAAACATCATGTCTCACAGATATCCGTTTGAATGATATGCGTGCCCCGCCAGCCCGCTGCGGGTACTTTATTTATTTCTGGAGCTTCGCCATGCACTCCTTCCTATAAAAGGCGACTCCGTATTTCATGATGTTCTGATAGCCCTCCTGGCGCAGGGCCTCCTCGTACCGCTGCTCCTCGATCTGGCGCAGGGCCTCCTCGCACTTCTCCTCCAGCCCCTGGTAGGTCTTTGAGACCTTGATCTCGATAATCACGGCCTTGCCCCGGACGCTGGGATATTTCAGCAGGATGTCGGGCCTTCCGTTTCC
>CALWBB010000172.1 GCA_944375885.1 uncultured Merdimonas sp.
TGCTACACAGCCTATATCCTGTACCGTTCCCTGCCGGCGCTTCTTGAGCGCCTGCAAAAGGCCGGGATGGAGAAGCTCTACCGGGAGCTTGAGATGCCCCTGGTATTCACCCTTTACCGCATGGAACGGGCCGGTGTCCGGGTGGACGCGCAGGCCCTGAAGGCATACGGGGACGAGCTGGGCGTGCGGATCCGGGAGCTGGAGGCGAAGATCTATGAGGAGGCCGGAGAGACCTTCAATATCAATTCCCCCAAGCAGCTGGGCGGGATTCTCTTTGACAAGCTGGGGATGAAGGGCGGAAAGAAGACGAAGACCGGCTACTCCACCTCGGCGGAGGTGCTGGAGAAGCTGGCCCCGGAGCATCCGATCGTGGCGGATATCCTGGAATACCGGCAGCTGGCGAAGCTCAAATCCACCTACGCGGACGGCCTGGCCGTCTATATCGGGGAGGACGGGCGGATCCACACCACCTTCCAGCAGACGATCACGGCCACGGGCCGCTTAAGCAGCGTGGAGCCGAACCTCCAGAATATTCCCATCCGCATGGAGCTGGGACGAAGGATCCGGAAGGTCTTTATCCCAAAGGAGGGCTGCGTCCTGGTGGACGCGGATTACTCCCAGATCGAGCTGCGGGTGCTGGCCCATATGTCGGGAGACGAGAACCTGATCCGGGCTTACCGGGAGGCGCAGGACATCCACAGGCTTACGGCTTCCCAGGTGTTTCACGTGCCCTTCGACGAGGTGACGCCTCTTCAGAGAAGGAACGCGAAGGCCGTGAACTTCGGAATCGTGTATGGAATCAGCTCCTTTGGGCTTTCCCAGGATTTGAGCATTACGAGAAAGGAAGCCCAGGAGTATATCGAGAAATATTTTGTGACCTACCCGAAAATCAAGGAATTTCTGGACGGCTGCGTGGAGAAGGCGAAAAAGGACGGCTTCGCCGAGACCATGTTTGGGCGCAGAAGACCGGTGCCGGAGCTGAAATCCTCGAATTTCATGCAGCGATCCTTTGGGGAGCGGGTCGCCATGAACGCCCCGATCCAGGGGACGGCCGCGGACATCATCAAAATCGCCATGAACCGTGTGGACCGGCGCCTGCGGGAGGAGGGGCTTCAGTCCCGGCTCCTGCTCCAGGTGCACGATGAGCTGCTGGTGGAGGCGGCGAAGGACGAGCTTTCCAAGGTAAGGCAGATCCTGGCGGAGGAAATGCAGGGAGCCGCAGAGCTTTCGGTTCCGCTGGAAATCGATATGAAGCAGGGGATGAACTGGTATGAAGCCCATTGAGACAACCGGGAAGCTGCCTGCCGGGACAGCGGACAGGCAGCCCGCCGGGGCGTCCGGCAGGCTGCGCGTGATCGGGATCACGGGCGGCGTGGGCGCAGGGAAAAGCACGGTGCTGGATTATCTGGCCAGCCTTCCGGGCGTGCGCGTGGAGGAGGCCGACCGGATCGGCCATCTGGTGATGGAGCCCGGGACGAAGGCTTTCCGGGAGATCCGGGAGCATTTCGGGGAGGAGATCCTGGACGCGGAGGGAAGGATTGCCCGTCCGGTCCTGTCCCGGCTTGTGTTCGCGGACAGAGAGGAGCTTTCCTGGCTGAACGGCGTGATTCATCCGGCTGTGAAGGACTGGTTCCGCCAGGAGATCCGCAGGGAGAAAGAAAAGGGAGCCTTGCGGCTTTTCGTCATCGAGGCGGCTCTTCTCATCGAGGATCATTACGAGGAGCTCTGTGAGGAACTCTGGTATATCTATACGGAGCCGGAGATCCGAAAAGAGCGGCTCCGGGCTTCCAGAGGCTATACGGACGAGAAGATCGAAGCCATTTTCCGAAACCAGCAGACGGACGAAGGCTTCCGGGCCCACTGCCGGGAGGTGATAGACAACAGCGGCTCTCCCGGGGAGACCCTCGCCCAGGTAAGGGCCCTGCTGGTGAAAAAGGGCTTATGGAGTGAACGATACGAAGGAAAAGGAGATACATAGACAATGAGAATGTGCAGTATCGCCAGCGGGAGCAGCGGCAACTGTATCTACGTGGGGTCTGACAACCACCATCTTCTGATAGACGCCGGGATCAGCGGCAAGCGGGTGGAGGCGGGCCTCAAGGGTCTGGAGCTTTCCGGGAAGGATATCGACGGGATCCTTTTGACCCATGAGCATTCCGACCATATCAAGGGACTGGGCGTGCTGGCCCGCAAATACGGCCTTCCCATTTACGCCACGCCGGGGACGGCGGAGGCGGTGAAGGGCATGGGAAGCCTTGGGAAAATCGACAGCAGCCTGTTCGTGGAGATACACGCGGATCAGGATTTCCAGATCGGGGATCTGGAAATCTCGCCCTTTCACATTTCCCATGACGCGGCGGATCCGGTGGCCTTCCGAATCGCCTGCGGAAAGAAAAAGATGGCGGTGGCCACGGATCTGGGCGTCTATACGGATTATACCATCGAGCACTTAAAAGGGCTGGACGTATTGCTTTTGGAGGCGAACCACGATATCCACATGCTGCAGGTGGGCGCTTATCCCTATCCGCTGAAGCAGCGGATTTCCGGGGAGCTGGGCCACCTGTCCAACGAGACGGCCGGGAAGCTTCTGTGCCAGGTGCTTCACGACGATCTGAAGGCCGTCATGCTGGGCCATCTGAGCAAGGAAAACAATTACGCAGAGCTGGCATACGAAACCGTAAAGCTGGAGATCGCTCTGGGCGACACGCCCTACAAGCCGGGCGATTTTCCCTTAAGCGTGGCGGGCAGGGAGGAAGCATCCGCCTGCATCGCCGTATAAAGAAGGAGGAGCATTATGAAAAGAACCATTATTACTGTAGTAGGAAAGGACACGGTGGGAATTATCGCGAAGGTGTGCACCTACCTGGCCCAGAACGGCGTCAACATCCTGGACATTTCCCAGACCATTGTACAGGGCTTTTTCAACATGATGATGATTGTGGACACCGGAAATGTAAAGTCCTTTGAAAGCCTGTCCCATGAGCTGGAGCAGATTGGCGACGAGATCGGCGTGACCATCAAGTGCCAGCACGAGGAGATCTTTGACCGGATGCACCGGATTTAAGGGTACGCGTCCAGAAAGGGAGAAAGCATGATTAATTTATACGAGGTAAAAGAGACCAATCAGATGATTGAGCAGGACAATCTGGACGTGCGCA
The DNA here is from genome assembly GCA_944375885.1 of uncultured Merdimonas sp. GTDB lineage: Bacteria > Bacillota > Clostridia > Lachnospirales > Lachnospiraceae > Laedolimicola. The sequence goes on from CALWBB010000172.1 coordinate 3,159, forward strand.
CCATCACGCTGGGCATCAGCCTGATGGACTGCATCGACGCAGATCTGGAAAGGCTGAATCAGAAGATTTACGATAAAATCACGACGGTGGCGAAGGATCTGGTCCAGACCGGAAAATCCATTGAGCGCGACTATGGAATCCCCATTGTCAACAAGCGGATTTCCGTGACGCCCATCGCTATCATCGGCGAGGCGGCCTGCAAGTCTCCGGAGGATTATGTGACCCTGGCTGAGACGCTGGACCAGGCGGCCAAGGAGGTGGGCGTGAATTTCATCGGCGGTTACTCGGCGCTGGTATCGAAGGGGATGACGAAGGGAGAGGAGAATTTGATCCGCTCCATCCCAGAGGCCCTTGCGAAGACAGACCGGGTGTGCAGCTCCGTAAACGTGGGCTCTACCAAGACCGGCATCAACATGGACGCCGTCCGCCTCATGGGCGAGATGGTGGTGAAGACCGCTGAGTACACAAAGGACAGGGATTCCCTGGGCTGCGCGAAGCTGGTGGTCTTCTGCAACGCGCCGGACGACAACCCCTTTATGGCAGGGGCTTTCCACGGCGTCACGGAGGCCGACGCCATCATTAACGTGGGCGTCAGCGGCCCGGGCGTGGTCAAGCATGCCCTGACCAAGGTGCGGGGCGAAAGCTTCGAGGTACTCTGCGAGACGATTAAGAAGACGGCCTTCAAGGTGACCCGCGTGGGCCAGCTGGTGGCCCAGGAGGCGTCCAGACGCCTTGGGGTGCCCTTTGGAATCGTGGATCTCTCCCTGGCTCCCACTCCGGCCATCGGCGACAGCGTGGCGGAGATTCTGGAGGAGATCGGCCTGGAGCGCTGCGGCGCGCCCGGCACCACGGCAGCCCTGGCCCTTCTCAACGATCAGGTGAAGAAGGGCGGCGTCATGGCGTCCTCCTACGTGGGCGGCTTAAGCGGCGCCTTTATCCCGGTCAGCGAGGATCAGGGCATGATAGACGCCGTGAAGGCGGGGGCATTGACCCTGGAAAAGCTGGAGGCCATGACTTGCGTCTGCTCGGTGGGCCTCGACATGATCGCCGTTCCGGGCGATACGAAGCCTTCCACCATCGCGGGCATCATCGCGGACGAGATGGCTATCGGCATGATCAACCAGAAGACCACGGCGGTGCGCCTGATTCCGGTCATCGGCAAGGGCGTGGGCGAGATGGTGGAGTTCGGCGGCCTTCTGGGCTACGCGCCGATCATGCCGGTGAACCAGTTCTCCTGCGAGGCCTTTGTGAGCCGGACGGGGCGGATCCCCGCGCCGATCCATTCCTTTAAAAATTAGATACGGAGGATAAAATGAAGACATATAAGCACCTTGTCTTTGACATAGATGGGACGATTATCGATTCGGCAAAGATTAACATGCTTTCCCTGCAGGAGACGGTAAAGGAGCTGCGCGGCGACGTGATGCCCCTTGAAGAGCTGCACTTTTCCTTTGGGATACCAGGCGTGCGCGCTATGGAAATCCTGGGATTTCCGAACCCTGCGGAGGCTTTGAAGGTCTGGATCCGAAATTACGGGGCCTGCGCGGAGCGCCTTGGCATGCCGCTGTTCCCGGGGATGCGGGAAATACTGGGGCAACTTCAGGAAAGAGGAGTTTCCCTGGGGATTATTACTTCTAAGCTCCGGGAAGAGTACGATGAACAATTCGCAAAGAAGGGGCTTTTGGAGCTGTTTCCCTGGGTGGTGACGGCCAGCGATACGCCAAAAGGCAAGCCCTACCCGGATCCGATGCTGGAGTATCTGCGCCGCAC
>CALWBB010000173.1 GCA_944375885.1 uncultured Merdimonas sp.
GCCCGCGCCGGTTTGGAACGGGGAAAGACCAATGCGGAAAACAGAATGTTTGTATCTACCAATATCCGCATTTTACCGTCCCTTTCCATAACGCGCTTCGTCTACAAGCGCCTGAATATCATCCTCGTCAGATACACCTAGTGCTTCAGCAGCCCCGGCAAAGGCGGCCTGCGCTTTTCGGATGGCCGCAGCGGAGGCGTTGCTTACAACGATCTCTCCATTCTGCTTTTGGAGGAATAGGATTTTATCGCCGGATTTTAAACCAAGCTGCCGCCTGATTTCTACTGGCACAGTGATTTGACCGTTTGCAGAGATTTTTGCAAGGTTCATACAGTTCACCCTTTCTATTCTTTAGAATTCAAGTTTTCTTTATCTCTGCTTATATTATATCCCATGTGCCGGGGAAAGTAAATTCGTTCGGGTAAAAAGAGATGATGATTTTTCATCCCCCGGGGAGGCTTGCGGGCCTTTCCGGGGGTATGCTATACTCCTTTTGGTTCAGATGGGAAACCGCGCCGCTGGAGACGGGTATGCCTCTGGAAGACAGAGGCGGCCTCGCAGCAGACAAAACGAAAAGGAGACAGGAACTATGACGGGAAAGAAAATACTTACATGCCTTTTGGCTTTCTGTATGCTGGCGGGAGCTGCCGGATGCGGACAGAGGGCGGCAGATGAGACAGATAAGACAGATAAGACAGCTTCCGGAGGCGCCGGGGAGGCTGCTTTGGAAGCGGAGGCGGCGGAAGGCGCCAGAATCCTGACAGACGGCGCGGGCCGCGAGGTGGAGGTGCCGGAGACAGTGGAGAGCATCGTATGCCTGAATGTGGGGGCGCTGCGCTACACCTGCTATCTGCAGGCCCAGGATCTTGTGGTGGGAGTGGAGGACTATGAGAAAGAGCAGTCCATTTCCAGAGGATATAATTATGTAAATTATGAGCTGTTCGCGGATCTGCCCATCGTGGGCAATAACGGCTCCCACTACGCCGAGGAGATTATCACGGCAGACCCGGATGTGATTGTGCTGGCCAGCCATGACGCCAGCGAGGCGGACAACCTGCAGGATACCACAGGGATTCCGGTGGTGGTGGTTCCGGGAAGCGACCAGATGCTGGATGAGAATGCCTATGAGACCATCTGCCTGATGGGGGAGCTGTATGGAAAAGAGGAGCGGGCCCAGGAGCTTACGGCCTATCTGGACAGCGTAAAGGCGGATCTGGAGGAGCGGACGGCCGGCGTGGCCGAGGAGGACAAGCCCACGGCTTACGTGGGCGGCGTAAGCTACAAGGGAGCCCACGGCTTTGAAGGGACGGAAGCCCAGTACGGGCCCTTCGCGGCGATTCACGCCAGGAACCTGGCGGACGAGACAGGGCAGAACGGCCCCTTTGACATTGACCCGGAGCAGGTGCTGGCCTGGGATCCGGATGTGATTTTCCTGGATTACAATGGTATCGACCTGATTAACGAGGACTACGCCTCCAATCCGGCGTTCTACGAGCAGCTGACCGCTGTGCAGGAGGGAAGGGTCTATTCCCAGATTTCCTTCCGCTCCAGCGCCTCCAACCTGGACACAGCCCTGGCGGATACCTATTACGCGGCGTCCATTCTCTATCCGGAGCAGTTCGCGGATATCGATATAGAGGAAAAGGCGGCTGAGATCTTTGAGATGCTGCTGGGAACGGATTTTTATGAGGATTTGAAGGCAGAGGGCTATGAATTTGGGCCGCTCACCCTGGGAGAATAAATTGGAAGATACGACAGCAATGAAAAACAAGACAGAGACAACAGAGACAACGAAAAAAGCAGAATACGATATGGAGGCCCACGTCAGGGATTCCCTGTACTGCAGGAACCAGAGGAAGAGCGCAGCCTTCCTGATCCTGCTGGGGGTGATCCTGCTGGCTTCCGCAGTGCTGTCCCTCTGGGCGGGATCCTACGAGACGCCGGTGGGGGAGCTGCTGAAGGGGATTTTTGGACAGGCTTCCGATGAGAAGATCAATATCGTGGTGCGAAATGTCCGCCTGCCCCGGATCTGTACGGCAGCGGCGGCGGGGGCGGGCCTTGGGGTCACAGGCTGCATTCTGCAGGCGATCCTCAATAATCCCCTGGCCTCCGCGTCTACCCTGGGCGTGTCCCAGGGGGCGGGCTTTGGAGCGGCCTTTGCCATCATTATCCTGGGGGCGGGAGCTTCCGGAAGCGGCCTTGGCGTCTCTTTTTGCGCCTTTGTCGGAAGCATGGCGGTGGCAGTGGTGATTTTCGCCCTGTCGAAATTCCGGCAGGTGTCTGCGGAATCCATCGTGCTGGCCGGCGTGGCCATCAGCTCCATGTTCACGGGAGCCACGACCCTGCTCCAGTATTTCGCCGACGAGGTGGAGCTGGCGACGCTGGTGTTCTGGACCTTCGGCGATCTGGGAAGCACTACCTGGGGCGAGATTCGCTTCATGGCGGTGGTGGTGCTGGCAGCCTCCCTGTATTTCCTGTTCCACCGCTGGGATTACAACGCCCTCCAGAGCGGAACGGAGACGGCCATCAGCCTGGGGATCCGGGTACGCCGCCTGATGATTGTCAATATGCTGGTGTGCTGCTTTACAGCGTCCACGATTGTATCCTATATCGGCCTGATTAATTTCATCGGCCTGGTGGCGCCCCACATCGTGCGCATGGTGGTGGGCAACAATCATGTCTATCTGATGCCCGGTTCGCTCCTGGCGGGAGCCTCGCTTCTGCTTCTGGGCGACCTGTTTGCCAGGACGGTGGTAAGCCCGGTGATCCTGCCGATCGGCGCGATCACCTCCTTCCTCGGCGCGCCGCTGTTCCTGTACCTCTTATTCAAAGGAGGAAAGCAGAAATGTTAGTGGTGAAGGATCTGCAGTTTCATTATCAGGGCGGCCCCAGGGTGCTGAAAAAAATCAATTTCACCTTGGAGGACGGAAAATTTCTGGCGATCCTGGGGAACAACGGCGTGGGAAAGAGCACCATGCTCAAGTGCTTCAACCGGATCATCGCTCCGGACGCGGGAGAGGTGATCCTGAACGGAGAAGATCTGCTGAAAATGCCGGTCCGCCAGGTGGCGAAACGGATCGCCTTTGTGGCGCAGAACGTGCCGAATACCCAGATGACCGTCCACGACATGGTGATGCTGGGAAGGCGCCCCTATATGCGCTGGGGCTTTACGGAGCATGACCATGAGCTGGTCCACAGAGCCATGGATCGGCTGAAGGTCTCTGATTTCCGGGGGCGTTTCCTGAACCAGTTAAGCGGCGGAGAGCGCCAGAAGGTGATGCTGGCCCGTGCCCTGGCCCAGGAGCCAAAGCTCTTACTTCTGGATGAGCCCACCAGCAGCCTGGATCTGAAGAACCAGTACCAGGTGCTTCAGATCGTAAAGGATATCTGCCACGAATCGGGAATCTCCGCCATCGTGGTCATTCACGATCTGAATCTGGCCCTGCGCTTCTGCGACGCCTTCCTGCTGATGCAGGAGGGTGAAGTGTACCGGTACGGCGATACGGGGATCCTGGATCGGGAAGCTCTTCTGAAGGTCTATGGGGTCCGGGGCGAGGTGCGTACCGTGGGAACCCAGAAAATGGTGCTGGTAGACGAGGAGGAGGGCGAAGGATGACGCTGGAGGAGCTTCGGGACGCCTGGAGGCCCGGGAAGCCGGAGAACGGACGGATCCAGGAAAAAATATGGGACGAGCGGGCGGAGGACTTTGAGGTGGGGGAGCTTCCGTCGGCGGAAAACAATGAATTTCTCCGGTACCTGTATGAAAAGGCCAGGCCGGATCGGAGCATGTCGGCTCTGGATATCGGCTGCGGCGGCGGAAAGTATTCCCTGGCGCTGGCAAAGGACGTAAAAGAGGCGGCAGGGACGGATGTCTCCGGAAGGATGCTGGAGGCGGCCAGACGCTATGCCCGGAAGGAACAGCTTTCCAACGTGAACTTTTATAAGGAAGACTGGCAGACGGCGGACATCGACGCCCTGGGCTTCCGGGGGCGCTTCGATCTGGTCTTCGCCCACATGACGCCGGCCATCGCGGATTATGGGACGCTGGATAAGATGAACGCCTGCGCGAAGGGCCATTGCTTCCTGGTAAAGCCCGCAAGGCGGGAGGACGCCGTCCAGGATGCGGCCTTTCTGCGGGCGGGACTTTTGGGCCGGGAGCAGCTGGACGAGGCTGTGATGAACACCTTCGCCTACCTGTGGCTGAAAGGATATGAGCCGGAGCTTTCCTACCGGAGGGAGGTATGGAAAAGCCCCCGTTCCCTGGAGAGCATGGAGCGCTGGTGCGTGGACCGGGCCAGGCTCCGGAAGGAGCTTACGAAGGAGGAGGAGCAGGCGATCCGTTCCTTCCTGTGGGAAATCAGCCGGGACGGAAAGGTAGAAGAGACCACAAGGACTACCATCGTCACCATATACTGGAACGTGGCCAATGGCTGAAAAAAGGAGAGAAAGAAATGGACGAAAAGGAACTTTGGGAAAAATGCGCGGCCTTCCACGGACATGAATGCGGAGGGCTGACCATAGGCTATAAGGCTTCACTTTACGCGATCCGGCTTCTTGGCCTGGAGGCGGAGAAGGAAAAGGCAGGGAAGGGCTGCTTTTCCGCCGACGAGGAGCTGGTGTGCATCTGCGAGAACGACGCCTGCGGCGTGGACGCCATTCAGGTGATCTTAGGCTGCAGCATCGGAAAAGGGAATCTATTGTTCCACATGACGGGAAAACAGGCCTTTTCCTTCTACAGCAGGAAGACGGGCAAAGCCGTGCGCCTGGTCTTAAAGCCCCGGCCGGAGGGGATGACGAAGGCGGAATCCTTCCAGTATTATCAGGCCAGCCGGCCAGAGGAGATGTTTGAGGTAAAGGAGGCGAAGCTTACGCTTCCGGAGCCTGCGCGGATCTTCAAATCCATCCCCTGCAGCCGCTGCGGCGAGAG
>CALWBB010000174.1 GCA_944375885.1 uncultured Merdimonas sp.
TGGATCATATCCGCGCACTCCTCAGCGGTGCCCACCGGATACTCCGGGATATAAGCTTTTACATTGCGCAGCTTTAAATTGTAGCTTGCGTTCAGCATGCCGCAGTAGGCGTCGCCGCGGCCCTGCACCAGATCCTTTCCGCTCTCCTCGGCGGCAGCCACGAACATCACCGGACCGTCGAAATGCTTCGCCAGCAGGGTCTCGGAAATCTCCGGCCCAAAGTTGCCAAGGTACACCACCAGGGCGTTGCAGCCTGCTTTTTTGATATCTTCCAGCGCCTGCACCATATGGATCTCGCTCTCCACGATGCAAACCGGACACTCATAAATGTCCGCTGTGTCATATTTCTTTGCGTATGCGTCTACCAGGGCCTTTCTGCGGTTCACAGAAAGGGACTCCGGGAAGCAGTCGCGGCTTACCGCTACAATTCCCGCTTTTACAACCGGAATGTTGTTCATGTTTTATTTTCCTCCTATTTCTTATGAGACTCCCGGCAAAGCGCAGGTACGCTGCCGGGAGCGAAAGACTGCCTAATAAGTTCTTTCCTCTATCAGGCTTTCCAGATCCATCGTCGGGTCAAAATATGTTTCTTCAATATACTGGAACTTATCTACTTCACATCCACGTTCCAGCTTCTGGATGATGCGGGACACCTCCGGGCCCAGATTGGGATTGCACTCGAAGTCCGCGTTGATCTTTCCCTCAGCCATAGCCTCCAGGGCCGCCCTTCCCGCGTCAAAGGAAAGAACGATGATGTCTCCCTCCGGTCCGCAGGTCTTTCCGGCCTTCTCAATGGCTTCGATGGCGCCGAAGGTCATATTATCATTTTCGCTGACCACCACATCAATATCTGAGTAGGAGTCCAGGAATTCTTCCATGACCTCCTGCCCTTTGGTCTGGGTAAAGTCGCCGTCCTTTCGTTCCAGCATGTTCCAGTTATCGTGATTCTTCATCACGCTGGCAAAGCCATCCGTCCGGCCCAGCTGGGCTGTGGAATTTAAGGTGCCCTGGAGCGTTACGATATTGATCTTCTCTGAGCCGCGTCCCTGCTCTTCCAGGTAGTTCTGAAGCCAGGTTCCGGCCTTGACCCCCTGGCTGTGGAAATCGCTTCCCACCCAGGCAGTGTAAAGGCTTTCGTCAGATACCTCCACCTGCCGGTCCACCAGAATCACAGGAATCCCCGCATCCTGGGCCTCCTTGAGCACCGCGTCCCAGCCAGTCTCCACAATCGGATCCAGGATGATGTAGTCCACCTCCTGGAGGATAAAGTCCCGCATGGCCTTCAGCTGGTTCTCCTGCTTCTGCTGAGCGTCCTCAAAAATCAGGTAATATCCGTTCTCCTGGGTAAAGGTGCTTTTCAGGGACTCCGTACAGGCGATGCGCCAGTCAGACTCGGAACCCACCTGGGAGATCCCTACCACTATGTAATTGTCTCCCTCCTCCACAAGCTCCTTCTCTTCCTCCAGAAGATCCGTGCCTGCGGGCTGTTCCGTATCGTCGATCCGGGTGCCGCAGCTGGAAAACCACAGAAGCAGGCACAGAAGAACGCCGATTCCCACGACCATTTTTTTCATATTATTTCACATTTCCCTTTTTCCGCGCCGCCATCACCACGCTCTGGATTACCAGGAAGAGGCACAGCATCGCAGCTACGGTAATTCCGGTCCACCACGCCTGGTCAAGTCCGGCGGAGGACACAATATTCTGGATGGTGCTTAAGGACAGCACGCCAAAGAAGGTTCCAATGATATTGCCTACGCCTCCGGTCAGCATGGTTCCGCCGATGATGGAGGACGCGATGGCGTTCATCTCCGCGCCGCTTGCGTGGGACGGGGAGCCGGAGCCTACGTGCAGGAAATACACGAAGCCGCCGACGCCTGCCAGGATGCCGCACAGAAGATGGGCGATGAATTTCGTTCTCTTCACGTTGATGCCCAGCATCAGGGCGCTCTGGCTGTTGCCGCCTACCGCGTAGAGATTGCGGCCAAGCTTCGTCCATTTTAACACACAGAACAGCAGCACCACAATCAGAAGCGCTACGATGACGCCGATTTCCACATAGGCGTCCACATAGTTTCCAAGGCGGTTCACGGAACCCATGCCCGGAACGATGATACGGGTGTTCTTAAGAGCCACGAAGGCCTCGTTTGCCACGTTGAAGGGCTCCGTATTCACAATCGTCGTCATGCCGCGTGCAAAGAACATGCCTGCCAGCGATACGATGAAGGGCTGAATCTCCAGGTAAGCCACCAGGAAGCCCTGCACCAGGCCGAAGCCCAGGCCGATCAGAAGGGCAATCAGGACAGATACCGCCACGCTTCCGCCTGCCTTGTCCAGATAGACCGCGCAGCACATGCTGATAAGGGCCGTCACGCCGCCGACAGAGATATCGATCCCGCCTGTAATCATGACGATGCTCATGCCGCAGGACAGAATGATCAGGGCCGCGTTGGCGTTCAGAATGTTAAACAGAGCCTGGGGCTTTAAGAAGCCTTCTCCCAGGAAAAGCATCGCCCCGATGTACATCAGGAAGAATACGACGATGGTAATGGCAAGGAGCAGGTTCGTGTCGCTGATATTTTTCATTTTACTTCCAAATCCCTTTGACATATTAAGCCGCCTCCTTTACCTTACGCTTCGCCATGAAAGCGTTGAATTTTTCTCTTACTACCGGCGCGCTGACGATAACCAGCACGATAACCACGATGGCCTTGTAAGCCGGAAGCGCGTCGGAACGCACCTGAAACTTGTAAAGGGTGGTCGTCAGGCACTGGATCACGTAGGCTCCGATGATAGAAGCCGTCATGTTGAACTTGCCGCCGCTCAAGGCGTTGCCGCCCAGGGCTACCGCCAGGATGGCGTCCATCTCGATATCCTTCGCGATAACGGAGTAGTTGATGGTGGAGATACGGGCCACCTTGATAAGGCCCACCACCGCCACGCACAGACCCAGAATCACAAAGGACAGAATCTTGATAAATACCGGATTCAGGCCGTTCAGCTTGGAAGAACTCTCGTTGATGCCGACTGCCTGGGTGTAAAGGCGCAGGTTCGTAAATTTTAAGACCAGGCCGATGACGATCATACAGGCCACCGCGATGAAGAACGGCGTCGGGATCGGGATGCCCGGGATAAACTCGCCAAAGTAGGTCAGGGTCTCGTCGCTCACAACCGGAAGCTCGTTGTTGTTGATCCAGGCTGCGATGGAACGGCCCGCCGTGTACAAAATCAAGGTGGCGATCATGGGCTGAATCTTAAAGACAGCCACCAGGACGCCGTTGAAGGCTCCGAAGAGCATCGCCACCACGCAGGCCGCCAGGAAGGCCACGATGATCGGGGCCTGCAGGGTCTCCGGACGGGAGTTCGTGCCGCAGAGCACCCGCAGCAGAACGCTTCCCGCGATAGCCGTGGTAGCGCCCACGCTGATATCCTGTCCGCCGGTGGCCGCCGTCACCAGCGTCATGCCGATGGCCAGAATCGCCAGCTCCGAGCCGCTGTCCAGAATCGTAATCAGGAAGCCGGAAAGAACCGGGTTCCCGGCGCTGTTGTAGCCCAGCTCAATCTTGAAGAAGGAAGGATCCACAATCAGATTGAAGAGGAATAAAAGCAGGAGGGCCGCCAGGGGGATCATCACCTGCTTGCGGACCATTCTTCCAAGGAAGCTGGAAGCGCCCGCCTTTTTCGTTTCATTTGTCTGCATTATTTGTCACCTCCGGCAATCGTACTCATAATGCTGGTCTGGTTCAGGTCGCTGCCGGTCAGCTCTCCTACTACCCTTCGATCCCGCATTACCACCAGTCTGGAACAGGTACGGAGCATCTCGTCCATTTCAGAAGAAATAAAGGTCACGCTCATTCCCTCGGACGCCAGCTTCAGCACCAGCTTCTGGATATCCACCTTGGTTCCCACGTCGATACCGCGGGTGGGCTCATCCAGAATCAGGTATTCCGGATGGGTCAGAAGCCAGCGGGCCAGGATCACCTTCTGCTGGTTTCCTCCGGACAGAGACTTGATCGGCGTGTCTGCCGAAGCTGTCTTGATGTTCAGAAGCTTGATGTACTCATCCGCGATCTTATCCGCCTCCGCTTTTGAGTAGGGCTTTAAGAAGCCGCGGAGCACCTGCTGGGCCAGAATGATATTGTCACGCACAGACAGATCGCCCACGATACCATCGCGTTTTCTGTCCTCCGGCAGGTAGCCGATGCCCTGGCGCATGGCATCGATGGGCTTGGAAATCTTGACTGGCTTGCCGTTTTTCTTTACCTTGCCGCCAAGCACGCGGTCTGCTCCGAAGATAGCGCGCACGCACTCGCTTCGTCCGGAGCCCAGAAGTCCGGTGAAGCCGTTGACCTCGCCCTTGTCGATATGGAAATTGAAGGGCTTGATTCCGGCGTTGCTGTAAAGTCCCTCCACCTCGAAGACCGGAAGCTCTCCTTCCTTCTTCTCGTAGGACTTGTATTCGCCGTGGATATCGGACAGATCGTCCAGCTCCTTGCCCAGCATCTTGGATACCAGCTGTACCCGGGGCAGATCCTTAATCTCATACTCTCCTACCAGGCAGCCGTCGCGCATAACCGTGATGCGGTCGCAGACCTCATACACCTGGTCAAGGAAGTGGGTGACAAAGATAATTCCCACGCCTCTTGCACGCAAATCCCGCATCAGCTTAAAGAGCTTTTCTACCTCCTGCTCATCCAGGGAGGAGGTCGGCTCATCCAGAATCAGCACCTTGCAGTCTGTGTCTACGGCTCTCGCGATGGCAATCATCTGCTGCACCGCCAGGGAGCAGGTAGAGAGCTGCTGGGTGGCTTTGGCCGGGATGTCCAGGGATTTTAAGAGCTTATCCGCATCCTTGTTCATCTTCCGCCAGTTCTGCAAGGCTCCCGGAGTCCGGCCTATGTACATGTTCTCGGCAACGGAGAGGTT
>CALWBB010000175.1 GCA_944375885.1 uncultured Merdimonas sp.
ATAAGCGCCTTGGGAACCGCAGGCACCGTAGGAAAATTCATGTCCGCCACCCACATGGGAATAATCGAAAAGCCCTCCTTTACCTTCGCGCCCGCAAAAAAGCCCCCGTCCTCCCCGGAGGCAGGAAGATCCACCGCCATCGCATCCTTCCCTAGGCGATCCATTATCGTCGTAAAATCATATTTCATACCGTTCACCTCATTTCAGATCTTTTTCGTATTACTGCCAGCGGAATATGCGCGTAGTAGAAAAGTTCCGCTGAAATGAAACAATGGGGTTATGTCTATAAGAAGAAATCTCCTGCTGCACAGATGATTTGCGCCTGACGTGGGACAGCCCCGGCGGCCTGGTTTTTCCTGAGGGAACCCTTGGAGAACGCCGGCACTTGGCCTGCCGGGCCCGGTTTTGGCCCGGCGGGCCTTAGTACCGCTGCGTTCGACAGGAGCGAAAGCGTGTTCCGCGAAGGAAAACCAGGCCGCCGGGGCGTGCCCGTCACGCGCCGTAAATCTGCTCAGCAAGAGATTTCTGCCGTTTCTGCCGCGTCATCTCCACCAGCCCCAGCGCCGTCATATCCACCAGCGTCGTTTTTACGGGATCCTTTTTCAGCTCCGCGCCCAGGTATTCCATCAGCTCCTCCCTGGCCTCTTTCGTTTCCATATCGATAAAATCAGCGATGATGATGCCGGAGAGGTTGCGCAGGCGCAGCTGGCGGGCGATCTCAGCGGCCGCCTCCCGGTTGATTTTCCGGAAGGTGTCCTGCTGCTTTTTATGCCCCTGGAATTTCCCGGTGTTCACATCGATGACCGTGAGGGCTTCTGTGGGCTGAATCACCAGATAGCCGCCGGATTTCAGCCAGACCCGCTCCCGCAGGGCCTCCTCAAGGGCTCTGGAAAGCCCGTAGACACTGCTCAGGGAAGGGGCCTCCTGCTCATAAAGCACAAGCTTTTCCCGATCCTCCGGCTGGTGCTCCTGAAGGTAGGAGCTCAGCTCCTCATAGAGCACTGCGTCGTCCGTGAGAATCCGTAAGAGCCGATCCTTTGGAAGGCTTCGGAGCCGGGCCGCGTAAGAAGGCGGCTCCCGGTATACCAGGGAAAAACAGGTCTGGTGCTTCCCGGTCTCAACGGTTCTCTGGCAGAGGGCGGACAGGCGGGACAGCTCTTCCTGAAGCTCCGCAGCGTCCTTGCCAGCCGCGTTTGTGCGGATGATGATGCCGAAATTCTCCGAAAGAAAGGGCTCTGCAAGCTGGCGCAGGCGGAGCCGTTCCGTCTGTCCAAGCTTTGCGGAAATCCCAAGTCCCTTTTTCCCGGTGGTGAGAACCAGGTATTTACCGGCAAAATTCAGGTTACAGGTGACGGTGGGAGCCTTGGTCTTGACAGCCTCCCGGCTCACCTGGACAAGGATCTCGTCTCCGGTAGCCAGCTTCCCGCTCTTTTTGGGCGAGGTGTAGAGCGGCTCTTCCTGCTCGGTCAGCGGATAATAGCAGAGGACGCCGTCCGCGATTTCCACAAAGGCCGCGTTAATATTGGCAAGGATATTTTTTACCTTGCCCACGTAAATATTTCCCAGAAGAGAACCGGCCCCGGGCGGGCTGCAGGACAGCTCCGCCGCGCGGCCGTTCTCATAAAAGGCGCTTACAATCCATTCCTTCCCGTTCAGGGGAAGCTTTGTCACAAGAAAGGTTCCCTGCTCTTCCACGTCTAAAACTCCTCTCCCAGAGCCTCCAGGCTGACAAAATGCGGTTCCTCTGCCGTGCCGCTGTTGGCGTAGAGCTCTTTTCTGTGAATCAGAAGGGCGAATTCCGGCAGGGAGAAGCCTGCGTGAGCCCCGAAGGCCTCCAGCACCAGCTCCGGCTTGACGTTGTCGGCGCTTCCGGAGGAAAGGCGCAGGAAGATCACAGGCGCCCCATCGGCGTCCTGACCCAGGGACGCCTGGTACATCAGGGGCTTCAGATCAAGCTCCCGCTCTCCCTTTTTCGTTTTTTTCGTGATAAGGATGGCGTCCTGACTGCAAAAGCTGTCCCAGGCTTTCGCGTAATTCTCTGGGAGGACGTCCGGATCCCGAAAGCGCACCTCATAGTCGGCGGCGGCCACCAGGGACATGGCGTTCGATGCCTTCTCGTCCGGAATCCTCCGGAAGGAAAGCACCTCTACGCCCTCCGCCATCACTGCGTTCAGCCGATGGACGGCCGAGGCGGAGGACAGCTCGTTTCCGATCTCGATATCCAGGTATTCCCCGTCGCTGGTCAGCCCAACGCCCAGAGGGGAAGCAAAGGACATGATCATGTGGGGGCTGAAGCCTGCGGAATAGCAGATGTCAATGCCGGCCCGTCGTATGGCTTTCTGGAAATAGCGCATGATATCCAAATGGCCGATGAATTTCATGACGCCGTATTTGCGGAATTTGATGCGGATTTTCATGCCTGCTCACCTCCTTCCTGGATGTCTGCGGGCGTACTTCCCGGGCAGACCCCTGTGTGCCAGCGGGCGGCCCCGCAGCCCTGGCAGCCTGCCAGGCAGTTGGGCGTGACCTTCTCCTCATGGGCCCGCTCCCATTCCCGCTGCAGGAATTTCCTGGTGACGCCGATATCAATGAAGTCCCAGGGGAATACCTCGTCCAGCTCTCTTTTCCGGGTGGTATAGAAGTCCGTGTCCACGCCGGCCTCCTCGAAGGCCGCAAGCCACAGCTCATTGTGGAAATGCTCCGTCCAGGAGTCGAAAAGGCAGCCCTTTTCATAAGCCAGGCGCAGGGCCTTTGCCACCTTGCGGTCGCCCCTGGCGAAGATGCCCTCCAGCACCGTGACATCCGCCTCATGCCAGTTGTAGCGGATACTCTTGCGGTTCAGCTGCTCCTTAATCTCGGCGTTCACGGTATGGGCTTTTTCAAGAAATTCCTCCCGGGTACACATGCGTGCCCACTGGAAGGGCGTAAAGGGCTTCGGCACAAAGAAGGAGGTGCTGACCGTGATCTGGCATTTTCCGTTTCTCTGTTCCTTTGGGATCTCATAATAGCGGCGGGCGATTTTTTCCGCCAGGTGGGCGATTCCCTTTTGGTCCTCCTCCGTCTCCGTGGGCAGGCCCAGCATGAAATACAGCTTGACCTTGTTCCAGCCGCCCTCGAAGGCTTGTCCGGCTCCCTCCAGGATCACCTCCTCCGTCAGGCCCTTGTTGATCACGTCCCGCAGACGCTGGGAACCGGCCTCCGGCGCGAAGGTCAGGCTGCTTTTGCGCACGTCCTGCACCTTTCCCATGACATCCAGGGAAAAGGCGTCGATGCGCAGAGACGGAAGGGAGATATTTACCCCCTTATTTCCGAAGGTATCGATGAGGAAATTCACCAGCTCCGGAAGCTGTGAGTAGTCGCTGGAGCTTAAGGAGCTTAAGGAAATCTCCTCGTGTCCGGTGCTTTCGAGCATCTGGAGGGCGGCTTCCTTGAGCATCTCCAGGGAACGCTCCCGGGTGGGCCGGTACAGCATGCCCGCCTGGCAGAACCGGCAGCCCCGGATGCAGCCTCTCTGGATCTCCAGGACGACGCGATCCTGGGTCGCCTTGATAAAGGGCACCAGAGGCTTCTTCGGATAATACGTATGGGTGAGGTCTGCCACCACCTGCTTTTCTACCTTGCGGGGCGCGTGGGGATTCACCGGCTCCATGGACGCGATCGTTCCGTCCTCATGATAAGATATCTCATAAAAGGAGGGCACATAGATGCCGGGAATGCCTGCGGCGCGCTCCAGAAACTCCTGGCGGCTTCCGCCCGTTTCCCGCACCTCCTTGTAAGCGTCAATCAGAGCAAAATAGGAAGTCTCCCCTTCCCCGATATAAAAGAGATCGAAAAACTCCGCCAAAGGCTCCGGATTCACCGCGCAGGGACCGCCGCCGATGACGATGGGATCCTCCCAGGTGCGCTCTGCGGCGTTTAAGGGAATGCCGCTTAAATCCAGCACCTGGAGGACGTTGGTATAGCACATCTCATACTGTAGGGTAATCCCCAGGAAATCAAAATCCCGCACCGGATCCTGGGATTCCAGGGCAAAGAGCGGGATCCTTCTCTCCCGAAGCACCCGGTCCAGATCTACCCATGGAGAATAGACGCGCTCGCACCAGACATCCTCCCGCTGGTTGAACATATCATAGAGAATCTGGATTCCCAGATGGGACATGCCAATCTCATAGACGTCCGGGAAGCACATACAGAAGCGCACATCCACCTGATCTTTATCCTTATAGACAGCATTGATCTCGTTGCCCAGATAGCGGGCCGGTTTGTCTATGCTCAGTAAAATTTCGTCGCTTAACGCAAGCTTTTTTCCTTTTTCTTTCTTTTTAAACTCTTTTTTCAACATTTCATAAATATAGGCAGAGCCTTCCAAATAAAGTCCGGTTTCTGTATCACTCAGTTTTTCAAAGCAATCTGACATGTAAAACCGATCCATCGCCTGTTCCATAGAAAGTCCATAATCTTCTATCAGATATTCAATTACTTCCTGAGTCGTATACTCAATCATTTCCTGTTGTTGACTTGTCATGCAGCGCCCCTGCTTTCTTCAAATATTCTAATGCTTTTACGGTATGAACGTATATTGATTCGTCAGTTTTTCAAAATCAAATATATAGTTTAAAATGTTTGTATCGGGTTTCATCACGTTTCTTATCCTTTCGCTACGAAAAAAGGATGACCGCAGCCATCCTTCTTTTATTGTCCATAACTTCCGTTATGAGTATACGTTATTCAAAAGTAAAAGTCAACTTGTGGTCTTGCTTCGGATAATTTTTTTGTAACAGTTCAGCCTTCCGGCTGAGTTCACGAGCTTTACACCGGCTAAAATATAGCCGGTGTACCCATGAATAACTTTTTTAAATTCTCAATCAATCCCATTTTTCTTCTC
>CALWBB010000176.1 GCA_944375885.1 uncultured Merdimonas sp.
CGGACAGGAGCTCCAGGGCTATGTACCCTCTTCCCTGCTGAAATAATTTCAAAATCTACAGAGTAAAAGTATCCCCGCCGAAAGAGGCTGCTTTAGACAGTCTCCCCGGCGGGGTATTTAAGTTAAACGCGGCCGGTGAAGAATCACCTGTCTGAGCTGAATGCACAGCCTGTACCGGAGCCGGATTTGAAGATCTGCCAGAACCCGATGTACCCTTTTCCGGTTCTTTATAAACCCTTCAGCATCTGCGTGATCTCATAATTGATATCCTCAAATATGATGCTTCCGTCAGCGTCATTGGTGCCTTCTGCGACTACCGCAGGGCCATGATTCGATGCCGCATCCGTTACGGAGACTATGATAGTCTTTGGCTGATTATCATAGGTCCAGCCTGTTACATCTGTGGTCGTCGTTTCTGTCACAGTAAAGGTGTAGGTTCCCGCAGCTGTAAACGTGAAATCACCAAAGCTTATGGTCTGGCTGTCTTCTGTTCCGGTCAGGGCAGTGGTGCTTGCGCTCAATATCTGCCCTCTGTACCCGAAACTGCTTCAATTTCAGTTTTTCCAGCTCCAGGAAACTCAAAAACTGATTCAGAGCCGCAATCATGGAATTCGCGCTGCTGACGGCGTACTGACTTCTCCTTGTCATTCTTATTTTTCTCTTATTTTACCCTGAAAACCTAAAAATAACGTGTCTCTTTCCTGGCCATTCTTCCGGATTCTTTGAAAATCTGCCTAGTAAACTGTCCGCTTATATGGGGCCCGCGGCTGCATGCCGAACGCAGTGCGCAAAATCAGCGCACAAAAAAAAGAATGCGCACCATTCTGATCATGCACATCCTCTTTTATCGTTTCATTTTTCAACCGGCCCGCTTTGCTTACGCCAGGCACAGCTTTTTTGTCATCTCTATTCCCAGCGCCCGGTTCGCCAGGGCCAGAACCGCCTGAACTACCTGATGGCAGATGCGGACGATAAATTCACAGTCTTCCTTCACCCCATGCTTTCTCTCCAGATACTCTGCATGAGCGCCGCGGATAAAACTGCACACCGCTTCCGGCGTCTCGAACTTTCTTACATCAATCCGGTTGCGGAAAGCTTCGCCGCTGCGCACGTATTCGCGGAGACGGAATTTCAATTCCTTCTCATAGACACAGTGATCTTTCAGCGACCCCTCATAAATCTGGTTATGAGGATAAGTAAAATAGTCTGCGATATAATGAATCACCTCGCCAAGCCTTCTCATAAATACACGGGCATTGTTCAGGATCAGCTCTGCGTCCAATGACAGATCAAAAATCCGTTCCCTCACTATATCGAAGGTTCCCTCGAACTCGTGCTTCTGTGTCAGAAATGAAGGCTTGCAGTCCGGCAGGATGCTTCCCAGATAAAATGCCTTCCGATGATCCACCATCACCGGTACATCCATGTCCTTTACAATATACTGCGCAAGCGAAATGTGTGATTTCTTTCTCAATACCTTATCCTCCTGAATCAGTGCCGCATGTCTTGCGGCCATATCGTAAACCCTTTTACACCGCCTTTCTTATCATACTCTAAACTTTCCCGGTTGTCTATCACTAACTTCGCCAATCATTTCAGGATTCCAGGCCGCTTTTTCGCCTATTTACCCAAAAAAACGAACCGTCCGCGCAAACCAGATGATTTACATAACATTCTCTTTACATCCTTTATCTTTACTTAACAAGAGCGCGTAAATCTCTTCTCCGATCTCTGCCGCCCTGCGGCCGTCCGTGGCGATCTGCACATCCGCCGCTGCGTCGTATTTCCCCAGGCGCTTCTCAAGGAGCCCCTCGATATACGCCACATCCTTGTGGCCCTCCAGCAGCGGGCGGTCGTGGCTGTCCTTCACCCGCTCCAGAATCGTCTCCGGCCGGGCCGCAAGGTAGACGACGATTCCGCTCTTTTTCATGGCCTCCACATTGCAGGAGCGCAGGGGAACGCCGCCCCCACAGGAAACTACCGTATTGCTCCGGTTTTCCAGGGACAAAAGCAGCCTCGTCTCCAGCTCCCGGAAATACTCTTCCCCCTTCCGGCGGAAAATCTCAGAGATGGTCATGCCTTCTCTCTTTTCGATCTCCTTGTCCATCTCCAGCCATTCCATGCCGTGATGGCTGTGCAGGTAGCGGGCGACCGTACTTTTCCCCGCTCCCATGAATCCGATTAAAAATATATTTTTCTTTGCCTGCATAGCCTCTCTCCTCTTACACAAAATCAAACAACGACAGCTGGTTGGACTCCGGCAGGTCGCCCAGAAGCCCCAGATCGCCCATAAGATCCACCACGGTCTTGGACAGCTTGCTGCGGGTGCGCAGATCGTCCTTGGACAGGAAGGGCCCGTCCTTTGCCGCCTCGTACAGCTGGTCCGCCGCCTTGTCTCCCAGGCCCTCGATGGTGCTTAGGGCCGGCATCAGCTTTCCGTCGATGATCTGGAAGTGATGGGCCTTCGCCTTATAGATGTCGATGGGCCAGAACTCAAAGCCCCGGGCGTACATCTCCTGGACGATGTGCATGTCCTTCATGGTATCCTGCTCCTTCTTGGACAGGGAATCGCTGCGCCGCTTGTAATCCGCCATGTAATAGGCCAGCCGCTCCTTCCCCTGGCACATGAGCTCATAGCTGAAGGCCGAGGCGCGGATGCTGAAATAGGCCGCATAATAGGCCAGCGGATAATTGATCTTGCAGTAGGCGATGCGCCAGGCCATCATGACGTAAGCCGCCGCATGGGCCTTGGGGAACATATACTTGATCAGGGTGCAGGACTCGATGTACCAGTCCTCCACGCCCGCCGCCTTCATCGCTTCGATCCACTCAGGCTTTAGGCCCTTGCCTTTTCGCACGCTCTCCATGATGGTGAAGGACAGGCTGGGCTCCACGCCCATCTGGATCAGGTACAGCATAATATCGTCACGGGTACAGATGGCGGTGGAAATGGTCGCCTTGCCCTCCTTGATGAAGCGCTGGGCGTTGTTCAGCCACACGTCTGTACCGTGGGACAGGCCGGAAATCCGGATGAGATCCGAAAAGGACTGGGGCTTGGCGTCCACCACCATCTGGATTACAAAGTCTGTGCCGAACTCCGGGATGCCAAGGCAGCCTAAGGGGCAGCCGTCGATATCCTCCGGGCTGATTCCCAGGGCCTCCGTATTTTTAAACAGGGACATGACCTTCGGATCGTCCAGGGGAATCGTCTTGGCGTCGATGCCGGTCAGATCCTCCAGCATACGGATCATGGTCGGATCATCGTGCCCGAGAATGTCCAGCTTCAGCAGGTTGTGGTCGATGGAATGGTAGTCAAAATGGGTCGTGATGATGTCCGTCGTCATATCGTTGGCCGGGTGCTGGATCGGCGTGAAGGAGTGGATCTCCTCCCCGTGGGGCAGCACCACGATGCCGCCGGGATGCTGGCCGGTGGAGCGCCGCACGCCCACGCAGCCCTGGACGATCCGGTCGATCTCGCAGGTGCGCTTGTGCTGGCCCCGCTCCTCGTAATAGTTTTTCACATAGCCAAAGGCCGTCTTGTCCGCCAGGGTGCCGATGGTCCCGGCCCGGAAGGTCTGGCCCTTTCCGAAGATGACCTCCGTGTACTTGTGGGCCTTGGACTGGTAATCGCCGGAGAAATTCAGGTCGATATCCGGCTCCTTGTCCCCCTTGAAGCCCAGGAAGGTCTCAAAGGGAATGTCAAAGCCGTCCTTCTTAAGGGGAGCGCCGCAGGCCGGACAGGCCTTGTCCGGCATATCGCAGCCCGCCGCCCCCGCATATTTTTTTACCTCCTCTGACTCGAAATCACTGTAGTGGCAGGAGGGACAGTAATAATGGGGCGGCAGGGGGTTGACCTCTGTGATTCCCGCCATGGTCGCCACAAAGGAGGAGCCGACCGAACCTCTCGATCCCACCAGATAGCCGTCGTCGTTGGACTTCCACACCAGCTTCTGGGCGATGATATACATGACCGCGAAACCGTTGGAGATGATGGAATGAAGCTCCTTTTCCAGGCGGCTTACCACCACCTCCGGAAGCTCCTCCCCGTAAATGGAGTGGGCCCTCTCATAACAGATGTCCCGGAGGGTCTGATCGGAATTTTCGATGACGGGCGGGCACTTATCCGGGCGCACCGGAGAGATCCGCTCGATCATGTCGGCAATCTTGTTCGTGTTGCCCACCACCACCTCCCAGGCCTTGTCGCTTCCCAGGTACTCGAATTCCGCCAGCATCTCTTCGGTAGTCCGAAGATAGAGGGGCGCCTGCTCGTCCGCGTCCTTGAAACCCTTTCCGGCCATGATGATACGGCGGTAGACCTCGTCCTCCGGATTCAGGAAATGGACGTCGCAGGTGGCCACTACGGGCTTATGGAACTGCTCGCCCAAGGCGACGATCCGCTTATTGAGCCGGATCAGATCCTCTTTTGACTCAAAGGTGGGCCGCTCCCCCCGCAGCATAAATTCATTGTTGCCCAGGGGCTGGATCTCCAGATAGTCATAGAAATTGACAAGCCTCGCGATCTCCTCCTCCGGAGCGGAGCGCACCAGCGCCTGGTACAGCTCTCCGGCCTCGCAGGCCGAGCCGATGATCAGGCCCTCCCGGTGCTTTTGCAGCACGCTTTTGGGAATCCTTGGCACCCTGGAATAATAGTCCAGGTGGGACCAGGACACCATCCGGTACAGATTCACGCGGCCAATCTCGTTCTTCGCCAGCAGAATCACGTGATGGCTGGGAAGCTTTTTGACTGCCTCTTTGTCCAGGGCGCTCATCTGGTTGACACCGTTCAGATCCGTGATATCCCTGTCCTTTAGCATCTGCACGAACTTCACGAAGATCTCCGCCGTGCAGCC
>CALWBB010000177.1 GCA_944375885.1 uncultured Merdimonas sp.
TTTACGGAGGGCGGCAGCGGCAACTGGCTGATCATCGTCCTTGGAAACGCGTTCGTGTGCGCCATGGAGGGCCTGATCGTCGGCATCCAGGTGCTGAGGCTTGAGTACTATGAGCTGTTCAGCCGTTTCTATAAGGGAACGGGACATGCGTTCCACCCTTATGAACTGAAAAAATAAATGTAAGAAAGCAAGCACATTACAAAAGTGAATTTAGGAGGAAAATGAAATGTCTATGGTAGTGAGAGTATTATTAGTTGCAGCATTAATCTTAAGCATTATCGTTCCTTTTGGCGCATATTTCCTGGGAGAGAAGAGCCGTAAGCGTTATAAGAGATCGCTGGCGTGCAACTGCTTCTTCTTCTTTGGAACCCTGGCTCTGGCTTCTATCCTGTCCTTAGGCGGCGCGGGCAGCGTACAGGCGGCTGAGGCGGCGGCAGACGTGGCGGCCTCCGGCGCGGCTTCCGGCGGCCTGTCCTCCGGACTTGGCTATATCGCGGCGGCCCTGGCGACGAGCCTTTCCGGCATCGGCTCCGGTATCGCGGTAGCGTCTTCCGCCAGCGCGGCTCTGGGAGCTATCAGCGAGGATCAGAGCATCTTCGGTAAGTCCATGATCTTCGTAGCCATGGCCGAAGGTATCGCTCTGTACGGCCTTATCATCTCCTTCATGATTCTTGGACAGTTATAAGTTCAGCCTGAAAGGAAGGAATTCCTATGAAGATGTATCTGATAAGTGATAATGTGGATACCTGCACAGGGATGCGCCTGGCAGGCATCGAGGGCGCTGTGGTTCACGAGCGGGAGGAGCTTAAGAATGAACTCGACCGCGTGCTGGCGGATAAGGAGGTCGCCGTCATCATTCTGACGGAGAAATTCGGCCGGGAGTTCCCAGATCTCATCGACGAAGTCCGCTTAAGCCGCAGCCTGCCCCTTCTCATTGAGATTCCTGACCGTCACGGCACGACCAGGGAGGAGAACTTTATCACTTCTTATGTCAATGAGGCGATAGGAGTGAAACTGTAACAGGAAGAAGGAAGGTGGAACGCGATGACGACAGAAGAAAAACTGCAGCATTTTACCATGTATGCCATGGAAGAGGCAAGAAATAAAAGCAACACCATGCTTCGCGAATACCGAGAGGCCCTGGAAAAGATTTTTCAGGAGCATCAGGAAAAGAAAAAGCGCCAGGCGGATCTGGAGATCAAGACGGAGACCGTGCGCCTGGTAGGGCAGAATAATAAGCAGTTTTCCGAAGCACAGATAGAGATTAAGAGAACCTTAAGCAGACGTCAGTCGGAACTTAAGGAGAAGCTCTTTGTGGAGGTTAAGGACAGGCTGGCCCGTTTCTTTGAGACGCGGGAATACCATCAGATGCTGGTAAAGCAGCTTCGGGAGGCCCGGGAATTTGCGGGGGGCGAGGAAGTGCTCCTCTATATCGATCCTTCTGACGCCCAGTACCAGTACAGCATTGAGGCGGAGGTAGGCGCCCCCGTGAACGTCAGCACCTATTCCTTCCTGGGCGGCACCCGGGCGGTTCTGCCTGCGAGAAATATCCTGATTGACAATTCCTTTGAGAGCAAGCTGGAAGAGGCAAAGGAAAGCTTTCAGTTAAAGGGAGGGGCGGCTCATGAATAGAACAGGCGTGATCTATGGAATCAATGGCCCCGTCATTTACCTGGAGGGGAATACGGGCTTTAAGATGTCAGAGATGGTCTACGTGGGCCGGGAAAAGCTGGTGGGCGAGGTCATCGGCCTGACCAAGGACAGGACGACGGTCCAGGTGTTCGAGGAGACCACCGGGATTAAGCCTGGTGAGATCGTAGAGGCAACCGGAGACGCCATCTCCGTCGTGCTGGCTCCCGGAATTCTCAGCAATATTTTTGATGGAATCGAGCGTCCCTTAAGCGAGATCGCGAAGGCCGGAGGGGCTTACATCACCCGGGGCACCGTCGTGGACTCCCTGGACAAGACGAAACTCTGGGACGCACATATGACGGTAAAGGCGGGAGACCGCGTAAGAGGCGGTACGATCCTCTGCGAGGTGCAGGAGACCCATGCCATCGTCCATAAGGTAATGGTTCCCCCGGACATGGAGGGAACGCTGGTCAAGGTGATGCCGGACGGGCAGTATACTATCTGCGATACGATCGCTGTGATCCAGCTGGAGGACGGCTCCGAGAAGGAGCTGACCATGACCCAGAAATGGCCCATTCGGATTCCCAGACCCACAAGAAAGCGCTATCCGGCGACAAAGCCTCTGGTTACGGGACAGCGTATCCTGGATACCCTGTTTCCCATCGCGAAGGGAGGCACGGCGGCTATCCCGGGCGGTTTCGGTACAGGAAAGACTATGACCCAGCACCAGATTGCGAAATGGTCTGACGCGGACATTATTATTTACATCGGCTGCGGCGAGCGCGGCAACGAGATGACCCAGGTACTGGAGGACTTCTCCAAGCTGGTAGACCCAAAGACCGGAAATCCTTTGATGGATCGGACCGTGCTGATCGCGAATACCTCGAACATGCCTGTGGCGGCCCGTGAGGCGAGCATTTACACCGGCGTGACCCTGGCGGAGTATTACCGTGACATGGGCTACGACGTAGCTATTATGGCAGACTCCACCTCCCGCTGGGCAGAGGCTCTGCGTGAACTGTCCGGCCGTCTGGAGGAGATGCCCGCTGAGGAAGGTTTCCCGGCTTACCTGGCTTCCCGCCTGTCGGCGTTCTATGAGCGCGCCGGCATGATGATGAACTTAAACGGCACCGAGGGAAGCGTCTCCATCATCGGAGCCGTGTCTCCCCAGGGAGGCGATTTCTCTGAGCCTGTGACCCAGAATACGAAGCGTTTCGTGCGCTGCTTCTGGGGACTGGACAAGTCCCTGGCCTATGCACGCCATTATCCGGCTATTCACTGGCTGACCAGCTACAGCGAGTATATCTCTGACCTGGCGCCCTGGTACAAGGATCATGTGGCGAAGGATTTCATGGACTGCCGAAACCGGCTGATGGTAATCCTGAATCAGGAGAGCAGCCTGATGGAGATCGTAAAGCTCATCGGAAGCGACGTGCTTCCGGACGACCAGAAGCTGGTGCTGGAGATTTCCAGAGTGGTGCGCCTGGGCTTCCTGCAGCAGAACGCCTTCCATCCGGAGGATACCTGCGTGCCCATGGAGAAGCAGATGAAGATGATGGAGACGATCCTCTATCTCTACGACAGATCCAAAGCGCTTATCACCATGGGAATGCCCATGTCTGTGCTGAAGGCCGAGAATATCTTCGAGAAGGTCATCGCCATCAAATACGATGTGCCCAACGATCGGCTGGACATGTTTGACGACTATAAAAAAGCGATTGACGATTTCTATAATCACGTACTGGAAAAGAACGCATAAGGGGAGGAATAGATATGGCAATTGAATATTTAGGCTTAAGTGAAATCAATGGCCCTCTGATCGCCCTGGAAGGCGTCCAGAACGCATCCTATGAGGAGATTGTGGAGATCACGGTAGACGGGAAAAAGAAAGAGCTGGGGCGCATTATCGAGTGCTATAAGGATAAGGCGGTCATCCAGGTGTTCGGCGGTACGGACAACATGTCCCTTCGCAACACCCATACGAAGCTGACCGGCCATCCCATGGAGATCGCCCTCTCCCCGGAGATCCTGGGCCGTACCTTTAACGGCTTGGGACAGCCCATCGACGGCCTGGGCGAGATCGTGTCCGATATACACCGGAATGTAAATGGGCAGCCCTTGAATCCGGTTATGCGGGAATACCCCCGCAACTACATCCGGACGGGCTTTTCCGCCATCGACGGCCTGACCACCCTGATCCGCGGCCAGAAGCTGCCGATTTTTTCCGGCAACGGCCTTCCCCACGATCAGCTGGCGGCCCAGCTGGTGAAGCAGGCGTCTCTGGGAGAGGATTCTGACGAGCAGTTCGGTATCGTGTTTGCCGCCATGGGCGTCAAACATGACGTGGCGGATTTCTTCCGCCGTGCCTTTGACGAGAGCGGCGCCTTCGAGCACGTGGCCATGTTCCTGAACCTGGCAAACGACCCGGTGGTAGAGCGTCTGATTACGCCCAAGGTGGCTCTGACGGCCGCCGAGTACCTGGCCTTTGAGTGCAATATGCATATCCTGGTCATTCTGACGGATATGACTTCCTTCGCGGAGGCCATGCGTGAGGTCTCCTCCTCCAAAGGAGAGATCCCTTCGAGAAAGGGTTATCCGGGCTACTTATACAGCGAACTGGCGGCCCTCTATGAGCGCGCCGGCATCGTGGAGGGCGTCAAGGGATCCGTGACCCAGATCCCGATCCTGACCATGCCCAACGATGACATCACCCATCCGATCCCGGACCTGACAGGCTACATCACGGAAGGCCAGATTGTACTGGACCGTGAGCTGCACGGCCAGGCTATCTATCCGCCTGTGAGCGTGCTGCCGTCCCTGTCGAGGCTTATGAAAGACGGCATCGGCGAGGGCTTCACCCGCGAGGATCATCAGGACCTGGCCAACCAGCTCTTCTCCTCTTACGCCAAGGTGGGAGACGCCAGAGCCCTGGCCTCCGTCATCGGTGAGGACGAGCTGTCGCCCATTGACAAGAAATACCTGGAATTTGGAAAGGCCTTTGAGTCCCGCTTCGTGGGCCAGGGCCCGGAGGAAAACCGCACCATCGAGGAGACGCTGGACATCGGCTGGGAGCTTCTTGGCATGCTGCCAAGAGAAGAGCTCGACCGCGTGGATACGAAGATACTCGACAAGTACTATAAGAATTAATCCGCGTTTTCCGGGAGAAAATTTGTCTGGTGATAAGCGGCAGTGAGA
>CALWBB010000178.1 GCA_944375885.1 uncultured Merdimonas sp.
ATATTGAACACTCATAAGAGTGGCTCAATCTTAATTTCGATGAACATTCATCTTAGTTTTCGGACAGTCTCCCCTGCCTTCCTGTATGCTTATAAAGCATAATTGCCACGGCGGCTAACAGGATATTGACAATAAACATATTGATATAGCGGATTTCCCGGTAGGTAAAGAAAATGCTTAAAGGCTTCAGCACGGTCAGATATCCATGCCAATAGCGCGGGTAATCCTGCATATCCATGGCAGCTTCCAAGGCCGTCATCCCTTCGTCCGCCGTCAGCCGCTTATACATTGCACTATCCGTATAAATATCCAAATCCGACTGTCCCGTCGCAAACATGGGAGACGGATAGCCTCCCTCTATATACTCATCTCCCCATACATGCTGGAAGCTTTCCTGTGCCTCCGTCATCCAGCTGTTCGGGATAAGCTGAAGCAGCCACAGCAGCGCTGCAAACAAAGCAATCAAGGCCACATATATTCCTGCCAAATGAAATATTTTCTTCTTAACCAGACTCATCTTCCATTTCCCCCCGCCTAAGCTTTTGTAATCTGTTTTCTGTATTTCACAGATCTTATATTTTCCTGTCTGTATTATAATATAGATTCAGGGCCTGTCAAGGAAAAAGCGCCCGGACGGCTTTCTTATATAAGCGCCCGGACGGCTCTCTTATTCCTGCCACAGACCGGACAGCCAGTCTGCAGCCTCCTTTATCTTCTGTCTCTGCTCAGCTTTGCAGCCAGCAGTCTCCTGTTCCAGATCCAAGTCCGCCAGATCATACCGTTTCCCTAGAAAAATCCTCTCCAGTATTCCAGGCAGCTCCACATCCAAGGCGTCTGAATATACCTTAATGCCGCTGATGTACATTTTGTAGAGTTTTAGCCAGATCTCCAACTCTCCCCAGCCAAAACGGCGGCTGTAAGAAGTCTCGCACTCCGGGGACTTGCCATAGCACCACTCCCAAGAGGAATAAAGCCTGCATGTCTCCTCCACTTCCTGGTTTTCAAGCTGCGCCGGATCAAGCTCTGTGAAATCTCCATAGATCTCGAAAAAACTTTCTTTCAGGGCCTGGCGCATGGCTTCCACCGTAATCCCTGGATTCAATTCTTTCAGATTGCAGACCCGGGACTGGACGGATTTCACGCCCTTGGCCTTCATCTTCTCTTTGGATGGCGTCAGATAACGCCCAAGCCTGGAAACATCCACATCGATCATCAGGGTTCCGTGCTGGATGCTGCAGCGGGAGGTTTTGGAAAAGGCATTCCCGGAAAATTTGAAGCCGTCCTCCGTAATCACATCGTTGCGCCCGGAGAACCGTGTCTCAATGCCGAATTTCCGGCAGGCCGCCTGGATGACTCCCAGCTGTTTTTCCAGATTGTAGCGCTCTGGGGAGGCGATAAAGGTAAAACAGAGGTTTCCCAGATCCTGATAGACTGCCCCGCCTCCCGTAGTCCGGCGGGCAAGGAAACCGCCTTCTTCTTCCAGAAGCTGCGCCCGGCACTCCCGGATGGCATTCTGGTTCCTCCCTATCACTACCGTGTGATCATTCTGCCAGAGATAGAGGAGAACCTCGCCCTCACCGATCTGATCGGCCAGATATTTCTCTGCGGCCAGGTTGCGCCAGGGATTCCATGTATCGGTCTGTATGAAATAATTATGCTTTTCGCCCATATCCTCCTCCTGTATTCCTGCTTTCAGAAGGCCCCGGATGCTTTCCGGCATCCGGGGCCTTCTGTTCTCTCAGCTTATTTTTTCATTCTGTTCTGGCTGCCGTTTTTCTTACACACCCAGCTTCAGCTTTCTCAGCTGCTCCTCGGCCGTCACATTCGTCACCGGAGTGTAGCCCTTAAGCGGCATAATCTTCTCGTTGATCGCATCCAGGATCCACTCCTTCTGCGGGAAGAAATACTTGTCGTACTCGAAGGGCGGTGTGATCCAGTTCTGAGCGCCAACCACTGCAGGCGGTGCATCCAGGTAGTCGAAGGCAAGCTCTGTGATATTCTTCGCCACCTCGTCCAGGAAGCTTCCTCTCGCGCAGGCGTCGGAGGCCAGCACTACCTTGCCGGTCTTCTTCACTGACTCCAGGATCTTGGTGTAATCCAGCGGAACCAGGCTGTGCAGGTTGATAAGCTCTGCGGATACGCCATATTTCTCCTTCAGCTCCTTCACCGCGTCGTACGCACGGTACAGGGTCGCTCCGATGGAAAGAATCGTCACGTCGGATCCCTTGGTGATCACGTCCACATCGCCGAAGGCAATCTCATACTCTTCCTTGGGGACGCCGCCTTCATGGAACTTCTCGCCCACATCATAAATTCTCTGGCTCTCGAAGAACACAACCGGGTCGGTGCCGTTTAAGGCAGCCTGCATCAGGCCCTTCGCCTCATACGGGGTAGCCGGGAAGCAGACCTTCAGTCCCGGCACATGGGCACACATGGAGGTCCAGTCCTGAGAGTGCTGAGCGCCGTACTTGGAGCCCACAGATACACGCAGGATCAGCGGCATCTTCAGAATTCCCGCGCTCATGGCCTGCCATTTCGCCATCTGGTTGAAAATCTCATCGCCGCAGCATCCGATAAAGTCCGCGTACATCAGCTCGATGACAGCGCGGCCGCCGCTGATGGTGTAGCCCACGCCGGTGCCTACGATGGCAGACTCGGAAATCGGGGAGTTGAACAGCCTGGAGTAGGGAATTACATCCGTAAATCCGCGGTATACAGCGAAAGCGCCGCCCCAGTCACGCACATCCTCACCGTAAGCGATCAGTGTCGGATCCTCATAATATTTGTTCAGCATGGGCTCAAAGATGGCGTCACGGATATTGTAGCGCTTCATGGAGCTTACTTCCTGTCCGTCCATATAGTGGGTGCGGATCTTCTTCTGGATATCCATGTAGCGTTTGCAGCTTTCCTTCGGCCCCGTTACGGAAGGCTCTCTTCCCGGATCCATATTGCGCTGGTGGCCGTTGCTGAACATCACGCGCTCTACAATGCCCGGATCCTTGTCGAAATCCAGATACGGGGAGGCTTCCTTGTCGGCTGCCAGGCGGCAGATGCGGGCCATTCTTTCCTTGGTCTTCGCCCAGATCTCCTCAAATACGCTGTCATCCGCTACGCCGGCCTCTACCAGGGCCTTGCGGTAGGTTACCAGCGGATCCTGCGCCCTCCAGGCCTCGATCTCTTCCTTGGTGCGGTAAGCGTTCTGGTCGGAGGTGGAGTGTCCCAGCAGACGATAAGTTACTACATCCAGGAATACCGGGCCTTCGCCGCTCTTCACCAGCGGAAGCTTACGGCGGTAAGCGTCGATCACAGCCAGCGGATTGTAGCCGTCCACACGCTCTGCATAAAGCTGGCTCTCGGTCACGCCTGCTCCCATACGGGCCAGCTCGCCGTAGCCCATAGTCTCGCCGCAGGTCTGGCCGCCCATGCCGTAGGAGTTGTTATTGATATTGAAGATCAGCGGCAGGCCGCCCTTTCTTCCGTCCTCCCAGAGGGTACGGTACTGATCCATGGTCGCAAAGGAAAGAGCCTCCCAGACAGGTCCGCGTCCCATGGAGCCGTCTCCTAAGTTCGCCACTACCACGCCTTCCTTGTCGTTGCATTTCTTGAACAGGGACGCGCCTGTAGCGATGGTTGCGGAGCCGCCCACCAGAGCGTTGTTCGGGTAAATTCCGAAGGGCAGGAAGAAGGCGTGCATGGAGCCGCCCAGTCCCATGTGGAAACCATTTTCGCGGGCAAACAGCTCAGCCAGAGCGCCGTATACCAGGAATTCGATTGCCAGCTCTTTTACATCTCCCTCTGCCTTGCTGGCAGTCTTGATAGCCTTGAGCGTCTTGCCGCCAAGGAAATTCTCCATGATGTCGAGAAGCTCCTTGTCCTCCAGCTTCTGGATACAGGAAAGTCCCTTCGCCAGAATCTCGCTGTGGCTTCTGTGGCTTCCGAAGGTGAAATCTTCCTTCCCAAGAAGATAAGCCTCTCCTACGGCTGCCGCCTCCTGTCCCAGGGACAGATGGGCGGGGCCGGGATATGTAGTCTCTACGTCGGCGTATTTCGCCTGTGTCTTAATCTGGTTCAGCATATCCTCGAACTCACGGCAGATGGTCATATCGCGGAAAATACGGATCAGATCCTCTTTCGTAAAGTTTCCTTCGTCCAGCTCCTCCTGTACGGATTTCTTGTACACGTTGATCGGAATATCTTTAAACGTGATTTTTCCTTCAGCGCGCATTTTGTCCGGATCAACAAATAATGACTTTGGCATGTTTTTTATCTCCTTTTTTATTTCGTTCACAGGCTGCGGGCCCGTGTGATTTACAGTTCCTTTATTTCATCATTATTTCATCATCAGAAGCGGGAAATTCTCCAGCGCGCTGCACAGCTCCTTCATGAAGCGGGAGGCCGGGGAACCGTCCACGGCTCTGTGATCGTAGGTAAGGCACAGCGGCATCGCCTGATAGGGTTTAATCTCTCCGTTCACTTCCTTAATGCGGGTGATGGTTCCGCATACGCCCAGGATGCCTACCTGCGGCGGGTTGATGATCGGCGTGAACATCTCGACACCAAGGGAGCCCACGTTGGATACGGTAAAGGTAGCTCCTGCCAGCAGATCCGGTGTCGCCTTTCCTTCCTGGCAGAGCTTGGCCACGCGTTTCGCCTCCACGCTGATCTCCGCCAGGCTCATCTCGTCCGCGTGGAAAATCGTCGGAACAAAAAGGCCCTTCGGCGTATCAACCGCCATACCGAGATTTACATGGGTGTACTTACGCAGCACATTTTCCTCCGGCATGGTGGCGTTCAGATCCGGGTGATTCTTGAT
>CALWBB010000179.1 GCA_944375885.1 uncultured Merdimonas sp.
TTGAGAAATATTAACAATTCAAAATTGCGGATCATTCCTCTGGGCGGACTGGAGCAGATCGGAATGAACATTACTGCCTTTGAGTTCGAGGACAGTATTGTTGTGGTAGACTGCGGCCTTTCCTTCCCGGAGGATGACATGCTGGGCATCGATCTTGTGATCCCGGACATCACCTATCTGAAGGAGAATATTGAGAAGGTGAAGGGCTTCGTCATTACCCACGGACATGAGGATCACATCGGTGCGCTTCCCTATGTATTGAAGGAGATTAACGTGCCGATCTACGCCACCAAGCTGACCATCGGCCTGATTGAGCATAAACTGCGGGAGCATGAGCTTCTGAACCGGGTCAAGAGAAAGGTGATCCAGCACGGACAGTCCATCAATCTGGGCGCTTTCCGGATCGAGTTCATCAAGACGAACCACAGCATCGTGGACGCTTCTGCCCTGGCGATCTACTGCCCGGCGGGCATCGTGGTGCATACGGGAGACTTTAAGGTGGATTATACGCCGGTATTCGGAGACGCCATCGACCTGCAGCGCTTCGGTGAGATCGGAAAGAAGGGCGTGCTGGCTCTGATGTGCGACAGCACGAACGCGGAGCGGCCGGGCTTTACCATGTCCGAGCGGACGGTGGGAAAGGCCTTTGACAATATCATGTCCGAGCACCGGAATTCCCGCATTATTATCGCGACCTTCGCGTCCAACGTGGACCGTGTCCGCCAGATCATCAATTCGGCGTATAAGTACGGAAGAAAGGTCGTGATCGAGGGCCGCAGCATGGTCAATGTGATCACGACGGCTTCGGAGCTGGGATATCTTACGATCCCTGACAAGACTCTGATTGATATCGAGCAGATGAAGAATTATCCGGACGACCAGGTGGTTCTGATTACCACGGGAAGCCAGGGAGAGTCCATGGCGGCTCTTTCCAGAATCGCGGCGAATATTCACAAGAAGGTACAGATTAAGCCGGGCGACACGGTGATTTTCAGCTCCAAAGCGATTCCCGGAAACGAGAAGGCGGTCTCCAGGGTGATCAACGAGCTTTCCATGAAGGGAGCGGACGTGATTTTCCAGGATACCCATGTGTCCGGCCATGCCTGCCAGGAGGAGATTAAGCTGATCTACTCCCTGGTGCGGCCGAAATACGCCATCCCGGTGCACGGCGAATACCGTCACCTGAAGGCGCAGGCGGATCTGGCCCGCAGCCTGGGAATCGAGAAGGAGAATATTTTCCTGCTTTCCTCCGGCGATGTGCTGGAGCTGGGCGCGGACAGCGCGAAGGTCGTGGATCATGTGCATACCGGAGCGATCCTGGTAGACGGCCTGGGCGTGGGCGACGTGGGAAATATCGTTCTCAGAGACAGGCAGCACCTGGCCGAAGACGGCATCATGATTGTGGTCATGACACTGGAGAAATACAGCAACCAGCTTCTGGCCGGCCCGGACATTGTCTCCAGAGGCTTTGTCTATGTGAGGGAATCCGAAGACCTGATGGAAGAGGCGCGGGCTGTCGTGGAGGAGGCCGTGACAGACTGTCTGCATAAAGGCGTATCCGACTGGGGCAAGCTTAAGAATGTCACCCGGGACGCCCTGCGGGATCTGATCTGGAAGAGGACGAAACGCGATCCGATGATCCTGCCTATTATCATGGAAGTATAGGGGACGGAAGATGAATACAAAGAAAGCAGCTTTAACAGTCGTATCCATAGCTTTAAAAATCGTCATTTTTGCCGCGCTGGTGGTGGCGCTTCTGCGGATTGGAAGCGTCGCCTACGAGTACGGCCATGCCGTGTTTGAGGAGGAGGCTCTCGACGAGGCGCCTGGCAGGACGATTCCTGTGACGGTGCCGGAGGGCGCTTCGGCCATGGATATCGCCAGGCTGATGGAGGACGAGGGCCTGGTGGAGGACTGGAAGCTTTTCTATCTTCAGATTCTCTGTTCAAAATATTCAGATACCATGCAGCCGGGAGAGTATACGCTTTCCACCGCCATGAAGCCCAGGGAGCTGATGGCGGTCATGTCCGGCGAAGAGGTGGAGCTGCCCTGGGAGCAGCAAGAGGAAGAAGCATAAGTGATAACAGCAGAGAGAACGACAGCCTATATCAACTCGCTTGACAGAGGCAATACGGAGTTTTTGAATCAGATAGAGAGAGAAGCGAAGGAGGCCTGCGTGCCGATCATACGCCAGGAGATGCAGAGCCTTCTTAAGACGCTGCTCGCAGCAAAGAAGCCGAAAGCGGTCCTGGAGGTAGGGACAGCCGTAGGCTTTTCCGCGCTTCTGATGTGCGAATACGGGCCGCGGGATATGCGCCTTACGACGATTGAGAAGTATGAGAAACGGATTCCTGTGGCAAAGGAGAACTTCCGGCGGGCCGGACGGGAGAAGCAGATTACCTTCCTGGAAGGGGACGCCGCAGAAATCCTAAGCAGGCTTACGGGAAGCTATGATTTTATCTTTATGGACGCGGCCAAGGGGCAGTATATCCATTTTCTTCCGGATGTGCTGCGGCTTTTGGAGCCCGGAGGCCTTTTGGTGTCCGACAATGTGCTCCAGGACGGCGACATTATGGAATCCCGCTTCGCGGTGGAGCGGCGCAACCGGACGATCCACAGCCGGATGCGGGAATACCTGTACACGCTGACCCATCACCCAGAGCTTACCACCTCTGTGCTGCCCCTGGGAGACGGCGTGACCTTAAGCGTAAAGAGGGAGGCGGCTGGCAGCCCGGAGCAGGGATGAGACAGGCAGAGGCAAAAAAGGAGAATTCGATGAGAGAGGATACAGCAAAAAACTCCGCGTTAGATCCCCGGCGCGGCAGGGCCCCGGAGCTTCTGATACCGGCCAGCAGCCTGGAGGTCTTAAAGACCGCCGTGGCCTTCGGCGCGGACGCGGTCTATATCGGCGGAGAGGCCTACGGCCTTCGGGCCAAGGCGAAGAATTTTTCCATGGAGGATATGCGGGAGGGCATCGCCTTCGCCCATGCTCATGGCGTGCGGGTTCATGTGACGGCGAATGTCCTGGCCCACGACCGGGATCTGGCGGGGATTCGGGAGTATTTCCAGGAGTTGAAGGAATTGGGGCCGGATGCGCTGATCATCGCGGATCCGGGCGTTTTTATGCTGGCAAAAGAGATCTGCCCGGAGATTGAACGCCACATCAGCACCCAGGCCAACAATACGAATTATCTCACCTGGCGGTTCTGGCAGGAGCAGGGGGCAAAGCGGGTCGTCTCGGCCCGGGAGCTTTCTCTGGAGGAGATCCGGGAAATCCGGGCGCAGATCCCGGAGGATATGGAGATCGAGACCTTTGTCCACGGCGCTATGTGCATCTCCTATTCCGGCCGCTGCCTTCTGAGCAATTACTTTACCGGCCGGGACGCCAACCAGGGGGCCTGCACCCATCCCTGCCGCTGGAAATACGCGGTGATGGAGGAGTCGAGGCCCGGCGAGTACCTGCCCGTCTATGAAAATGAGCGGGGCACCTTTATTTTCAATTCCAAGGATCTCTGCATGATCGAGCATATCCCGGAGCTTCTGGAAGCGGGGATCGACAGCTTCAAGATCGAAGGCCGCATGAAGACGGCCCTTTACGTGGCCACGGTGGCCCGGACCTACCGGAAGGCCATCGACGACTGCCTTGAGTCCGAGGAGCTGTACAAAAGCCATATGGACTGGTACAGGGAGCAGATCGCGGCCTGCACCTACCGGGAATTTACCACCGGCTTTTTCTATGGGCGGCCGGACGAGACGGCGCAGATCTACGACAGCAATACCTACCGGAAGGGCTACACCTATCTGGGAATGGTAAACGGCGTGGCGGAAGACGGCTGCATCGAGACGGAGCAGCGCAACAAATTTTCCGTGGGCGAGCGCATCGAGATCATGAAGCCGGACGGCAGCAATCCGGAGGCGGAGGTGCTGGAGATCCGGGACGCTGAGGGGACGCCCATGGAAAGCGCGCCCCATCCACAGCAGAAGCTTCTGGTAAAGCTCTCCTGCCAGGCGGCGCGGTACGATATCCTGCGCAGAAGGGAGCAGGAAAACGGATAGAAGCATGTATGCTCCGCACAAAAAGAGAATAGAAATATTAGGAAAGGCACTTCTTTCGTGGATGTATCATAAGATAATATAAATCCACAGGAGAGGTGCCTTTTTGAAAACTTTTCCGCAGCCATTGCCGGCAAAGGAGGAGCAGTATTACCTGCAGAGGCTGGGAGAAGGCGACACCCGCGCCCGTGATATCCTGGTGGAGCATAACCTCCGGCTCGTGGCACACATTGTAAAGAAGTACCAGAGCCCGGAGGAAGAGATGGAGGATTTGATTTCCATAGGGACCATAGGACTGATCAAGGCCATCACGACCTTCAACAGTGAAAAGGGGCCCCGTCTGGCGACGTATGCGGCCCGCTGTGTGGAGAATGAGCTTCTGATGTATTTCCGGGCGAAGAAGAAGACGGCCCGGGAGACGTCCTACTATGAACCCATCGGCACAGACAAGGAAGGAAATGAGATTCATCTTTTGGATATCATGGAAAGCGGCGAGCGGGACGCCTTCTCCCAGGTAAGCCTGAAAGCGGACAGTAAAAGGCTGTATGAGCTGCTGGGCGAGGTCCTGACCCCGCGGGAGCAGAAGGTGTTGATCATGCGGTACGGACTTTACAATGGAAGAGAGTATACGCAGCGGGAAATCGCCGGG
>CALWBB010000180.1 GCA_944375885.1 uncultured Merdimonas sp.
CACATCTTCAATACAGGAGGCAGTCATTATGGCAAACAATGCAAACAATACCAACAGCGAGAGCAAGAACTACAGCAGCTCCAGCAATTCCAGCAAGAATTCCAGCATGAAGAATTCTTCCAACACCAAGAATTCTTCTAACGCAAAGAATTCTTCCAGGAACGCGAAGAACGATTCCGAGAACTGCAATTACTAAGCAGGAGCGGAAAAGGAGGGCGTCCCCAAAACCATGAAAGGGCCAGGGGGCGCCCTTCCTTTGTGTCACGGCCGGGGAAGAGCCGCATATCTTATCTTATAGCGATCCCGCCACGGAACCGGTCTTTCTGGAACCAAGGGAAGGGGCGGGGAGCCGATCAGAAATACAAAAAAACAGGTGAGGATATGGAGTTTGAAACTATTTCTCCGCGGGAGATCGACGCCTTCCTGTTTCGGGAAGGATATACAGTCATTGATATCAGAGAACCGAGAGATTTCAGAAGGCTCCATCTGAAAGGAGCTGTCTGCATTCCCTATGAGAACCTGCAGGAAAGGGCAGGATTCCTGAAAACACAGACACTGGTGCTGTATTGTGAACACGGCGGCACAAGCCTTAAGGCAGCCAGGGAGCTTGCGGCGCTGGGATACCGGGTAAAAGCTATGATTGGAGGCATCCAGGCCTACAGGGGGAGAAACCTGGAAAGCTATACCGCGTAAAAAGATAAGGATTGACAGGGGCTGGCCTGCCATATTAAGATAAAAGAAAAGAAGGGGCCGGGTGGTGGTAAGAAGCCCGGTCCTTTGCGTGCGGAGAGAGTCAGAGGATGGAAATGTATACATTTGTGGCGCCCTGTCATTTTGGGCTGGAATCGGTGCTGAAAAGAGAACTTCAGGATTTGGGCTGCGAGATCAGCCTGGTGGAGGATGGCCGTGTGACCTTCCGGGGCGGTATGGATACCCTCTGCCGGGCGAATATTTTCCTGCGGACCGCGGAGCGGGTGCTTCTGCAGGCAGGACGGTTCCGGGCGGAAAGCTTCGACGAGCTTTTTGAGAACATCAAGGTGATCCCCTGGGAGGAGTATATCCCAGCAGACGGGAAATTCTGGGTTACCAAGGCGACGTCTGTGAAAAGCAGGCTGTTCAGCCCGTCGGATATCCAGTCGATTGTGAAGAAGGCCATGGTGGAGCGGCTGAAGCAGCGGTACGGCGTCAGCTGGTTCCCGGAGAGCGGCGCGTCCTATCCGGTGCGCATTACCTTTCTGAAGGATGAAGCGGTGGTGGGAATCGATACCTCGGGAGAGTCCCTTCACAGGAGAGGCTACCGGAAGCTGGCCAGCAAGGCGCCCATCACGGAGACGCTGGCGGCCGCGCTTTTGATGCTGACGCCCTGGAAAGGGGATCGGATTCTCGTAGATCCTTTCTGCGGAAGCGGCACCTTTCCCATCGAGGCGGCCATGATGGCGGCCCATATGGCTCCCGGCGTGAACCGGAGCTTTGCGGCGGAGGAGTGGAAGAATCTCGTGGACCGGAAGCTCTGGTATGAGGCTGTGACGGAAGCGAATGATCTGCTGGATGACACGGTGGAGACGGATATCCAGGGCTATGATATCGATCCAGATATGGTGAAGGCTGCCAGGGAGAATGCCAGGGACGCCGGAGTGGATCATCTGATTCATTTTCAGGCGCGTCCGGTCAGCGGGCTGCGCCATCCGAAAAAATATGGTTTTCTGGTGGCAAATCCACCCTATGGGGAGAGACTGGAGGAGAAGGAAGCGCTGCCGGCCCTTTACCGGGAGATCGGGGAGGCCTATGAGCGGCTTGACAGCTGGTCTATGTATCTTATCACTGCCTATGAGGACGCGGAGCGCTATATCGGCCGGAAGGCAGATAAGAACCGAAAGATTTATAATGGAATGATGAAGACATATTTTTACCAGTATCTGGGCCCGAAACCGCCCAGGAGGCAGAAGCAGGAAACATGAAAAGAGCATTGAAAGGTCTGATCGTTGCTGTACTGGTGGTTTTCAGCGCGACGGCAGCGCTGGAATTCCGCTGGGAAGCGGGAGAAAAGGAAAAGGCGGCAGCAGGCTTTCTGGCTGCCCCCATTTTGGGCGAAAAGGCCGGAGAGCTTGCAAAAATATACTGCATCGCACCGGTAAGAGAAGAGGCGGAGCTGCCGTCCTTCTATGATTACCGGGAAGAGGGCCGCAGTGTTCCAGTAAGGGATCAGGGGCAGTTCGGCACCTGCTGGGCCTTTGCTTCCCTGACAGCGCTGGAGACTTCGCTGACGCCGGAACAGATCTGTGATTTTTCGCGGGATCATCTGAATTTTCATAATGACTACCAGATGGAGACGGAGGAAGGCGGCTCCTACATCATGTCTGTCTCCTACCTGACCTCCTGGCAGGGGCCGGTTCTGGAGGAGGACGACCCTTACGGGGACAATGAATCGCCGGATGGACTGGAGCCGGTGTGCCACGTGCAGGAAGTGCGCATGCCCGGCGACCGGGATTTTGAGGCTATCCGGCAGATTGTCTACCTGTACGGCGGCGTGGAGAGCTCTCTGTATATGGATTTTTCCGACCCGCAGCAGGACTCGGCCTATTACAGCAGAAGAAATTCCAGCTACTGCTATGACGGGGACGCAGGGCCGAACCATGACGTGGTGATCATTGGCTGGGACGATGATTATCCGGCGGAGAATTTCAACGTGCGTCCGGAGGGCGACGGAGCCTTTATCTGCCAGAACAGCTGGGGCACAGAGTTTGGCGACGGGGGAATTTTTTACGTCTCCTACTATGACGCGAATATCGGGAATTATAACGTGGCTTATACAAAGACAGAGCCGGCTGACAATTACGACATTCTGCACCAATCGGATCTGCTGGGCTGGTGCGGGCAGCTGGGGTACAATTCAGAAGAAGCTTATTTCGCGAATGTATATCAGGCAGAGGAAGCGCAAAAGCTCCGGGCGGCTGGCTTTTATGCCACCGGAGCGGACACAGAGTATCGCCTGGCGGTCATTCCTGATTTTCAGGATTCGCAGGATTTGAGCGGCGCGCAGTTTATCCAGTCAGGATATCTGCAGTACGCCGGGTATTATACGATTGAGCTTGAGACGCCGGTGGCAGTGGAGAAGGGAGAACGCTTCGCGGTGCTGGTGCAGATCAGGACGCCGGATGGCCAATATCCTATCGCTGTGGAGCTTGCTTCCGGCGAGCTGGCAGATAAAATTACGCTGGAGGACGGGGAGGGCTATATCAGCGCGGACGGCGGAATATACTGGGAGCGGACAGAGACGGCCCAGCACAGCAATCTCTGCCTGAAGGTTTACGCAGATCGGGAGGAAACGGTATGAAGAGAAAACTGGTATTTGCTACCGGAAATGAAGGAAAGATGAGGGAAATCCGAGAGATTCTAAAGGATCTGGATGTGGACATTTTTTCCCTTAAGGAGGCGGGCGTCCCGGCGGACGCCGAGGAAAACGGAAGGACCTTTGAAGAGAATGCACTGATCAAAGCCAGGGCCGCGGCGGCGCATACAGACGCGGTCGTACTGGCGGACGATTCCGGGCTGGAGATCGATTACTTAAACGGAGAGCCGGGCGTCTATTCCGCGCGGTACTTAGGAGAAGATACCTCCTACAGGATCAAAAACCAGAATCTGATCGACCGCCTTGCGGGCGTGCCGGAGGAGAAGAGGACAGCCCGTTTTGTCTGCGTGATCGCGGCTGTGCTGCCGGACGGAAGAGAACTTACTTCCCGGGGAACCATTGAAGGAGTCATTGGCACAGAGGAACGGGGAGAGGGGGGCTTCGGCTACGACCCGATCTTTTTCCTGCCTGAATACGGCTGCTCGACAGCGGAGCTTACCATGGAGCAGAAAAATGAGATCAGCCACAGAGGCAGGGCGCTCCAGGCGATGAAAGAAAAACTGCAAAGAGAGCTCCCGCTCTTGAAGGAGGAGCAGGAATGAAGATACTGATTATCAGCGATACGCACGGAAAGACCGGGGCGCTAAAAGAACTTCTGGGTCAGGTAAAGCCCATTGACATGCTGATTCACTGCGGAGATGTGGAAGGAAGCGAGGAATATATCCGCAAAGCCGCAGACTGCCCGGTTCATATTGTGTCAGGGAATAATGATTTCTTCTGTGACCTGCCAAAAGAGGACGAGTTCTGCCTGGGAAAATACCATGTACTCGTAACCCACGGCCACTACTACTATATTTCCATGGGTCCGGAGATGCTCAAGGAGGACGCCCGCGCCCGAGGTTTTAACCTGGTAATGTTTGGCCATACTCACAGGCCCTATCTGGAGCAGGACGCAGACATCACGATCCTGAATCCAGGAAGCCTGTGCTATCCGCGCCAGGAGGGCCGCCGTCCCAGCTATATTATGATGGACATCGATCGGCAGGGAGAGGCACATTACAAAATCTGTTATTTGTGAGTTGATGCACAGATGAATTTACAGAAAATTACAAAATCATTTATAAATAAATTTTAAAAAAGTAATTGACATTTGAACTGCCATATAGTAGAATATGTTGTGCGTCACGGAAAGATACAGAGGTGGACGGCTTCGGGGTGTGGCTCAGCTTGGCTAGAGCGCCTGGTTTGGGACCAGGAGGCCGCAGGTTCGAATCCTGTCACCCC
>CALWBB010000181.1 GCA_944375885.1 uncultured Merdimonas sp.
AGTCTCGATGGGCGCTCCCTTCCGAAGCCCCTTGAGAAGCTCCAGAAATTCCGCGTCCACGCCCACGTCTTCCGTCTCGTCCTCTTCCTTCTTCTTTTGAGCGCTGTCGGGAGCCTGGGGCTGTACCCGCAGATAGCCCTCCGCGAGAAGCACCCGGAAGCCTGAGAAGAACCGCTCTCCTCTCACCTCCGTCACCAGCTGTACCTTCTGGTATTCCGCAGGCGGATAGAAGATTCCCAGAAAACGGCGGGCGATGAGCTCATAGACCTGCTCCGACAGGGGCGGCAGGCTTTTTAAGGCGCCCAGGCCCTGCCCCGTGGGAATGATGGCGTAGTGGTCGGTGATCTGCTTATCGTTCACGTAGCGGGTCTTCCCGATTCCTTTCCAGGCCGTCCCCGCAAGGACCTCCGCCGCAAAGGCGGAAAGCTTCCCGTAGGCTTTCAGTCCCCCGAGATTTCTCCCGATCTCCTTTGCCACCGCCGTGGAAAGCACTCTGGCGTCCGTCCTGGGATAGGTCACCAGCTTTTTCTCATACAGCTCCTGCACCACCCGCAGGGTCTCGTCGGGGCTGATCTTAAAGCGGCGGGAGCATTCGTTCTGGAGCTCCGCCAGGTTGAAGAGAAGGGGCGGATTTTTCTTTTCCTTCTTCCGCTCGATGGAAAATAGCTCCGCCTTCACCGGCTTTTCCTCCTCCAGGAACCGGATCAGGCTCTGCGCGTCCTCCTTTTTCTTAAAACCGTTTTCCTTATACAGCCTATGGGGCTCGCAAAAAGGCGAACCGGAGACTGCCCGCCACTCGCCCTCGAATTTCCTTCCATGCAGGCCGAAATCCCCCAGCACCCGGTAAAAGGGCGTCTTGACGAAATCCCGGATCTCCCGCTCCCGGCGGACCACCATCCCCAGCACGCAGGTCATGACCCGGCCCACGGAAATCACCGTATAGGGGGTGTTCAGGTAGCCGGAAATCGTATTTCCGTATTTCAGGGTCAAAAGCCGGGAAAAATTAATCCCCATCAGGTAATCCTCTTTGGCCCGCAGATAGGCGGCGCTTGCCAGGTTGTCATACTCCGACAGGTCCTTCGCCTCCCGGATGCCCCGCAGGATTTCCTCCTCCGTCTGGGAATCGATCCAGACGCGCTTCCTTATTTTCCCCTGTACCCCGGCCATCTGCTCCACTAGGCGGTAAATGTATTCTCCCTCCCGCCCGGAATCGGTGCAGACGTATATCGTCTCCACGTCCGGCCGGTTCAGCAGTCCTTTTACGATGTCAAACTGCTTTTTCACCGAGGGGATTACCTCGTACAGAAACCTCTCCGGCAGAAAGGGCAGGGTCTGAAGGCTCCACTTTTTATATTTCTCATCGTAGACCTCCGGATAGCTCATGGTCACCAGATGGCCCACGCACCAGGTCACGACGCTGTCCTCCCCCTCCAGGTAGCCGTCCCT
The DNA here is from genome assembly GCA_944375885.1 of uncultured Merdimonas sp. Taxonomy (GTDB): domain Bacteria; phylum Bacillota; class Clostridia; order Lachnospirales; family Lachnospiraceae; genus Laedolimicola. Next base: position 1,447 of record CALWBB010000181.1, read on the forward strand.
CCGGGAGGCCTGAAGCTTCAGCGCCTTGGCAAATTCCTGGGCCACGCTGGGCTTCTCGGCAATATATAATGATTTTCCCATAATACCTCATTTCGTAGCTGTCTGTGTATCGCGCCGGCTCCGCAGCATCATATTTCCTGCGGCTTTCGCCAGCCGGGTCTATTCTACCACAAAAGAAAGGAGCCTGGCAATGTCTTTCGGAAAGGGCGCCTTGATCCGAAGCTCCTCTCCGGTAAAAGGCTGGCAGAGCGCAAGCTCTGCCGCGTGGAGGGCCGTGCGGCCTATCACCGGGGCCGGCTGGCCGTCCTCTTTCCTCCTGGCGTCTCCATACAGCGGGTCTCCAAGAAGGGGGCAGCCGATAGAAGCCATATGCACCCGGATCTGGTGCATACGGCCTGTGTCCAGCTGGAGGCAGACAAGGGCGCAGGGTTTCCCGCCGCCCTCCCCATTCTCTCCTTCGAGCCGAAGGGTGTTCAGTACCTGATACCAGGTCCTGGCGGGTCTTCCCTCCGGGCAGACACGCATCCTCCTCCTGTCCTTCGGATCCGGCCCCAGGGAAAGGCTTATCTCCCCCTCCCGCTCCTTTGGGATTCCCTCGCAGACTGCCAGATAGGTCTTTCGCAAGGTTCCGGCTTCCCGCTGCCTGGCAAGCCGGGCGGCAGCCGCCTGGTTTTTCGCCGCCAGCACCACGCCGGAGGTATCCCGGTCCAGCCGCCCGAAGATCCGGATCACGCAGTCCTCTCCCTTTTCCCGCAGATAAAAGGCCAGACGGTTCGCCAGCGTATCTCCGTGAAGGCTCTCCCTCCCGGCGGGATGAACCGAAAGTCCCGCCGGCTTATCCACCGCGATCACATCCTGGTCCTCATAGAGGACTTTCAGCTCCCTGTCTGAGGATTTCAGCTGCGGCGAGGTCCTCTCCCCCTCGTCCAGCAGAACATCTACCCGCTGGCCCGCGCGCAGGACGGCCGTCACCTTCTGTCTCCTTCCATCCACGCAGATTCCATTCTCCCGGAATTTCGCCTGGCTGATTTCCTTTTTGGAAAGCCCCATGCGCCTGCGTAAGAAATTTCCAAGTGCAAGGCCCTCATCTTCTGCCCGGACGATTTCGGAAAGCCTACGCTCCATGGACAGCCTCTCCAAAATGGGCTTTCGTTCCGGAAATTCCGTCCAGGAACTCCTCCACAGCGGCGTTGAAAGCTTCATAGGCCTTCGCCGCGATAAAATGATCCCCTTCTATCAGCCTTAGCTTCGCCCCTGGAATATGCTCCGCGATCCGCCGTGTCTCCTCCTCCAGGATCAGATCCTTCGTCCCGGCAAGCACCAGCGTGGGCACTTGGATAACCGAGAGCTCATAGGGGCTGATATGGGGATCGTTTACCATCAGGCCGAGAAGCTCGCTTCTTTTCTCCGCCCTCGCAGACAGGCCGGAAAAAAGCTTCGACATGCGGTACCCCAGGGTAATCGGAATCTGAATGGACTTCTTCACGCCTCTGGCGTCCAGATTGCCGCCGTCCAGGATCAGCGCCAGAAGCTTCTCCTGATGCTTCATGGCAAAGCGCATGGCGATATTGGCCCCGTCTGAGAAGCCCAGCAGAACCGCCCTTTCTATCTTCCGCTCCTCCAGAAACGCGTTCAGATCCTCCGCAAACTGGCTGATGGTAAAGGGCGCCGTCCCTCTGGGGGATTTCCCATGTCCCCGCGTGTCCACCGCGATCACCCGGTAATTCCGGGAAAAATAAGCGATCTGGTGCTCGAAATAATTGCCGTTCTCTCCGTTCCCATGAAGCAGGATCAGCGGAAGGCCGCTGCCCTTTTCCCTGTAATGAAGCTGAATGTCTGTCATAATCCATCTCCTCCCATATGGATAAAATCAAATTCCTGTCCTCTTCCTTTTTGCGCGTCCTCCCTGCGGACTTGACTCTGACTGTATCCTATCATAAAATCATAGATACGTACAGCGCAAACAAGTATGAAAGGAATTTCCATGAAGACAGTCGGTATCATCGCAGAATACAATCCCTTCCACAAGGGCCACGCTTACCACCTCCAAAAAGCCAAGGAGCTGGTGGGCGCGGATTACGCCGTCGTCGTCCTAAGCGGCGATTTCGTCCAACGGGGAGGCCCCGCCATCGTGGACAAATACCTCCGGGCCGAGATGGCCCTTCGTTCCGGCGCGGATCTGGTGCTGGAGCTTCCAGTATCCTATGCCACAGGAAGCGCGGAAGCCTTCGCCCAGGGGGCCGTCTCTGTGCTGGAGGCTGTGGGCTGCGTAGACGCCCTCTGCTTTGGAAGCGAAGCGGGCGGGCTCTCCGCCCTTCTGTCCTACGCCCGCCTCTTTGAGGAGGAGCCTCCCGCCTACCGGGAGCTTCTAAAAGAAACGCTGCGCCAGGGCTTCAGCTTTCCTGCCGCCAGGAGCCGCGCGGCGGAGGAATACCGGAACCTTACGGAACGGATCCTGCCCTGCTGCGCCGACGACGCCGACTGCCGCCGGAGCGCTTCCCTTCTGGAGGAGCCCAATAATATCCTGGGCGTCGAGTACTGCCGGGCATTGATCCGCCGGAGCAGCTCCATCCGCCCCCTGACCCTTCCGCGCCGCTCCAGCGGCTACCACGACCTGTCCCTGGACGCAGAGATGGCTTCCGCCTCCGCCATCCGCCAGGCTCTGTTCCAGGCATATGAGGCTTATAAAACAGGAAACTCAGGGGAAGCAGAAGCAGGAGGGGCTGGCACTCTTCTGCCCGCCTCCCTGGAAAATCAGCTCCCGCCCGCCTCCCGGCGGCTTTTGGCGGCGGCGCTTGCGTCTTACGGTCCGGTCCGCCTGAATGATTTCTCCTCCATCCTTTCCTACCAGCTTTTGACCCTGTCCCGAAAAAAGCTCTCCGGCTTCCAGGACGTGGGGGAGGATCTGGCAGCCCGCATGGAAAACTGCCGCTTCCAGTTCACCACAGCGGAAGCTTTCGCGGATCTTTTAAAGACCCGCCAGCTGACCCATACCCGCGTTACCCGCGCCCCCTGCCATATCCTCCTTGGCCTTACCCAGGCAGATCTGGACGCACGGAAGGCCGC
>CALWBB010000182.1 GCA_944375885.1 uncultured Merdimonas sp.
GTTTTCAATGACACAAGATGAAAGAAAGGGGCTGATTTTATGCCTAAAAATCGAGTTTTCGGACGGTCTGAGGGGGGTGCTTCTTGGAACCTATGAGGAAGGAAAACCCTACTCTTTTACCTTAAGTTTTCGCAGCAAGGAACAGAGAGGAAAAGTAACCTTTGTACAGTCCGCAAATATCGGCTCGGTGTTTATTGAGACGGACAGCGGCTCCATGGAACAGGTGGATGCAGATAAAGAGTACCGGGAAGGCGGAAGAATCCTGGTGATGGACGCGGAAGGGGAGATTGGCCACATTGGTGTCCTGGATTTTATCAAAGGCAGAGGAAATGCCACCTGGCGGTCAGATAAAAAATCCTATGCGGTGAAGCTCTCAGATGCCGCAGATCTGTTTGGAATGGGGGAGGCAAAGGACTGGATCCTGCTTTGCAACGGTTATGACGGGAGTAAGATCCAGAATAAGCTCTGCTTTGATATGGCCGCAGCGGTGGGCCTTGAATATTCTGCGCAGTCTACGTGGATCGATTTATACCTGAATGGGGTATACCATGGGAATTACCTGCTTTGCGAAAAGGTCGAGGCCGGAGAAAACCGGGTAGAGATAGGCGAGGGCTTCCTGATCGAGAAGGACTATTATTACGATAAGGAGAACGGTTTTTTCACGGAGGACGGAAATCCTTTCTCCCTGTCCTATCCGCAGACTCTGCCCCAGGAAGATTTGGAAGAGATTGCAGGCCATGTACAGAAGATTGAGGACGCGGTGCTGGCTGGCGATCTGGAGACTGCCGGGGAATACCTGGACTGGGATTCCTTTATCCTGCGGTATACCTTGGATGAGACGGTTTTGAATCAGGATACGGGTGTGACCAGCATGTATTTTTATAAACCGCAAGGAGATCCGAGGCTTTACTCCGGCCCCGTCTGGGATTACGATGGCTGCCTGGGCTCGGGCGGCAATGCGTCCTGGATGAACCATAAGGTGATTGCGGCTACAGATATTGGAAATTACAAAAAAGAAGGTTCCCTGACCTGGTATCCGGTTCTCTATCAGAATGAATGGTTTTTGGGAAGGGTGAAAGAGGACTACCGGAATTTGATCCGCCCCTATCTGCTGAAGATGCTGGAAACAGGGATTGACCAGTACGCGGATCATATCCGGGCTTCCGTGCGGATGGACATGATACGCTGGGATTATGCGGTCTTTGGCGCCGGACATTTTGAAGATTATGAAAATAATGTCCGCTATCTGAAATTTTTCCTGGCCAAACGCCTGGGCTTTCTGGACGAGGAATGGCTGGGCGAAGAGAACGATTATACGGAAGAGGGTAACGGGCAGATCCATACTGTGATCTTCCAGGGCGATACACAGACAAGGACTGTGGAGGTTCTCGATGGGGAGCGCCTTCTGCCTTCACCGGAGGAACTCTTAGAGGAAGGCCAGTGGTGGTACAATGCCAGGGATGGACTGCCGTACACACCGGATCTCCCGGTTCTGGAGGATGCGGTTTTTCAAGCGTATTACGGTTCGCCGAGGGAGCAGCCAGTGCAGAAAAATTAAGATTTTCTTTCTGGTATTTTAGCTGGGAGTATGCTAAAATGGTTTCGTTCTGTATAAAACTTTTTTAAACGGGAGGATGAGAATGGTGAAAAAGATTATCAGCATTATGGTAGCTTTGACGATGACACTGGCGCTTGCAGCCTGCGGGGGCAAAGAACAGAGCGCCACTTATGTGATGGAATCGGAACTGGATGGAATTATCATGACCGATACGATGAAGCTGGATGCTAAGGGGGACTTAGTACAGCAGATGACAGAGACAGTGGAACTCGATATGACGGGAGTGGATGAGGCTACGCAGTCGATGCTTGCGGAACAGTACGACATGGTAGTGGACGCTTACAATGCAGTGGAGGGCGTGGAGTGTACTTCAGAATCCGCAGAGGGCACCTACAGCATTACGATTGTAATTGACGCTACGGGGGATGCGGTTTCTGAACTGGCTGCCCAGGGACTTCTGCAGGTGGAAGGAAATACAGATGGTATTTCCCTGGAAGCTACAGGAGAGGCCCTGATAGAGATCGGCTATACACTGCAGGAGGCTGCCGAGTAGAGGAAGAGCGGGCTGCAGCGCGAAAAGACAAAAGAGGCTTGCCGGAAGTATCCGGCAGGCCTCTTTTGTGGCTGGCGGGGAAAACCGCACACAGCTACAGCATGAATTTTTCGATGATTTCCGCGATGCCGGAGTGATTGTTGTCATGCTCCGTAATATATTTTCCGTAAGCGTACATCTCTGAACGGGCGTTTTTCATGACACAGGGAAGATGTACGGCCTTAAGCATGGTGATGTCGTTTTCCGCGTCTCCGGCTGCCAGGGTATGCTCCAGGGGAATCTGAAGGTAACTGCAGAGAAAACGGATTCCGCTTCCTTTATTGATGCCCTCGGGCAGAAATTCCAGGTACTGATCGCAGGAGAAAAACATGTCAAGGTGGTATCTTTTACTGAAGTCCTTCATATGCTCGCGGAACTTTTCCAGACGGCTTCGATCATGGAGTTCGACGAACAGAAGCTTAATCGGGTCAAAGTCAAGAACCTGGGTCACATCCTCCACCACCTCATAGTGGATGATGTTGGATTTTGCGTAATACTGCATTTCCGGACAGTCCTTTTCACAGAGGACGCCTGTGGCGGAATAGGTCTGGGGATGAAGGCCAAAACGGAAGGCTTCATCAAAGGCTTCCCGCAGGCAGGCCCGGGGAACGCCGGTCTGAAAAATAGTTTCCTTTGTATTAGAATTGTAGATCAGGGCGCCGTTGGAGGTGATAGCGTAGCAGCCAGGCTGGGTAAGGCCAAGCTTTTCCACCTGGTGGACGGTGCTGTACAGAGGGCGTCCGGTGGTCACGACTATGGCATGGCCCAGATCAACGGCTTTCCGGATAGCTTCCAGGTTTTCCGGGGTAATTTCTTTGGTATCTGTCAGAAGCGTCCCATCCAGATCGATAAACAGAATCTTTTTTTCCATAATCAGCAATACTCCTCTTTTGTGTATTTCATACAGCCTTTTCCTGGTTATTATAGCATGTGTCCTGTCTTTCTGGGAAGTATAGTTTTCACGCTTTTTTCCGATACTATCCTGTAAGCTGCTGTTCACAGCGCGCCTGCGCGCGGATGCGGACAGCGAAATATCAGGAGGTGCCGGAAATCATGGGAGAAAAGCTTTCTGCAGATTATAATGAAAGCGTATCGCGGCTGAACGAGATTCTGAACCTGGATACGAATTTTGATATCATACGCAAGGGGATAAAAGTGGCGGGGCGTGAGGCCTGTATCTATTTTATCGACGGCTTCCTGGAGGAAGCCATCATGGAGAAGCTCATGGAGTTTTTCTATAAGCTGAAGCCGGAGGAGCTTCCACAGACGGCGCAGCAGCTGGTAGATCACGTGGTGCCCTATGTGGAAGTGACGGTCATGGAGGACGAGGATGAAATCGTAAAAAATCTGTTGTCCGGTGTGACCTGTATGCTCATTGATGGCTATGACGCCTGCATCGGGCTGGACTGCCGTTCCTACCCCATGCGCAGCGTAAGTGAGCCTTCCAAGGACAAGGCCCTGCGGGGTTCCAAGGATGGTTTTGTGGAGACCCTGGTCTTTAACACAGCCCTGATTCGCCGAAGAATCCGAAGCCCGAAGCTTTCCATGGAAATTCTGACAGCTGGAAAGACTTCCCAGACGGATATTGTGCTCTGCTATATGGAAAACCGGGTGGACAGGCGGCTTTTGCGGGAACTGCGGGGAAGGATCCATACAATCCGGCTGGATTCCCTGACCATGAACCAGGAGAGCCTGGCAGAGTGTATCTACGAGCAGAAATGGTACAACCCCTTCCCCAAATTTAAGTTTACCGAGCGGCCGGACGCGGCCTCGGCGGCAATCCTGGAGGGAAATATTGTGGTTCTGGTGGATAATTCGCCCCAGGCGATGATTGTGCCTACCTCCGTCTTCGACATTGTGGAGGAGGCGGACGATTATTATTTTCCGCCTGTGACAGGCTCCTATCTGCGCCTGACCCGTTTCCTGATCGCGCTCATCACCCTGCTTCTGACGCCGACTTTTCTGCTTCTGTTCCAGAATCCCCAGTGGGTGCCGGACTGGCTGGCGTTTATTCAGATAAAAGAGCCGGTGAACGTGCCAATAGTCTGGCAGTTCCTGATCCTGGAGCTGGCTATCGACGGCATGCGTCTGGCAGCCATCAATACGCCGAGCATGCTCAGCACGCCCTTAAGCGTCACGGCAGGCATCGTTTTGGGCCAGTTCACGGTGGATTCCGGCTGGTTTAATTCGGAAATCATGATGTACATGGCCTTTGTGGCCATTGCTAACTATACACAGTCCAGCTATGAGTTAAGCTATGCCCTGAAATTTATGCGGCTGATTATG
>CALWBB010000183.1 GCA_944375885.1 uncultured Merdimonas sp.
TAAATTTCTTTTCCTGCACGATATTCAGTTGTCAAGCTTCGATTGGAATCTCATTCATTGAGATTCCGAGAAGTTATAAAAATTGGAGGAAACAGACAAAAAAGGCATAAAGATACCGCAGAAGCTTCCTTTCTGCGGCGACAGAGAATCTATACAGATCAGAAAAAGGCGGCGCAAAGCTTACGCGGTCAGGTCAGATGCTGCCCAGCCGCATGCCGGATTTTTCTCTATGACGCTCCATCGCTTTGTCTGTTTCCCGACTTCGGCTTTTACAACCTTCCACGTAAATTCACCTTCCTTTTGCTCATGAAATTACGAATTACTGATGCAGGCTCATTTTACAATAACCCGGCCCGGGGTTCAACCCCGGGCCGGAAACTTTTCTGTAAACATTTTATGAACAGTTACTATCAATTTGCGGAAATCGGGCTGCGGATCGCAGCCGCAGCAGATCCAGGACGCTCTCAGCTCATCAGCGTCTCCCGGATCACTTCGCATACCGTCGGATGTGGGAAGACAGTCCGCAGGATCCGCTCCACCGGCACCTGCAGATCGATCATCAGCGCCAGGGAATAGATATACTCGGACGCGTAGGAGGACATCAGGGCCGCGCCAATCAGCGTATTTTTCTCCGTGTCGACAATCAGCTTGCACAGGCCATTGCTCAGGCCGTTCTCCGCCACATGGCGGCCGCTGAAATTGATGGAGAGCTTCTTAACCTGATACGGTGCGCCGGAGGCTGCCGCCTGCTCCTCGGATACGCCCACGAAGGCCGCCTCGGGGCTTGTGTACACCACGCCGCAGATGGCGTCGTAGCTCATGGCGTCTTCCTTTCCGAGGATGTGGTTGACAGCCACCTCGCCCTCCCGGTAGCCCACATGAGCCAGCATCACCTTTCCGTTCACGTCTCCGATGGCGTAGACATGGGGCACGTTCGTCCGCATCTGCCCGTCCGTCACAATGGCGCCCCGCTCTGTCTGCACGCCCAGCTCTGCAAGCCCTTCGATCCCGCTGTTTGGCCTGCGCCCCACGCACATCAGCGCTCTGTCGTAGGCCGCCACGTCGACGCGCCCGTCTTTCTCGAAAGTCACGACGCCTTTTGAAAGCTTCTTGACGCTGCTGGAGAGATAGAAGGTTACGTCCTTTTTCTCCAGCTCCTTCTGCAGAAGGGCGCTGACCTCCCGGTCGTTGGGCCCCAGCACCTTGTCCAGCATCTCAATCACGGTCACTTTGGAGCCGACCCCCTGGAAATAGGCCGCCATCTCGAAGCCAATCACGCCGCCGCCCACGATGAGCAGCTTGGCCGGGATCTCCGTCATGTCCAGAATCTCGTCGCTGGTCATCACCGTGCCGTCCGCAAGGCCTTCCCGCGCGCCTTCGATGGGCGGAACCGCCGGAGACGAGCCTGTAGCCAGAATCAGATCCTTCGCCCCGTAGTCTTCCCCGTCCACGGTGACAACCAGCCCTCCGTCACGCCTTCCCACGCTGGCCGTTCCGTTCACGACCCTGACCTTCGCCCGGCGCAGAGCCGAAGCCACGCCCTGCACCAGGGTTTTCACGACCTCGTCCTTTTTCCTCACCACTGCAGCCTGATCGACGAAAGGTTCTCCGCCTGCCGTCACGCCGTAGGGCACGCCCGCCCCGTCCGCGTAATGGTAAAGCTTGGACGCGTACAGAAAGGTCTTGGTGGGAATGCAGCCCACATTCAGGCAGGTGCCGCCCAGCGCTTTCTTCTCCACCAGCATGACGCTTTTCCCGTGGTGCGCCGCGTACTCCGCGCAGTTGTATCCGGCCGGGCCTCCGCCCACAATGATGATGTCAAACTCCTGCATGGTTCGATTTCCTCCTCTTCCCTGTTCTCTCCTTTCTCTGACAAAATTGAAAACAATTCTGTCCAAAAGGATATTTTCACGCTTCAAATACTATTTAATTATACTTTTCAGAAAAGGAGTTGTCAATTTTTTATCAAAGTTTTTTATCACTCTTTCGCCCAGCCGTAGGCGTATGTCACAGCCTTTTTCCAGCCTTTTAGCTTCGCCTGCCGTTCTTCCTCCCCGATGGATGGCTCGAAGGTCCGGTCTATGGCCCAGTTTTTCCGGATCTCCTCCGGCCCGGCCCAGTAGCCCACAGCCAGTCCGGCCAGATAGGCCGCCCCCATGGCCGTCGTCTCCACGCAGCCGGGGCGGTTCACCGGAGCGCCGATGATATCCGCCTGGGTCTGCATCAGGAAGTCGTTGGCGCTGGCGCCGCCGTCCACCCGGAGGGCCTCCAGCCGGATGCCGGAATCCGCCTCCATGGCCACCAGCACGTCGTTTACCTGATACGCCAGGGATTCCAGGGTCGCCCGGATGATATGGTACTTATTCACGCCCCGGGTGATTCCCACGATGGCGCCTCTGGCGTAGGGATCCCAGTAGGGCGCGCCCAGGCCCGTGAAAGCCGGCACCACATAGCAGCCGTTGGTGTCCGGCACCTTGTTCGCCATATATTCGGAATCCTCTGCGGAATCGATCAGCCGCATCTCGTCGCGCAGCCACTGGATCGCGGCCCCCGCCACGAAGATCGAACCTTCCAGCGCGTAGGAAACCTTCCCTCCGACGCCCCAGGCGATGGTCGTCACCAGGCCGTTTTTGGAAAACACCGGCTTCTCTCCCGTGTTCATCAGCAGGAAGCAGCCTGTCCCGTAGGTGTTCTTCGCCTCCCCGGGCGCGAAGCAGGTCTGGCCAAACAGGGCCGACTGCTGGTCGCCCGCCGCCCCGGCAATCGGAATGGCGCCGCCAAAATACGAGGGATCCGTCTGCCCGTAGACGCAGCTGGACGGCTTCGCCTCCGGCAGCAGCTGCTCCGGAATCTGAAGTTCCTCCAGGATCTTCCTGTCCCACTCCAGCGTATTGATATTAAACAGCATGGTGCGGGAAGCATTGGAGTAATCCGTCACATGGACGGCCCCCTTCGTCAGCTTCCAGATGAGCCAGGTCTCCACGGTCCCAAAGAGCAGCTCGCCGCGCTCTGCCCTCTCTCTGGCGCCCTCCACATGATCCAAAATCCACTTAATCTTGGTTCCCGAAAAATAGGCGTCGATCACCAGCCCGGTCTTCTGGCGGAATTTTTCAGTCAGCCCCTTTTCCTTCAGGGAATCGCAATACTCCGCCGTCCGGCGGCACTGCCAGACGATGGCGCGGTACACCGGCTCTCCGGTATTTTTATCCCAGACAATGGCCGTCTCCCTCTGGTTCGTGATGCCGATGGCCGCGATATTTTCTGCCGACGCCCCGATCCGGCTCATGGCCTCCACAGCCACGCCCAGCATACTGGCCCAGATCTCGTCCGCGTCATGCTCCACCCAGCCCGGCTTGGGAAAATACTGGCGGAACTCCCGCTGGGCCGCGCTGCACACCTCCCCCTTCTCATTGAACAGAATACAGCGGTTGCTGGTCGTCCCCGCGTCCAGCGCCATTACATACTTTTTCACCCGTTCTCTCCTCCTTGCAGATATTCCTCTATCCTTTCCTTTTGAAGCCCCTCTCCGATGGCAATCAAGATCTCCTGGCCCTCCGGGGCCGGCCTTAGCTCCGTCTCCTGCCGCGTGGCGTTCAGCTCTGTCCAGCCCTCTTTTCCACCGCCTGCGCCCGCGCTCCTCAGAAAGCCCTTCAGGCGGAAGACCTGTCCGCAGGCAGGATCCCGCAGGATGCGATCCGCCGCCCGCACAATCCCTTCCTCCGTCATCTGCACATTCATGAAAAACAGGGAGTCGAAGCTTTCCGTATCTCTTTTGACATAATCCGCCGCCACCCAGCCGCAGGATGCGATCCGCGCAAAGTCTTTGTCCGTAAGCTCCTCCCAGTCTCTACAGAGAATCTCCCTTTCCAGGGAAAGCCTGCGGCTGCACCGCGCCTTTTCAAGCGCCCGGTTCAGCTGCTCCTCCAGGGCCTTCCGCTCTTCCTTCGACGCCCCGCCGCTCCTGCTCGCCAGAACCAGGCCCGCGCAGGCCGTCTCGCTGGCCAGCACATACTCTGCCGCCTCCGGAAGCTCTTTTTCCGCTTTCGCGTCCGCCACCGCAATGACGCTTCCGATCTCATACCAGCGGTCCAGCGGCTCCTCCCGCAGAGTGTCAAAAAACTCATCCACGTCATAGATGCCGGAGGGCTCCACCAGCACCCGGTCAAAACCGCCCATCCCCATGGCAATGAGCTTTGTCCGGAACCGCCGCCGGTGCGTCTTTGCGTCGCAGCCGCCGGAGACCATTTCCAGCTCACAGTTCTCCCCCTCCAGCTCCCGCAGAAGCATCATATCCACATTCACAACCCCGAAATCATTTTCCAGGATCCCGATCCGAAGCCCCTGCTTCATCAGCCAGGCCGCGTATTTTTTGAGGAAGGTCGTCTTTCCCGCGCCCAGAAAGCCCGTAATCAGATCGATTTTTACCATACTTTAA
>CALWBB010000184.1 GCA_944375885.1 uncultured Merdimonas sp.
TTCGGGCACTATCATGACAACCGGAATGTGACAGAACGGGATTTGATGCTGTATGAGCAGATTATCCGTATTCTATTAAACTTTCCTAAAAAATATCTTCTGCGTTTTGCGAAAGAGACGGCTGTATTCAGCGGTTTTCATAATCCGCGTCAATGCGTTTCTTCCAGCCTGCCTCCAGCGGGGCGCTCTGCCTGAACGCGGAGACAGTCTCGCTTAACACCTCAAAATTCAGCTGTGTTCCCTGGCTGTCCGCACGGTAGTTTACGGCCCGGTCCGCGCCGATGCCAAAGCCTGCGGCCGTCTCCACGGCGTCGATGTTCGCGCCGAGGAACAGGAATTCCCAGCCGTACTTTTCCTTTTGGCGGGTGATCATCTGTTTTACCTTGGCGCTGCTGTAGCGGCGGCTGGCGTTTTCTATTCCGTCGGTTGTGATGACGAAAAGGGTATGCTCCGGGACATCCTCCGGGCGCGCGTATTTGTGGATATTCCCGATATGATGGATGGCGCCGCCGATGGCGTCCAGGAGGGCGGTGCAGCCTTTTACGCAATAGTCACGGTCTGTCATTTTGCGGATGTGCTTAAGGCTTACCCGGTCATGGATAACTTCGGCGGTGTTGTCGAAGAGGATGGTGGAGACCAGGGCCTCGCCCTTTTCTTTTTTCTGCTTCTCAATCATGGAATTGAAGCCTCCGATGGTGTCGGCTTCCAGCCCGTGCATGGATCCGCTGCGATCCAGGATAAATACGATTTCTGTTAAGTTCTTTTTCATCTTGTTCCCTCCATAAAAAATCAGGACTGTTTATCTGCTGCTTTATGACTATATTATAGAGGGAAAAGCTGCCGGACTGGTCGCCCGGCAGGCGACATTCTCCAAACGGCGGGCCGGGCTTTGCAGAGGACGGCTTAAGTTCCCAGCAGGCTCTGGTCGAAGGCGAACAGGGCTTCATTGATTTCGAAAATATTGTAGTTTCCGTTCCGGATAAAATATTCGATGATGATGTCAAATTTGTTCGAGTGGGAGAACGCGAAGCCAGCTTTCTTAAGCATATCCTTTGCTTCCTCCAGGGGGAGTTCCAGGGCGATGGCGAAAGCGATGGCTGTGGGCTTGCTGGGCTTATACAGCCTGTCGCTGCGTATTTTGGAGAAAAGCTTTCGGTCGATATTGGCTTTCTTATAGCATTCGGCGTCCGTCATGCCGGACTCGTCGATTTTGCGCAGAAGCATTTCGGAAAAACTCTCGTCCATCTGTTGGAGGGCGTCATGAAGGGACAGGGGCATACCTGGCGCGGGGGCAGAGTATGCAGGGTAGATCCTTTCGGAGCCGGGCTGGCTGGAAAATACGCCTGTTTCCAGTTCGTCTGGCCAAAGCATCCTGTTGTACCGGGTTTCTGCATGACTTTCCACATAATGATCGTCGATGTATTCCGCGATGTCAGCGAAGAGCTTCCCACTGATCTGGTAGGCTTTCTTATCGAAAATGACCAGGTAGACCGTCATGTCGTTTTGGAAAAGGAATTCGCTGATGGTATCGACTGCAGTCCGGAGCGCCTCCTCCTTGGGGTAGCCATAGACGCCGGACGCGATAAGCGGGAAAGCGACGGTCTCGCAGCTATTCTCCCTGGCCAGGGAGAGGGCGGTGCGGTAGCAGGAGATCAAAAGTTCCCGTTCGCCGCAGTCCCCTCCCTGCCAGCGGGGGCCGACGGCATGGATGACATATTTACACGGAAGTCCATAAGCTTTTGTGATTTTTGCGGATCCCGTTTTACAGCCGCCAAGCGTCCTGCATTCCTCCAGAAGCTCTGGCCCGGCGGCCCGGTGGATGCAGCCATCTACGCCCCCGCCTCCCAGAAGGGAGGAGTTGGCGGCATTGACGATGGCGTCCACATGCATTTTAGTAATATCATTCCGTACGATTTGCAGCGGCATAGATGTTTCCCCTTTCGCTCCCCGGGCAAGGGCGTCCGCTGCCGTGCAGGGCAGTCCAGCCCAGGGATTTTTTCTGCCATTATTGTAACATAGCAGGTTTCTATATGGAAACAGGAAAGATTCTGTTGGCGCGGGAAAATTTGTATGGTTCTGGACATAAAATTCTGCTATACTGATCAAAACGAAGGAGGAGTGCGTGCAGTGGATCACGAAGTATTCATAAGCTATCACAGGGACTCGTCTGCCGAGCTGGTAGAGAATATCGTACAGGCTTTGGAAAGCAAGGGCATCAAGTGCTGGTATGCGCCGCGGGATGTAGTATCGAAATATGCGGGAGATATTGTAAAGGCGATCGAAGACTGCAAGATCTTTCTTTTGATCATGAACAAGTATTCTTCCCATTCTGAGCATGTGCTCAACGAAATTAATTATGCCTTTAACCGGTTCAACCAAAAGGCGCCTATCCGGCTGCTTCCGTTCCGCACAGACAAAAATGAGCTGTCGGATGATGTGAAATATTATCTTGGAAGAATCCATTGCCTGGATGGCTCGGAGCCTCCCAAAGAAGACAGGATTGACGCCCTTGTATCACGCATTTCCTACTGGCTTCAAAACGGCGTACTGGAGGAGGCGGATCGCGGCTCCGCCATCAAGGAGCTTCCGCTTGTCTCTGAACCCATCAGAAGCAGCGCGCTGGTACATAATGTCAATTTCGTAGGCAGGGGCAGGGAGCTGGAAGAAATGCGCCGCCTGCTTCATGGCAGCAATAACAAACTGTTCTTATCGGGCGCCGGCGGACTGGGGAAAAGTGAGCTGGCCCGGCAGTACGCGCTGAAATTTGAAGGGGAATACAGGACTATCATCTGGTTTTCCTATAATACAACCATAGAAGACATGCTGATCTCCGATCAGTTTCTCCGCATTCACGGGCTGGAAAACGAAAAGCAGGATCTGACGACTCCCAAGGCGAGAGAGGCCTATTACTATAAAAAACTAAATTATCTGAAAGACCATTGCGACAGAAGCACGCTGCTGATTGTCGACAATTTTGACTCTGAGGACGAGCGTCTTACGGAATTTTTGGAAGGAAAGTATTCTATGATCTTTTCCTCCAGGCTGAGCCGCGAAAAAGATGGATACCAGGAGCTTCGGATCCATCCGCTGGACAGCCGGGAAGAGCAGAGGGAACTTTTCTGCAGGTTCTATAAACGGCCTCTTGGCGCAGGAGATGAAGAAGCTCTTTTTGACATTTTGGAACATATCCATTTCCACACTTACGCAATCGAGCTGCTTGCCAAACAAATGCAGGCTTCCCGGACATCGCCGGCACATATGCGGCAGTATTTTGAGGGAAAACGGACGCCTTCGGAAAAACGTTCCAAACTTGTGGTGGATCATGTCATGGAGGTCATGGCGCAGATTTTCAGGCTCAGCCATCTTTCAGAAGAGAAGCTGTCGATTCTGGAAAACATGGCGCTCCTCCCGGTAGAAGGGATAGAGACGGAGCTGTTTTTTGACCTTACAGAGCTGGATGACTTTATGCTGCTGGATGAATTGATCGACAGCAGCTTCATACAGTACAATTACGTCTCTGACGTCATTTCCCTTCATCCGCTTATTGCGGATACGATAGCGAGAACCTTTCCGGATTTCGCGGACGGCTGCGAAACCTATGTCCGGAACCTGACAGAGCGGCTTGGCTCCTTCACGCACTTCAGGCATAGTGAAAAAAGCACCTTTCTTTCCCTTGCGGAAAATTATTATCTGAAGTGGTGCGAACCCAAAAGCGCTTATCAGACTGCCTTTATGGAGCAGCTTGCCCAGGCCTATGCGGAATACTTTATGCGCGATAAAAGCATAGCCATGATGGAACGCCTCATTTCCCTGAACCCAGATCCGCTCAAAACGAGCTGGTATCATTATTATATCGCCAATCAGAGACGCTGTCTTGGCCAATTTGGGGAGCTTTCAAAGGAAGCTGAAATTTCGCTGGATATAGTAAAAGATCTCCCTGCATCTCCGGAAATGAAACAGCAGCTCTCCCTGTCCTATTCCATGATGGGCTGGGCGAAATACCATGAATCGCTTTTGGAGGATTCTTCCGCTTATTTTGAAAAATCGCTGGAGCTGCGCAGGGAGATTCTTCCTGACGATGACGTTTTGATTGCATGGGCTTACTACAACAGCGCCAGCGTCTTATACAAAGCGGGAAATATCCAAAAATCGATTCAATATTACGAAGAAGCCATCCGGCGTTTCCTTCTCATCAATGAGATCGGAATCTGCGTTCCCGCGTATCTGAGCGTCGCGGAGGCATACCTGGTGCTGGACGATATGGAAAAAGCGCAGGAAGCCCTTTCGCAGGCCTTCGATTATGAGTATGAATATTACGGAGAAGAAAACTGCCGGAAGTACTGGCTGTACGAGGTAAAAGCAAAGCTTCTCAAAAAACAGGGCATGGCAGAACAGGCGGAAGAATATG
>CALWBB010000185.1 GCA_944375885.1 uncultured Merdimonas sp.
AGCGCCGTGGACGGCAAGGTCAGCCTGATGGCGACAGCCACAGACGGAGCCCAGAAGAAGGGCGCTCACGCGGGCAATCTCATCAAGGCCATCGCAGGCCTCGTAGGCGGAGGCGGCGGCGGACGGCCGGGCATGGCCCAGGCCGGCGGCAAGAATCCGGACGGCATCGACGCGGCCATCGCGAAGGCGGCGGAAGTGGCTGCGGAGCAGATAAAATAAATACGGTTTTTGGAATCAGGAAAAGACTGCCCTTGTTAAGTCAGGGTAGTCTTTTTTTCTTTTCCCTTACATATATTGTCCTAAGAGGTGAGGACATGAAGGTGAAGGATAAAGAGGAAGTATTGCGCGTCTTCTCCCTGCATATCCGGCAGATCCTGGAGCGGGCGGATCCGGATTTTACGCGGCTGCAGGAGATACGCCTGCGGGCGGGACGGCCGCTGGTGTTCGTAGAAGGCGGGCAGGAGGCGTTTCTGACGGGAGATGGGGAGCGGACGCGGGATTTCCGGCGCGCCTGGGTAGTGACGGCCCAGGAACTGCGGGAAACCATGGAGTTTGTGGGGAAATATTCTCTCTACGCCTATGAGGACGAGCTAAAGCAAGGGTATCTGACCCTGCGCGGCGGACATCGGGTGGGAGTGGCGGGCAAGACGGTGCTGGAAGGGGACAAGGTGAGAAATATCCGCTATATTTCCTGCATCAATGTCCGGCTTTCCCATGAGATTCCTGGCTGCGCCGATCCGGTCCTCCCCTGGCTGTACGGGGAGGACGGCATCTTCCATACCCTGATTATTTCACCTCCCCGCTGCGGGAAGACGACGCTTCTTCGGGATCTGGTGCGTCAGATTTCAAACGGGAACCGGGAACACAGAGGCTGTACGGTGGGCGTGGTAGACGAACGTTCAGAGATCTGCGGCTGCTTTATGGGGATTCCGGGAAATGATGTGGGAATCAGGACGGACGTGATGGACGCCTGCCCGAAGGCAGAGGGAATGATGATGCTGATCCGTTCCATGGCGCCGGAGGTAATCGCGGTGGATGAGATAGGAAGGTACGAGGACATTCCTGCGATCGAGACGGTGCTGTGCAGCGGCTGCCGCCTGATTGCCACCGTACATGGAAGCGGGCTTGCGGATCTGGAGTCCCGGCCCCTGTTTCAGCGGCTGCTGGCAGAGCAGGTATTTGAGCGTTATGTGATTCTTGGACAGGATTTCCAGAAGGGAAGGGTCCGGGGGATTCTGGACGGAAGGGGGAAACGGCTGTGCTGAAAATTGCGGGGGCTTTCCTGATTATAGCGTCAGCTTCAGGGATAGGAATGAGCTTTGGAGCGGATTTAAAAAAACGTTCTCAGGAACTGCGGATCCTAAAGCAGCTGGTCTGTATGCTGAGGGGAGAGATTAAATATACGAAGGCCCCCCTTCCAGAGGCGTTTCTGCATATCTCCGCGCGGATTCCAGAGCCCTTTGGCTCCTTTCTGGCTTCGGCGGCGGAGGAGATGGAAAAGGCAGACGGACAGATGCTCGGAGATATCTGGAGTGCGCAGATCAAAAAGAAGCTGTCTGGGGCTCATTTGAACCGTACGGATCAGAATCAGCTGGAAACCCTGGGCGAGATGCTGGGATATCTGGATCTGGAAATGCAGCTTTCCGCCATAGATTTATATCTGGAACAGCTGGAGGGAAACATCCGGGAGGCGGACGCTGGCATTGGAACCAGGCAGAAGCTCTATCAGACCCTGGGCGTGGCAGGCGGCATCTTCCTGGTGATTCTGCTGATATAAGGAGAAACGGCATGAGTGTCAATCTCATATTTAAAATTGCGGCGGTAGGAATCCTGGTCTCGGTGCTGGGCCAGGTTCTAAAGCACAGCGGACGGGAGGAACAGGCGTTTCTGACGAGCCTGGCGGGACTGATGCTGGTGCTGTTCTGGATTCTGCCCTATATCTTTGAGCTGTTTGATTCCATGAAGCGGCTGTTTACCCTGTAGGCTGCCGCAGATCTTAGAAAAGCGCGGGAAGCGCGGAGAAAAGGAGGCGGTTCCATGCTGGAAGCAGCGGTTATCGGTATCGCGGGGGTACTCCTGGCCCTTCAGATCAAGCAGGCCAGGCCGGAATACGCCGTCTATTTAAGCGTTGCCACAGGTGTGTTCCTGCTTATCATGGCGGCGCAGCGGCTGGAGGTGGTGGTGGAGAGCGTCAGGCTGATCCAAAGCTCTATTTCCATCCAGTCCTCCTATATCCAGGTGCTCCTGAAAATCATAGGGATTACGTATATCTCGGAATTCGCCGCGGATATCTGCCGGGACGCCGGGTATTCCGCAGTCGCGGGACAGATCGGGATCTTTGCGAAGCTTTCGATCCTGGCTGTAAGTATACCGATTGTGACAGCTCTCCTGGAGACAATCCAAAGCTTCCTGGGCGGATGAGGGCTGTCAGAATGAGGCGCGGCAGCATTTTTTCCAGAAAAAGCCGGATGCATCTGCTTTTTCTTTCTTTCCTGTCCGTCCTGTTTTTCCTGCTGCCCGGGAAAGCTCTGGCTTCAAAAGGGGACACGCCTGGGCTGGAGGAGGAGGCAGGAGAGACCTTTTCCTATGAGGAGGTACAGGAGCTGGCAGAGGAGCCGGATACCAGCCTGATAGAGGAGCTGGATTTTTCAGAGGTGCAGGATACCATTGATGAGATTCTGGGAGGGGAGTTCCGGTTTGAGAACACAGTGCTGGATCTGATCACAGGCAGGCAGCCTTTTACCCTGGAAAGCTTTCTGGAAGCGGCTGTCCGGCAGGTAAAAGAAGGCTGGCAGACCGAAAAAAGAATTCTGCTTTCCATATTGGTGCTGGGAATCGCGGCCTCGCTTTTTTCAAATTTTACTCTGATTTTTAAAAACCAGCAGATTGCGCAGGTCAGCTTTGAGATTACCTATATGCTGCTTTTTTTAATCCTCCTGCAGGTATTTACGGGGGCGCAGGAGCTGGCGGAAGGCGTCATTGTGTCACTTAGGCAGTTTATGAACGCGCTGATTCCCGCCTGGTGCCTGGCGGTGACGATGGCTTCCGGAGCCGCTACGGCAGTGGTATTCTATCAGTTCCTGCTGGGCCTGATCTATGTGCTGGAATGGCTGATCCAGGAAGGGCTTCTGGGTCTCATAGAAGTCTATGTGATACTTGTCTTTATCAACCATCTGACCAAAGAGGAATATCTGTCCCAGCTGACGGAACTGGTGGGAAAGGCAGCCGGGTGGATCTTAAAAACGATGCTTGCGGCGGTCATTGGCTTTAATACTATCCAGGGAATCGTTACTCCTGTGGTGGATTCTTTAAAACATACGGCATTGAGCCGGGTAGCCCGGATGCTCCCCGGAATCGGCAATGTGGCCGGCTCTGTCACAGACGTGCTGCTGGGCTCGGCGGTTCTGATAAAAAACGGCGTCGGGGCTGCAGCCCTGATCGTGATTGCCCTGCTGTGCCTTGCGCCCCTTTTGAAGCTGGGCCTTCTGGCCTTGATTCTGGAGCTGGCAGCCGCTCTGATCCAGCCGGTCAGCGACAAACGGATGACAGGCTGCGCGGCAGGGATGGGGCGCGCCGTCCGTCTCCTTTTCCAGGCCGTATTTACCGTGGCCGTGTTTTTTGTGATTACCATTGTGGTGGTGACAGTCTCTGTCCGGGGAAGTATCTGAACAGCTATGAGAGAAACGATTTTTGGATGGATTCAGGATATCGCGTTCTACACGCTTTTGATGGAGGTAGTACTCCATGTGCTGCCGGAGCAGGAGCAGAAAAAATATCTGCAGTTTTTTATGGGAATTGTACTGATCATCCTTGTGATTTCTCCGGCGCTTTCTGCCGCGGGCCTTGACCAGCAGCTGGATGAGTCCTATGTCCGGCAGACCTATGATCAGGAACTGCAGGAATTCCAGGAGCGCCAGAAGGAGATAGAGGAAGAGTATGAAAGACGGCTGGAGGAACGGGTAGAGGAAGCTGCCGGGGAACTGGAAGAACTGGAACAGGAAGGGGAAAGGCAGGAGGAAAAGGATGGGATTGAAATTCCTGAGATCAGAATCGAAGCCGGAGAGCGGAAAGAAAATAAAGGGGATTAAAAAGGATCAGCTGCTGATTGCCCTGCTTTTGGGAGTTCTGCTGGTGGTTATTGCGATTCCTTCAGAGCCGAAAAAAGAGGCGGAAGAAAACGGCGGGACACAGGAAGGAGAAAGCGGGCAGGAGGGAAAGGGTATGGAAAGTCTGAATACGGCTGGCGCAGATTCCGCTGATTCTTCTTCGGAGACCTATGAGCAGCGGCAGGAGCGGAGGCTCGAGGAAGTCCTGCGCCTGGTGGAGGGAGTGGGAGACGTAGAGGTGATGATCACGCTGGAGGCGGGAAGCGAGCTGGTGGTGGAAAAGGATCAGCCTGTCACGAG
>CALWBB010000186.1 GCA_944375885.1 uncultured Merdimonas sp.
ATCCAGACCGAAGACCAGCTCAGAGCGGCCCTAATCCGGCCCGGCGACACCGTTACCGTCTAAATGAAGTGGTTTCTCCACCGGCCCGGAGCCGGGGGTGAAGCAAGAAGGGTGGAACCGCGATAAAGAAAAGCATATCGTCCCTTTCTGTCGAAGACGGCAGAAAGGGACTTTTTTGCGCGTAGGCCATGAGCCGTGCAAAAGCATGAGCAATCGCGCCCTTCGCGCTTGCGCGAAAGGGAGAGGGGGATCATGCTTTTATAGGGCGAAGCCCGCGAGCCGGATTTTGGGACAAAATCCGGCTGCACGGCTCATGAAATGAGGCCATGAGCCGCACAAAAGCACCAAAACGTAAATCAAAGAAGGAGAGAACCTATTATGAAAATCACATTAAAAGACGGCTCCGTGAAGGAGTACGCAGAGAGCAAATCTGTATATGACATTGCCCTTGATTTAAGCGAGGGACTGGCTCGCGCAGCCTGCGCCGGGGAGATCGACGGCGAGGTGGTGGATATCCGCACGATGGTAGACAGAGACTGCCAGCTGAATATTCTGACGCTGAAAGATGAGAAGGCATTATCCGTGCTGCGCCACACGGCCAGCCATGTGATGGCCCAGGCGGTGAAGCGTCTGTATCCGGGCGTTAAGCTGGCCATCGGCCCCTCCATCGCGGACGGCTTCTACTACGACATGGACTTTGAGACGCCGCTTACCTCGGACGATTTTGAGAAGATCGAGGCGGAGATGAAGAAGATCATCAAGGAGAACCTGGAAATTGTGCGCTTCACGAAGCCCCGGGACGAGGCGATCGCCTTCATGAAGGAAAAGAGTGAGCCCTATAAGGTAGAGCTGATTGAGGATCTGCCGGAGGGCGAGGAGATCAGCTTCTATCAGCAGGGAGAGTTCGTGGATCTCTGTGCTGGCCCGCATTTAAAGAGCACGAAGGAGGTAGGAAAGGCCTTTAAGATCATGAGCCTGGCAGGAGCCTACTGGCGCGGCGACGAGCACAATAAGATGCTGACCCGCCTCTATGCGACGGCCTTCCCGAAGAAAGAGGAGCTGGAGGCCTACATCACCATGATGGAGGAGGCCAAGAAGCGCGACCACAGAAAGCTGGGAAAAGAGCTGGGACTCTTTATGATGCATGAGGCCGGACCGGGATTTCCGTTCTTCCTGCCCAAGGGAATGGTGCTGAAAAACACGCTTCTTGATTACTGGAGAGAGATTCACAAGAAAGCCGGCTATGTGGAGGTTTCCACGCCTGTGATCCTGAACCGCAGCCTCTGGGAGACCTCCGGCCACTGGGATCACTATAAAAACAATATGTACACGACGGTGATCGACGGCGAGGACTTCGCGATCAAGCCCATGAACTGCCCGGGCGGCGTGCTGGTGTACGCTTCCGAGCCCCGTTCCTACCGGGATCTGCCCATCCGCATGGGTGAGCTTGGCCTGGTGCACCGTCACGAGAAATCCGGCCAGCTGCACGGCCTGATGCGTGTGCGCTGCTTCACCCAGGACGACGCGCATATCTTCATGACGCCGGAGCAGATCAAGGATGAGATCAAGGGCGTGGTGGCTCTGATCAACGATACCTATTCCCTGTTTGGCTTCCAGTACCATGTGGAGCTGTCCACCCGGCCCGAGGATTCCATGGGAAGCGACGAGGACTGGGAGATGGCGACCTCTGCCCTTCAGGGAGCTCTGGACGAGCTGGGCCTTCCCTATGTCATCAACGAGGGAGACGGAGCTTTCTACGGCCCGAAGATTGACTTCCATCTGGTGGACTGCATCGGACGTACCTGGCAGTGCGGAACGATTCAGCTGGACTTCCAGCTGCCCCAGCGGTTTGAGCTGGAGTATGTGGGAGCAGACGGAGAGAAGCACCGCCCAATCATGATTCACCGCGTGGTATTTGGCTCTATCGAGCGCTTTATCGGCATTCTGATCGAGCATTTCGCGGGAGCCTTCCCCACCTGGCTGGCTCCGGTACAGGTGCGCGTACTGCCGATTTCCGAGAAATATATGGACTACGCGAAGAGCGTGGAGAAGAAGCTTCAGGACGCCGGCATCCGCACGGAGCTGGACGAGCGTTCCGAGAAGATCGGCTACAAGATCCGCGAGGCGCAGACCGCGAAGATTCCTTATATGCTGGTCGTAGGCCAGAAGGAAGAGGAAGAGGGCGCAGTCTCTGTCAGAAGCCGCGCGGAGGGAGACCAGGGCGCGAAGAAGCTGGACGAGTTTATAACCGCGATCCAGGAAGAAATCGCAAACAAAACACGATAAGATTCCGTATATTTATGGGCGTTGTTGAGAAATTTATCCAAAATCCGAATTTAGAAAGAGAAGAATATGTGGCTCTTCTGCAGGCGTCAGAGGAGCCGCAGGCCGCGGCCAGGCTGGCCGCGGAGGCTCTGCGCCTGCGGCGGAAATATTATGGAGACGCGGTCTATGTGCGCGGTCTGATTGAATTTACAAACTACTGTAAAAACGACTGCCTGTACTGCGGAATCCGCCGCAGCAACCGGGAAGCGCAGCGGTACCGCCTGTCGGAGGGAGAGATCCTGTCCTGCTGTGAGGCGGGGCGGAGGCTGGGCTTTCGCACTTTCGTCCTTCAAGGCGGGGAAGATCCCTGGTATACAGATGAGCGCCTGGAGGTTCTCATTCGTTCCATTAAAGAGAACTGTCCGGGCTGCGCAGTCACCCTTTCTGTCGGCGAGCGCTCCTATGAGAGTTACCAGAGGCTCCGGGAAGCCGGGGCAGACCGTTATCTTCTGCGTCATGAGACGGCTTCCGACGCCCATTACAGGAGGCTTCATCCGGCGGAAATGAGCCTTGCCCATCGAAAGCAGTGTCTGTATCAGCTGAAAGCCCTAGGCTATCAGGTGGGAGCGGGCTTCATGGTGGGCTCGCCGGGGCAGACCTATGCGGAACTGGCGGAGGATCTGGTATTTCTTGGGGAGCTGAAGCCCCAGATGGCCGGTATTGGCCCCTTCGTGCCCCATCACAATACTCCATTTAAGGATGAACCGGCGGGAAGCGTGGAATTGACTTTGCGCCTGTTGTCTATTGTGAGGATTCTGCTGCCACGGGTGCTGCTCCCGGCTACGACAGCGCTGGGAACTATGGATCCCCTTGGCCGGGAAAAGGGCTTTTCGGCGGGGGCCAATGTACTGATGCCGAATCTTTCCCCCGCCGGGAGAAGAAGGCAGTATGATCTATATGACAATAAGCTTTGTACAGGAGACGAAGCGGCGGAGAGTCTGGCAGAGCTGAAAAAACGTGTGGAGGCGGCAGGCTGGCGCCTGAGCATGGAGCGCGGGGACGCCGCAGAAGAACTGGGAGGATGAGACTATGATTCAGGACATTGCACCCCATAAATACCACAATGAATACCGTCCGGTTCAGCCGGAAGAGGACAGCTTCCTATTATATTTTGAGGGGAATAAGGCGCTGGCAGACTGGGACAGTACAGCCCTTTCCTTTCCCAGATTCCGGGATTTTCCCGAGGTGAAGCAGGAGCTTTCAGAGCAGGTAATTTACCTTTTTTCCATTGATGCCCAGAATTTTTACCTGGTGAGGGAACTGCAGCTGCCCAAGCGGGGCGCTTACCGGCTGGACAGTGTCCGGGGGTTTCGGACAGCCGCGCCCCAGTGGCTCTCTTTTGCGGGAATTACGGCTCACCAGCTCTGGCACTGGTACGACAGCCATGTGTTCTGCGGACACTGCGGCTGTCCGATGGTGCATTCAGATAAAGAGAGGATGCTGCAGTGCCCCGACTGCGGCCAGACAGAGTACCCGAAGATCTCTCCGGCCGTGATCATAGGCGTCATTCATGACGGGAAGCTTCTCATGTCCAAATACGCGGGCCGGGGCGATGTCACCTATTATGCCCTGATTGCCGGATTCACAGAGATAGGCGAGACGCTGGAGGAGACTGTGAAGCGGGAGGTCTATGAGGAAGTAGGCCTGCGTGTAAAGAATCTGAAATACTACAAGAGCCAGCCCTGGTCCTTCTCGGAGACAGTGCTTATGGGCTTCTTCGCGGAGCTGGACGGGGAGGATACGATTACGCTGGACACGGATGAGCTGGCTACAGCCGGCTGGTTCACCAGAGAGGAAGCCCCGGCCCAGCCCCTGAATATCAGCCTGACCAGTGAGATGATATGGAAATTCAAAAATGGAGAAGTCTGAGCAAAGGATGATCCCAGGGGCGGTCTGGATGAAGAGAAGACGGAATAATTTTTTCCTTGACAACCCCCGCTTTTTATGATATAAATATAAAGCACGTTTGAGATAGGGGATTGGTCAAATGGCATGACAGGGGTCTCCAAAACCCTTAGTGGGAGTTCGATTCTCTCATCCCCTGTTTT
>CALWBB010000187.1 GCA_944375885.1 uncultured Merdimonas sp.
CGTTCCACCAGCAGCAGAATCACAGGAACCAGCAGCAGAACCAGCTGGAAAATCCGGATATGGTCCCTGGAAAAATAGTATAGAATGACAGCCGCGACAGCCCCGCCCAGCAGCACCTTCATCCGGAAATAGCTGTCCGCCACAAAGACCGCCCACAGGACGACGCACGCCAGGGACGCTGCAAAAAGCCAGGTGGATGCCTTATAAAAGCCAGTCGTGTATCCGGTGGTATAGCGGAAATTCCACAGCAGCAGCATATAGGAGGCCACTGCGGCTATCAGGGAAAACTCCAGCAGAAAGCCCCGCAGCTTCCCGTTATCCAGAAGTCCTGAATGGCTGAGCGCCGTGTTTTTGTAGGCGTACTCCAGCTTTTCCTGCTCCGCGAACAAAGGCTCTGCCGCCGTGTCCCGCCTCTCGTAAGCCGCGCGCACCGCGTCCAGCTCCCGCTGCCGCGCCGCGCCTGTGTGCCAGTCCTCCAGCTCCTGGAAGCGGCTGTCGAAGGCCGGAAGGTAGAGCTTCACCCGTTCCTCCGCCTTTTTCGTCTTCGCATCCGTTTCCTTTCGGTAATCCTTGAGGTTTCCGGTGATGTGAAGAAGCGCGTTCCACACCTCCTGGGACATCAGGGCCGCCATGCTCTGGGTATATTTCTCCCCGGCCGCCTTGTCCGCGAACTGCAGGGCTCTCCGGTAGCTCTGGTCAAGCTCGTCGGAAAGCGCAGGGGTTTTCAGGTTCTCCGTCAGGGCGCAAACCAGCCCCCAGTGGGCCCGGTACTCCTCGCCGTCGTTGGCCGCGGCTTTGCGGAAGCACTGGGCAGCCTTCTCATAAGCCCTTTCGTCCAGCGCCTCCTGGCCTTCCCGCAGAAGCTCCAGATTTTTCCGCACCAGATCGGAGGAGCGGTTCTGGCGGCCGAACATCCGGTTGATCTCTGCCACGATCCGGTTCTGGAAATCGCTTCCCTCACAGGCGACAGACTGCAGGGGCTGCAGCTCCAGCGGCAGATCCTCCGGGCGCATTCCCCGGAAGACGGACAGCAGCTTGCGGCCCGCGTCCTGCCTGCGGTAGGCTAAGAATCTTCGCCACACGGCCTGGAACCGGGCGTCCTCCCGATCCGTCTTCGGCGTCATGACCACCAGCATGGCTTCCGCCTTCTCGGCGGCGGCCATCTCATAGATGTTCAGATCCTTCCGGTCCACATTTGCCAGCATAGCCGGATGGAAGATCCGGTAGCCGGCGTCCTCCAGGGCTTTGCCGATCTGCACGGACAGAAGGTAGTCCTCGCTTCCGGGAGACGCCGTGCAGTCGATGCAGATATCCGGGGCCGTCATCGCCTTGGAAACGGCCATCAGCTTCCTGTGCTGGAGATCGATGTCCCGGGCCGTTCCCTCATAGTAATGCCTGGCCGCCTTGGGCACATAGGTCATCATCTTTTCATAGGCCGGATCCTTTAAGAACGAGCTGTGCTCCACCCGGTGGAAGAGTACGCCGCCATAGTCCAGGGCATTCTCGGAGATCTCCACGCCGTATTTGCTCAAAAGATAGCCCCAGTTGGCTTCCGGCTCCGCCCCGTCTACCTTCAGGATCCGCCCGTAGTAATTCATCGCCATGTCATAATTGCCGCTGTGACGGGCGTCAGAGGCCAGGAGGTACAGGTTCTCCTTCTGGGCAAACTGGTTTGGCAGGACAAAAACAGCCTGGCAGGCCGGGCAGGTGCCGATCTTCATCCCCTCCGCCACTTCGATGCGGCAGCCGCACTGGCTGCATCTGTAGGTACTCATGATTCTCCTCCTTCACTCTCTGCCGGATAGGGATTTGGCACATCCACGTCCGGGAAATCCTGTATGGCATTCCGCATGGCCACGTCATCGACGGAATTTCCGTAAATCTGCCCCAGCAGCCTTCCGTATCCATCCGTCGCCAGGTTCACCGTATGGCTGGGCGCCATGGCAAAGGCCGCGAAATAGCCCGCGCTTCCGGGGTTCAGCTCGTTTCCTCCATCATCGTCCCCATCCAGGCCGATGCAGACCTGCTCGCCGTCCAGAGTCAGCACGCCAAGCCGCCCGCAGCCATGGTAGACCACGCCCACGCCGGAATCCGGAAGGCCGTAGGCGCAGCCGCTCTGGAGAAGCGTTCCGTCCTCCGTCACAGCCAGAAGGCCGTCGCCCACAAGGGCCACATAGGCGATGCCGCTCCAGTCTCCCGGAACCGAAACGGCCGGATTCGTGCAGTAAACGCTTCCGTCGCTTCGCACTGCCGCCAGATAATTGCCGTCCAGATCAAACTGGATCACATCCGAGGCCACAAGGCCCGCCCCAGCCGCGTAGAGATCGCCGCCGGAGGTAAGCCCGGCCGCGAAACTGTCGCTGACCTTGACAGCCACCAGATCGCTCCAGCCGCTCACAGACAGTCCGGAAACACTGCCCAGCAGATAGGCCGTGCCGTCCAGACGCACCGCGCCGGCGGAGCTTCCGCTGTCAGAGAAGGACACGGATAGGGCGCTTCGCCCCTCAAAGGGGAAGGTGCCATAATTCGTCAGGGTGCCGTCCTGGGCCACGGCAGCGATATTTTCGCCGCCTCCAGAGAGGAGGCTGCGCCCAAAGGCGATCCGCCAGGCCTTCACCATATAAGGATCCGAGGTGCCAAAGGGCTCCAGGGTATTCCAGGCCTCATAAAGCTTTCCCTCCTGGAGATACTGCACACCCTCCGCGTGGAGCTCCTCCAGCTTCGCCTCCACCTCCTGCACATAGTCCTTCGCCCCCATAATGGTCGAAATCGCGGAAGCCCGGCGGCTCATGTCGTCCAGCTCTGTCAGGGCCGCGTTATAATCGATCTGTTTCTGCCTTCCCATGCAGGTCCGGGCCATCTGGGCGCTGTCCTTATAGTCCCCCAGCTCCGCGTAGAGGGCATAGGCGTCCTCATACAGCCCATGGCTGTAGGCCGTCTGGGCCTCCCGGTACTGGCTGGCCTTTACGCCTGCCGGAGACTTGGAGTAGATGAACCAGCCGGCAATTCCGCCGACGACTGCCACAGCCACGACCGCCACGAAGGCGCGGAAACGGTTTCTCCTGCGCTTTCTTGCCTCAGCTTCTTCCCACTGCTTGCGCCTTCCGGCTTCCTCTACCTCCCGTCCCCTTTTCTTTCTTTCTTCCTCCTGCTCTTTGGCCTGCTGCCGGCGCTTCCGCTCCTGCTCCTCATGGACGGCCGCCATCTCGTTCACCCGGGCGGCCACGTCCCGGTAGGTCTGCTGCTCCCGCTCGCTGGCAAAGGCAAGGGCGCTTCGGTAGTCTGCCTCCTGGGTAATGCGTTTCCCTGACTGGATCAGGGCCTCCTCGGAAGCGCAGCCCCGCTTGGCAAGCAGCAAGCCCCAATAAGCCTGGCTCTCCGCCGGGCTTTTCAGCAGGATGGACTGGTACTGCTCCTTCGCCTCCTCAAAGCTCCCGCCCTCCAGGGCCTGGCGGGCCTGCAGGAGAAGATTGGCGTAGGTAAAGCTCTCATGGGTTCCGGCCTGCTCCTTTAAGGCGCCCCGGTAATCTGCCAGGGCCTCCTGCACCGTGCTTTTCAGTTCCGAAGCAAAGGTCTCCCGGCTCATATCCAGGCGGGCGTCGATGCCGTCGAAATAGCTGTCGGGAATGTCCTCATACTCGTCGATATTCTCAAAGGCTGTAAGAAGAACCGGAATCTGTCCCTTCGCCTCCCGCAGAGCCTTTTCCTTCCTATATAAAAAACGCTCCGCGTCAAAATTCACCTCGTCCGTGAAGGCTGCGCTCTCCGAGGCTGCGATCACCATGACGCTGGCTGTGGAGGCCGCCCGGTACAGGGCCGGCTCCCAGGCCCCTTCCTCCTCCGTAAGATCCAGGGCTGGGCAGAAGACAGAAAGCCCCATGGCGTCCAGAAGCTGGCGGATCTGAACGGCCCGGTTCAGGGACGCCAGGCTCTCGCCTGCCACAGACAGCCACACATCCACCGGGGGATGGGCTTTCGCGTAAGCAGACACCTGCTTCTGGAGTTCATGGATCTCCTCCGCCTGCTTTTCATAGAATTCCCGCTGGGCTCCGGAGGAAAGCTCCAGAGCCTGCTTCACATCCCGATTTCCCAGGAAATTAGACTTTCCCGCCTGATGGCAGACCAGACGGCGGCGTCCCTCCCCGATCTCCTGGTACTCAATCTCATAAAGGGCCAGGGCCCGCTTAAAATGCGCCTCCGCCTGCTCCGGGTGCGCGGCCAGGATCTCTGTATAGGCCTGGTATGCCCCCTCGAAGTCCCGGCGCTGCATGGCCTCCGCCGCAAAAAGATAGCTGCTCTCCGCCTCCGTATAGCCCTGGGGCACAGCCACCCTCGTTCCACAGTTTA
>CALWBB010000188.1 GCA_944375885.1 uncultured Merdimonas sp.
TTTGGCGAGGTGGGCCTAAGCGGCGAGGTCCGGGCGGTCAGCCAGGCGGCCCAGCGGGTGCAGGAGGCGAAGAAGCTTGGCTTTACCACGGTGATTCTCCCGGAGGTCTGCCGGGAGCAGATAGGAGAGATAAAAGGCGTCCGGCTGTGCGGGGTGCGCAGCGTAGCGGAGGCGGTAGAGGTGATTTCGTAATGCGGTTTCGGCCATGTATCGACATCCACAATGGAAAAGTAAAGCAGATCGTCGGCGGCAGCCTGAAAGATCAGGGCGACCAGGCGAAGGAGAATTTCGTGTCAGAGCAGACGGCGGCCTGGTACGCCTCCCTGTACCAGAGAGACGGCCTTAGGGGCGGCCACGTGATTTTGTTAAACGGGGCGGATTCCCCGTATTTTGAAGCGACCAGGCGGCAGGCCCTGGAAGCTCTTGGGGCATACCCAGGCGGCCTCCAGCTGGGGGGCGGCGTCACGCCAAAGAACGCCTGCCTTTATCTGGACGCGGGCGCTTCCCACGTCATCGTGACCTCCTACGTGTTCCGGGACGGGCAGATCCAGTATGATAATCTGAAGAAAATGAGGAATACTGTAGGAAAAGACAGGCTGGTGCTGGATCTGAGCTGCCGGAAGAGAAATGGGAAAAACGGCGCAGCGTATTACGTGGTCACCGACCGCTGGCAGAAATGGACGGATGTGCAGGTGACGCCGGAATTGCTTACCGGGCTTTCCGAGGACTGCGATGAGTTTCTCATCCATGCGGTGGATGTGGAGGGAAAGGCTTCGGGCGTCGAAAGAGAGCTGATCCGGATGCTCGGAGACTGGGAGGGAATCCCTGTGACCTACGCCGGAGGCGTGGGAAGCATGGAGGATCTGGAGACGATAAAGGAGATCGGAAGGGGACGGGTGGATGTGACCATCGGAAGCGCCCTGGACCTTTTTGGCGGTTGTATCCCCTACCAGAATGTGGTATACTTGGGGTAGCAAAAAAACGTAAAGGAGTTGAGTCTATGCGTTATATTATCAGCGGAAAGAACATTGATGTGACAGAGGGGCTTCGCACGGCGATTACAGACAAGCTGGGGAAGCTGGAGCGCTATTTTACTCCTGACACGGAAGTGCAGGTGACCTTGAGTGTCGAGAAAGAGAGGCAGAAAATCGAGGTAACGATCCCTGTGAAGGGCACGGTGATCCGCTCTGAGCAGGTGAGCAACGATATGTATGTATCCATCGATCTGGTGGAGGAAGTCATTGAGCGTCAGCTTCGCAAGTATAAGAACAAGATCGTGCAGCGCGAGCAGGGCGGCGGCAGCTTCCGCCAGGAGTTCATCGATAAAGAGGCGGAGGATGAGGAGGTACGCATCATCCGTACCAAGCAGTATGATTTAAAGCCTCTGTATCCCGAGGACGCCTGCGTGCAGATGGAGATGCTGGGACACAGCTTCTACGTGTTTGTGAACGCGGAGACGGATCAGGTGAACGTGGTTTACAAGAGAAAGGGAGGCACCTACGGGCTTCTGGAGCCGGAGCAGTAGAAAATAGAAAAAGAACACATGTTCTTGTTGAAAATCCCTTCCTTCTGTGATATAATCTAAAAGCTGTCGTACAGGCGGCTTAACTGCAGGGACTTGCAGGGATAGCCCGGGATAGCTTGCCGTGGAACCATCGGAGCGGCATTGGCCGGGAACCAGAGCAACAGAAGTTCACAGAATATAATGAAGAGGTGAAAATCATGAAGGAAGGAATCCATCCGGAGTATTATCAGGCAACCGTAACCTGCAACTGCGGCAACACATTTGTGACAGGTTCTACCAAGAAAGATATCCACGTTGAAATCTGCTCCAAATGCCACTCATTCTACACAGGACAGCAGAAGGCTGCGGCGGCTCGCGGACGTATTGATAAATTCAATCGTAAATATGGCATCACGAAATAAGAAGTGTGAGCAAGGGGTGAGGTTGGACAATCTCACCCTTTTTGTTTCAGGACAAATGCCGGAATTTATCCTGAAACAAAGAGAGTGAAGATTGCGGACATTTTCTTTTAGGAGGATAAATAGATTGATGAGTACAGCAGGAAAGTCTTCAGGGATCGGGGGACAGGCCGTTCTGGAAGGCATCATGATGAAGAACCAGGAAGTGTATTCGGTAGGCGTGAGAAAGCCGGACGGGGAGATTGAGGTGCACCTGAGCACCTATGAGGGAGCTGGAAGCAAGAGCTTAAGGAAGATCCCCATTATCCGCGGCGTGATCAGTTTTATAGATTCTCTGGTTCTGGGGATGAAATGCCTGACCTTTTCCGCCAGCTTTTATGACGAGGAGGAGGCACAGCCCTCCAAAGCGGATACCATCATCCAGAAGCTGTTCGGAGAACGGGCGGAAAAGGTGGTGATGGGCCTGACGGTCGCCTTTTCGATTGTGATGGCAGTGGCGATTTTTATGATCCTGCCTTATTTTGCGGCGGCGCTCCTGCGCAATGTCATTGTGTCGGACACGGTGCTGGCAGTGATCGAGGGCGCGATCCGTCTGCTTTTATTCATCGGCTATGTCCTTTTGATTTCTCTGATGAAGGATATCCAGCGGGTGTTCCAGT
The DNA here is from genome assembly GCA_944375885.1 of uncultured Merdimonas sp. Lineage (GTDB taxonomy): Bacteria > Bacillota > Clostridia > Lachnospirales > Lachnospiraceae > Laedolimicola. The sequence goes on from CALWBB010000188.1 coordinate 2,583, forward strand.
ACCATGGGGCGGAGCACAAGTGCATCAACTGCGTGGAGCATGGGCTTCCCCTGAATGTGGAAAACGTAAGGAAGAGTTCCAGGCAGCATAAGCGCTGCGGCACCAGCTTCATGCTGATTGTCATGGTGATCAGTATTATTTTCTTTATTTTCATCCGCGTGGATTCCCCGATCCTGCGTGTGGTGTTCCGCGTGGCGCTGGTGCCTGTGATTGCCGGCGTTTCCTATGAATTCATCCGTTTCGCCGGAAACACAGACAATAAGCTGGTAGGAATTTTGAGCCGCCCCGGCCTGTGGCTGCAGGGTCTGACCACAAAGGAGCCGGACGACAGCATGATAGAGGTGGCCATCGCCGCTGTGGAGGCGGTCTTTGACTGGAGGTCATGGCAGGGACGGGAACCGCTGGAGGAGGAAGAACCTGCAGATATTGAGAGTGTTCTGGAGAAGGAGCCTGCGGATGTGGAGGATGTCCTGGAGGAAGGAAAGGAAGCTTCGGACGTGGAAAAAATTCTGGAGGAAGGGGCTTGAATCTGCGGGAGGCTGCCAGGGAGGGCACGGCGCGGCTTAAAAAGGCCGGGGTGCCGGAGGCGGAGCTGGACGCCTGGTACCTGCTGGAATGGGCCGCAGGCGTCAGCCGGAGCCATTACCTGGCTTACCCAGAAGAAAAGCTTACGAAAGAGCAGGAGAGCCGCTTCCTGGAGGCGCTGGCGCGGCGGGCGCAGAGGGTGCCGCTGCAGCACATCACAGGAGAGCAGGAATTCATGGGGCTGTCCTTTCTGGTAAATGAAGAGGTGCTGATTCCCCGCCAGGATACAGAGATCCTGGTGGAGGAGGCTTTAAAATATTTAAAGCCAGATATGCGTTTTTTGGATCTGTGTACGGGTTCGGGCTGCATTCTCTTAAGCCTTCTCCATTATTGCCCGGGCGCGAAAGGAGTGGGTTCGGATCTGTCCCTTGGGGCTCTTAAGACAGCTGAAAAGAACAGGGAGCGGCTGGGACTTTGCGCGGAATTAAAAGAAAGCGATCTGTTTGAAAAGATAGAAGGCAGGTTTGATATGATTGTATCCAATCCCCCGTATATTCCCAGCGAGGCGATCGCCGGGCTGATGGAGGAGGTGCGGATGCATGAGCCGCTTATGGCCCTGGACGGCCATGAGGACGGCCTGTATTTTTACAGAAGGATAGCAAAGACGAGTCCCCGGTATTTAAAGGAAGGCGGATGGCTCTGCCTGGAGATTGGCTTCGATCAGGGAGAGAGCGTTCCGGCGCTTCTGCGGGACGAGGGCTTTGACGAGATAGAGGTAATCCGCGATCTGGCCGGACTTGACCGGGTGGTAAAGGCGCGGATGAACCGCTGCCAGGCGGCGGTTCCTGGCGGGCTGCTGTTTGCAGCCCGGTGACGATAAAAATGATGGAGGAAAGAAGATGTTTGACAAGCTGGACGACCTGCTCCTGCGCTATGAGGATCTGATGAACGAGCTGAACGAGCCGTCGGTGGTGAACGACCAGGCGCGGTTCCGGAAGCTGATGAAGGAGCAAAGCGATCTGCAGCCCATTGTGGAGGCTTATAAGGAATATAAGAAATGTAAGGAGACCGTCGAGGAGAGCCTTCAGATGCTGGAGGAGGAGAACGACGAGGAGATGCGGGAGATGCTCAAGGAAGAGCTCTCCGGGGCGAAGGAGCGCATCGAGG
>CALWBB010000189.1 GCA_944375885.1 uncultured Merdimonas sp.
CTTCGTGTCATCCCGCTGGGCCATGACGTGACCTCTGTCATCCATGTGGTGACGGTGGCTGTCCGCGCAGCGCTGATCTTCGGCAACCTGACACCGGGCGATCTGCCGGGACTGCTGGCTTACACAAAGGAGAGAGTCCCTGCCTTTGTCAACACCTTCGGTGCGATCGACGAGGTAGTGGTATCTGCAGGAGCAGGAGCCATCGCTCTTGGCTTCCCGGTAGTCGTAGACATCGACCTGGGAGAGAATCAGGTACCGGGCGCTCTGGAGTCTGTGACGGATCACGCAGATACCGTGAAGAAGTCCCTGGAGCTGCGGGGCATCAAGATCAAAGTGACCGAGCTTCCGATTCCGGTAGCGTTCGCTTCCGCCTTCGAGGGCGAGATTATCCGCCGGGGCGATATGCAGGTAGAATTCAGTTCCCACAAGGCTCCGACCTGCGAGCTGGTGGAGACGGTTTCCGCCGATGAGGTGGAGGATCACAAGATCACCATCGTGGGTAAGGATCTAGACGAGCTGGAGCAGGGACAGACCTTCGCGCTGGCTACTTATATCAAGGTGGCGGGAGCAAAGATGCAGTCCGACTTTGAGCCGGTTATCGAGCGTAAGATCCACGCCTGGTACAACTACATGGAAGGCGTAATGCACACCGGCCAGAGAAACCAGATCCGTGTCCGCGTCAGCAAGGAGGCCTTTGAAAAGGGCCTGCGCCTGAAGGATTTCGGTGAGGTTCTCTATGTGATGATTATGGACGAGTTCGACATCGTAGTGGACAAGTGCGAGATCGAGATCGTGACGGATACCGAAAAAGTCCAGGAGGTTCTGGAGAAGAAGGCTATGCCGGCTTACGAGGCGAGAGACGAGCGTCTGGAGACGCTGACCGACGAGAGTGTAGACAAGTTCTATACCTGTACGCTCTGCCAGTCCTTCGCTCCGTCCCACTGCTGTGTGGTTACTCCGGAACGTCTGGGGCTCTGCGGCGCTGTGTCCTGGCTTGACGCGAAGGCGACCAAGGAGCTGAACCCGGAAGGACCCTGCCAGCCCATTTCCAAGGAAGGCTGCGAGGACGAAGTCAAGGGTATCTACCCGGATGTAAACCGCATGGTAGAGGAGGCGACCCATGGCGCGCTTAACCGCGTGACCCTGTACTCCATCATGGAAGATCCGATGACCTCCTGCGGCTGCTTCGAGTGTATCTGCGGCATCGAGCCCTTCTCCAACGGCGTCATCATCGCGAACCGTGAGTACGCAGGCATGACTCCGCTAGGCATGACCTTCGGCGAGCTGGCCAGCATGACGGGCGGCGGCGTGCAGACTCCGGGCTTCATGGGCCACGGACGCCATTTCATCGCCTCCAAGAAGTTCATGAGCGCAGAGGGCGGCTTCGAGCGTATCGTATGGATGCCCAAGGAGCTCAAAGACGACGTGGCGGAGAGACTGAACAAGGCGGCCAAGGAGAAATACGGCATCGACAACTTCACCGACATGATCGCGGACGAGACCGTAGCGACCGACGAGGAAGCTCTGATGGCCTTCCTGCAGGAGAAGAACCATCCGGTTCTCGGCCTGGATCCGATTATGTAAAAGAAACCGTCTGAAAGAAACCGTCTGAAAGAAACCGTCTGAAAGAAACCGTTTGAAGGAAACGAGACGTTGAAAACCAGATACCCTGCAGTTTCAAAGGCTGCGGGGTATCTGCCTGTAAGAACTGATTATAGAACTGCTTGTAAGAGTTGTTTATGGGATATGGCGGCCTGCTGATGATAGAGGAGAAAAAACATGCATCAAGAGACAAACGCAAAGGCTGATACGCAGAAAAAGATTTTTACCATTCCGAACCTGATGTCCTTTTTCCGGCTCTGCCTGATTCCGGTCATTATCTGGCTCTATTGTGTGGAGAAAAATGATGTGGCGGCGGGACTTGTCCTGATTCTGTCCGGAGCGACAGATATCGCGGATGGCTTTGTGGCCCGGCATTTCCATATGATCAGCGACCTGGGGAAGATGCTGGATCCGGTTGCGGACAAGCTGACCCAGGCTTCTGTGCTGTTCTGCCTCTGTACCCGTTTCCCGCTGATGCTCCTCCCCCTTTCCTGCATGGTGGTCAAGGAATGCTTCATGGGCATCACCGGCCTTTTGGTGATCAAAAGGACGGGAAATGTCTTCGGGGCGGACTGGCACGGCAAGGCGGCTACGGTTCTGCTCTATACGACCATGATCCTGCATGTATTCTGGGAGGGGATTCCTGTCCATGTCTCAGATGTACTGATTGGAGCCAGCACGGCCATGGTGCTGGTGTCGCTGGCGCTTTACGGCCGGCACAATATCCGCCTGATCCGGAAGTAGAAAAGAGGAAAGGGGGAGGTTTTCATGAGAGTAGGAATTATCCGGTGCCAGCAGACAGAGGACTATTGCCCGGGCACCACAGACTTTCGTATGATTCGGGAGAAAAAGGGCGCTTTTGAGGGAATCGAAGAGGAAATTGAGATCGTCGGCTTCATCAACTGCGGCGGCTGTCCGGCTAAAAAAGCTGTGCTTCGGGCCAGGGAGCTGGTAAAACGGGGCGCGGACACCATCGTCTTTGCCAGCTGTATCCAAAAAGGGACACCCATCGGCTATCCCTGTCCCTTTGCCAAGAGGATGAAAGAGATCATTGCAAAGGAGCTGGGGGAGGAGATTCGTTTCCTGGATTATACACATTGACCCATATACTGTTTCAGACAATTTTAAGTAGCTTTACAGCCTCGACGAACCGGAGCACGTCTTCCGGGGCGCCGGGGCTGTAAAGCAGTCCGTAGGGAATTTGGTACTCCCAGTCCACTGAGATGGTCACCAGGCCAGGGTGGACGTCCTGCATAAAAGCTGGAATATTTTGATTATATGGGCGAAAAAAGAAGGAGGAACGATTATGGCTTATTTAGGAGAATCCATCGGAAAGCTGGGCTTTGGCCTGATGCGCCTTCCCATGAAGGGCGATGCCATCGATGTGGAGCAGACCAAGGAAATGGTGGATCTGTTCCTGGAGGCAGGCTTTACCTATTTTGACACGGCCTGGGCCTACGCGGGAAGCGAGGACGCCATCCGGCAGGCGCTGGTGGAGCGCTATCCCAGGGAGAGCTTCCAGCTGGCGACCAAGAACGCGGCCTGGATAAACTGCAAGACCAGGGAGGAGGCCGTCGCGCAGTTTGATACCTCCCTTAAGCAGACGGGAGCCGGATATTTTGATTTTTATCTGCTTCACAACCTGGGCGAGGGCAGGACGAAATATTTTGACGAATACGATATGTGGAGCTGGGTGCTGGAGAAGAAGCGGGAAGGTCTGGTGAAGCATGTGGGCTTTTCCTTCCATTCCACGCCGGAGGAGCTGGAAGAGCTTCTGAGCAGACATCCGGAGATGGAGTTCGTCCAGCTGCAGATCAATTACGCGGACTGGGACAATCCGGCCGTGCAGTCCCGGGCCTGCTATGAGGTGGCCAGAAAGCATGGCAAGCCGGTGGTCATCATGGAGCCGGTCAAGGGCGGCATGCTGGCAAATCCGCCAGAGGCAGTGCAGGAAGTATTCCGGCAGGAGGAGCCTGGTTCCTCCGCGGCGTCCTGGGGTATCCGTTTCGCCGCGAACCTGGAGGGCGTGATCACCGTGCTTTCCGGCATGAGCAGCGTGGAGCAGATGAAGGATAATTTATCCTATATGAAGGATTTCCATGGGCTTACGCCCAAGCAGGAGGAGATCATCCAGAAGGCCCAGGAAGAATTGAAAAAGATCCCCCTGATTCCCTGCACCACCTGCAATTACTGCGCGAAGGTCTGCCCGAAGAATATCGGTATCTCCGGATCCTTTACCGCGATGAACCTACTGACACTGTACAGGGATCTGCCAGGCGCGAAGCACCAGGAGGAGTGGCTGGTGGGCGGACACGGCAAGGCACGGGCGGACGAATGCGTCAAATGCGGCAAATGTGAGGAAGCCTGTCCCCAGCACATCAAGATCCGTGAGAATCTGGAAAAGGTCTGCGAGGCCCTGCTGCAGGCATAAGGAAATGATTCTCCGGAGAAAGCAGACAGCGGGCAGAGATGTTCTGGGAGAATTCGTGCCCAAATAAGTAAAATAGAAGGGAAAGCTGGATTATCTGGAAGATAAGATAGGCTTTCCTTTTTTTTATTTGGTATGATATAATACCGATAGG
>CALWBB010000190.1 GCA_944375885.1 uncultured Merdimonas sp.
GACGCTGGAGGAGACGCCTGCGGATGCCATCGTGGTGATCGCGTTCGGGCAGATCGTGCCGGCCTCCATCCTTCATATGAAGAAGTACGGCTGCATCAATGTCCACGGCTCCCTGCTTCCCAAATACCGGGGCGCGGCCCCGATCCAGTGGGCCGTTATCGACGGGGAAAGGGAAAGCGGCGTGACGATCATGCAGATGGACGAGGGCCTGGATACGGGCGATATGCTGCTGAAGGGCTCTGTGGTTCTGGATGAAAAGGAGACCAGCGGCAGCCTCTTTGACAAGCTTTCTGCCTTGGGCGCTTCCCTTTGCGTGGAGGCCCTGGAGAAGCTGGAAAGGGGAGAGCTGACGCCCGAAAAGCAGGGTGAGTCGCCCACCGAGTACGCCAGGATGCTTACAAAAGAAATGGGAGAGCTGGATTTTTCCAGGGACGCCGTCACGCTGGAGCGCCTGATCCGGGGCTTTAATCCCTGGCCCAGCGCCTATACGAGGCTGGGAGACAAGACCTTAAAGATTTGGGCGGCGGACGTGTGTAAAAAAAAGGATCCGGAAAGCCAGCCGGGAACCGTCACAGAGGTGGCAAAGAAGGACTTTACCGTGGCCTGCGGCGAAGGGGCCTTAAAAATCGCAGAACTTCAGCTCCAGGGCAAAAAGCGGATGGATACGGCGGCCTTCCTGCGCGGTTATCATCTGGAGGCGGGCATGAAGCTTGGATAAGAGGAAACAATAGTACAAAGGAAGAGGCTGCCCTTTTTCGGCGGCTTCGCAGTAAAATAAGGAGATGACAGATTATGCCATATGGTTATTACTATCGGATGTTTGACCCGACCTATATTCTAGTCCTGATCGGCGTGATTATTTCCCTGTGGGCTTCCGCGAAGGTGAAGACCACCTACGCGAAATACAGCCGGGTCCGCAGCATGTCCGGCATGACGGGCGCACAGGCGGCGGAGCGGATCCTGTATTCCGCAGGGATCTATGACGTGCGGATTGAGCATGTGAGAGGTGAGCTGACAGATCACTATGATCCGAAGAACCGGGTGCTGCGCCTGTCAGACACGGTATACGGCTCTGCCTCGGTGGCGGCTATCGGCGTGGCGGCCCATGAATGCGGCCATGCGGTGCAGGATCAGAAGGACTACGCGCCCTTACGCATCCGCAATTCCCTGGTGCCGGTGGCGAATTTTGGAACCATGGCGGCCTGGCCTATCATTATTGCGGGTTTAATTTTTGGGTCCAGCAGTTTCCTGATTAACCTGGGAATCCTGCTGTTCTCCCTGGGCGTGCTGTTTCAGCTGGTGACGCTGCCGGTGGAGTTCGACGCTTCCCGCAGAGCCATCGAGATGCTGGGAAGCCAGGGAATTCTCTATGGCGATGAGGTGAGGCAGACCAGAAAGGTTTTAAGCGCGGCGGCCATGACATACGTGGCGGCTGCGGCAGCGGCGATCCTGTCCCTGCTCCGTCTTCTGATTCTTTTTGGAGGAAGGGATCGTGACTAAGGGCACGGACGTACGGGAGCTGGCCCTTGGGGTGCTGCTGGAGGTAGAGGGCGGCGCGGAGTACAGCCACATCGCCCTCCGGAATGTATTAGAGAAATACCAGTATCTGGAGAAGCGTGAGAGAGCCTTCCTGACCCGGCTTGTGGAGGGGACGCTGGAGCGGCGGATCTGGCTGGACTATGTGATTGACCAGGTGTCCAGTGTAAAGGTAAAGAAGCAAAAGCCGGTGATCCGGGAGATCCTGCGCCTGTCTGTGTACCAGCTGGCGTACATGGACAGCGTGCCGGATGCGGCGGTCTGCAATGAGGCCGTGAAGCTGGCCCAGAAAAAGGGCTTCCGGCAGCTGAAGGGCTTTGTGAACGGAGTCCTGCGCAATGCCGCGCGGAAGCTTCCGGATCTTTCCTTTCCAGGAGAGGAGGAGCCGGTCCGCGGTCTGTCCGTCCGGTATTCCATGCCGGAGTGGATCGTGGAGGACTGGCTTGAGGCTTACGGCCGGGAGACGGCGGAGCGGATGCTGGCGTCCTGCTATGAGGAGCGTCCGGTTACGATTCGCGCAAACCAGAGCCGGATCACGGTGCAGGAGCTGGCAGAGCGCCTTGCGAAGCGGGGCGTGGCGGTGACGAAAGCGCCGTATCTGCCCTATGCGCTTCAGATAGAAGGCTATGATTATCTGGGAGCCCTGCCGGAATTCCGGGAGGGACTTTTCCAGGTGCAGGACGTAAGCTCCATGCTGGCCGTGGAGGCGGCAGGGGTGAAGCCGGGCGATTACTGCATGGATATCTGCGCGGCCCCCGGCGGGAAGAGCCTCCTTCTGGCGGAGAAGACTGGCCCAGAAGGCCTGGTGGACGCCAGGGATCTGACGGAGTACAAGGCGGAGCTTATCAGGGAGAACGCCCGGCGCCTTGGAGCGGAGAATATCCGGGTATCGGTGCGCGACGCCAGCGTGCCGGACGGGATTTCGGAAGGGAAGGCAGACGTGCTGATCGCGGATCTGCCCTGCTCGGGCCTGGGGGTGCTGGGAAAGAAGACGGATCTGAAATACCGGATGACCAGGGAGCAGCAGGAGGAGCTTGCGGCCCTGCAGAGGAGCATATTAAGCACGGCGCAGGCCTATGTGAAGCCAGGCGGAACCCTGGTGTACAGCACCTGCACCATCGGGCGGGCGGAAAATGAGGAAAACGTCCGATGGTTCCTGGAGCATTTCCCCTATGAACCGGTCTCTTTAAAAGGATGCCTGCCAGAGGAGCTTACAGAAAAGCTTACAGAAGGGCAGACGCTGCCGGAGAGCTTCGCCGGGGAAGCGCCGGAGAAGACGATGGAGCAGGGATACCTGCAGCTCCTTCCGGGCGTATATCCCTGCGACGGCTTTTTTATCGCCAGGTTCAGAAAAAAAGATGGACAGTAAATCGTTATGAAAGACAGAGATATCAAATCCTTCACCCGAAAGGAGCTGGAGGACGCGCTTCTTGCCCGGGGAGAAAAAGCCTTCCGGGCAGTTCAGATCTACAGCTGGATGCACGAGAGGCTGGCGTCCGGCTTTGACGAGATGACAAATATTTCCAAAAGCTTACGGGAAGCGCTGGAAGAAGAATATGATTATACAAATCTGGAGATCGTAGAAATACAGAGATCGAAGCTGGACGGAACCTGCAAATATCTCTTCCGCCTGGCGGACGGCAATATGATCGAGAGCGTGCTCATGCGCTACCATCATGGCAATTCCGTCTGTATCTCCTCGCAGGCCGGCTGCCGGATGGGCTGCCGCTTCTGCGCCTCCACCATCGGAGGCCTGGTGAGAAATCTGGAGGCCTCCGAGATGCTCGACCAGATCTACCGGATTCAGCGGGACACCGGGGAGCGTGTCTCGAACGTGGTGGTGATGGGGACCGGAGAGCCGCTGGACAATTATGAAAATCTGCTGCGGTTTATCCGGATCCTTTCCGGAGAACACGGGCTTCACATCAGCCAGAGGAATATCACCGTGTCCACCTGCGGGATCGCGCCCCGCATCCGGCAGCTGGCGGACGAGGATCTGGCCATTACGCTGGCCCTGTCCCTGCACGCGGCCACCCAGGAAAAGCGGGAAGAGCTGATGCCCATCGCCCGGAAATACGGGCTTTCCGAGGTGCTGGAGGCCTGCGCGTACTACTTTGAGAAGACTGGCCGGAGGCTGACCTTCGAGTACAGCCTGGTGGGCGGCGTGAACGATCGCCCCGAGGACGCCAGGAGGCTGGCGGCCCTGGCGAAGCCCATCCACAGCCATATTAATCTGATTCCGGTGAATCCTGTGACGGAGCGGAAGTACGTCCAGCCGGACAAAAAAGTTATCGGCAATTTCAAAAAGGAACTTGAAAAATACGGAATTAATGTTACTATTAGAAGGGAAATGGGCCGGGATATCGACGGCGCCTGCGGACAGCTGCGCAGGAGATATCTTGAGAAATCAGAACAGGGAGGAGGAGACGAATGCTGAAAGCCTGGGGTATGAAGGACATCGGCCGCTGCCGGAGCATGAATCAGGATTACATCTTTGTATCGGAAAAACCCGTGGGAAATCTGCCGAACCTGTTCCTGGTGGCGGACGGCATGGGCGGTCATAAGGCAGGCGATCTGGCCTCCGAGTATACGGTTTCGCGGGTCTGCGAAGCAGTCACAAAAAG
>CALWBB010000191.1 GCA_944375885.1 uncultured Merdimonas sp.
CCTGGCTGTAGTAGCTGAGAAGCGGATTTTCCTTTTTTCCCAAATCATGTTCCTCCTTCATTGTACATGGAATCCTTACTGTCTGCAACCTTCCGGCTTCGGAAAATTATCTTTGGCAAGTCTGGGTACATTTCCGCCTGCGTATGTCACGTTTGCTTCTGTTTTTACTTTTGCTTTTACTTTTGTGTTCAATTCTGTCTGGAAATTCCGGAGAGAGCTCCCCTGTGAACCTGCAGATATTGGATGATTAGAGAATAGCAGATATGTAAAAAATCGTCAAGAAATATTTTCCAGAGAAGAAAGGATTTTTCCGCTCTCTGGTTGCATTTTCCGGTAGCCTCTGCTATACTTTTCATATATGTATACAAAAAACACAGAAAGTACAATGCAGCACTGAGAGCTTGATGCCGGCATATTGACACAGAAAGTACAATGCAGCACAGAAAGCATGATGCTGGCATACTGACACAGAAAGTATAATAGGAACACAGGAAGCAGAATACTATGGATAAGATGCAGTTAAAGGCGCTGGCGAAAATTAATCTGGGTCTGGACGTGCTCCGGCGGCGGGAGGACGGCTACCACGAAGTGCGGATGATTATGCAGACAGTACGCATTTTTGACAGGCTCCAGCTGATGAAGCAGGAGAAAGCCGGGATCCGGGTACGGACAAATCTGTACTATCTTCCCGCGAATGAAAATAATCTGGTATATAAGGCCGCAAAGCTTCTCTTTGAGGAATTCGGCATTCCGGGGGGCCTTTCCATCGATCTGAAAAAATATATTCCGGTGGCAGCGGGCATGGCCGGAGGCAGCTCTGACGCAGCCGCCGTGCTGTACGGCGTGAACCGCATGTACGGGCTGGGGCTTTCCAGGGAAGAACTGATGAAACGGGGCGTCCAGATTGGCGCCGACGTACCCTACTGCCTGATGCGCGGCACGGCGCTGGCGGAAGGGATCGGCGAAGTCTTAAGCCCTCTGCCGCCCATGCCGCCCTGCAATATCCTGATAGCGAAGCCAGGCATTGGCGTATCGACAAAATTTGTCTACGAGAACCTCCATGCCAACGAGCTGAAGCCAGAGCAGCACCCGGATATCGACGGGCTTTTGGAGGCGCTGCGCCGCCAGGATCTGAAGGATATGGCAGAACATATGAAAAATGGAAACGTGCTGGAGACGGTGACGGTACCGGCGCATCCCGTGATTCAGAAGATCAAAGACACCATGGAGGAACAAGGAGCGCTCGCCGCGCTGATGAGCGGAAGCGGGCCTACGGTATTCGGCATTTTTGAGGACAGGAACAGGGCGAGGCGTGCCATGTCAGTTCTGCGAAAGAACCGGCTGGCGAAACATCTGTTTCTGACGACGCCATATAACAACAGGGGGGCGACGCCATGAGCCAGGATATCAACGCGGTTATGAATGAATATCTCCCGCTGCGGGACGTAGTGTTCCAGACCCTGCGCCAGGCCATCCTGCGCGGGGAGCTGGAGCCGGGAGAGAGATTGATGGAGATCCACCTGGCGAACCGGCTGGGCGTGAGCCGCACGCCGATCCGGGAAGCCATCCGCAAGCTGGAGCTGGAAGGGCTGGTAGTGATGATTCCCCGGAGGGGCGCCATCGTGGCCAGCATCACGGAAAAAGATTTGAAAGACGTGCTGGAGGTGCGCAGGACCCTGGAGATCATGGCTGGCGAGATGGCCTGCGAGCGGATCACGCCGGAGCTTTTAAAGCAGCTGGAAGAGACTGGCCTGGAATTCACGAAACTCAAAGACACAGACGATTTTACGAGCCTGGCGGAGGCAGATGTGAGGTTTCACGACATCATCTACGCCGCCGCAGGCAACCAGCGCCTGATTTCGATCCTGAACAACCTGCGGGAGCAGATGTACCGCTACCGCCTGGAGTACTTAAAAGACACCGGCAGCCACGAGCGCCTGGTTCAGGAGCACCAGGAGATTTACGAGGGAATCCGAAGGGGCGACAAGGAAGCGGTGAGCGCCGTGACCGGCACCCACATCGACAACCAGCGCGACGCCATACTGGAAGCCATCATGAAAACTGAATAAACAGCAGCAAAACAGGCAATCCTCTGAGAAACAAAAGCGCTCCGGCCAGGAAAATCTCTGCCAGGAAAATCTCTGCCAGGGAAATCCCAGCCAGGGAAATCCCCAGAAAGGGAGCGCAAGACCAGGAGGAGAGCCATGAAATTCCGAAGACCTGCAGAACGTTCAGCATTAAAATTTTTAGGATTGGAACGTTCAGCATTAAAATTTTTAGGATTAGAACGTTCAGCATTGAAATTTGCAGTGTTGATTCTTTCCCTGAGCCTGGGCTTTGCCGGAACCTGCCTTTACGCAGGGCGCGCAGGCACAGACACGCCTGCGGACAGGGCCAGGCTGCCCCGCACAGAGCAGGCGGCCTGGTGGGGCGGCCTGTACCCAGGGTACTGCCTGCCCGAAGCTATGGAGGCCGCAGAGGCGGAGCCAGGGGAAAAAGAGCCCCAGGAGGGCCAGGTGAAGATCCGTTTCAAATATCTGACATTTTTAAATGAAATATGAATGAATCATAAATGAATCATAAATGAATCATAAATGAAATTAAATGAATGTTAGACGAATTTTATAATGAAAAACCGGAGGAATAGAGAAATAGATGAATAAGGCAAGAGAGGCCCCTATCGGAGTATTTGATTCCGGGATCGGCGGCCTGACCGTGGCGCGCGAGATCATGCGCCAGATTCCGCAGGAGCGGATCGTATACTTTGGAGACACGGCCCGCCTGCCCTACGGCAGCAAGAGCCGCAATACGATTATCCGGTATTCCCGGCAGATCGTCCGCTTCTTAAGGACGCGGCAGGTGAAGGCCATCGTCGTGGCCTGCAATACGGCCAGCGCCTACGCCCTGGACACCCTGCAGCAGGAATCCGACATTCCCATCATCGGCGTTGTAAAGCCAGGGGCCAGGATGGCCGCGAAGGCAAGCCCGGGGGGAAATATCGGCGTCATCGGCACCGCAGGCACAGTAGGCAGCCATATTTACCGGGATTACATAGAAAGCCTCCGGCCAGACGCGAAGGTGTTCGAGAAAGCCTGCCCCCTGTTCGTCCCCCTGGTGGAGGAGGGCTGGAGAAAGGATCCGGTGACAGAGATCGTAGCCAGGCGCTATCTGGAGGACATGATCGAGCGGAAAGTAGATACATTGATTCTGGGCTGCACCCATTACCCGCTGCTTCGTTCCACCGTCCGGCACATCATGGGCGAGGAAGTCATCCTGATCAACCCCGCCTACGAGACGGCCATCGAGCTTCGCAGGCTTCTGAAACAGGAGGACATGGAAAATCAGGGGCACAATAAGACAGACGAGAACCCCTATGAATTTTTCGTAAGCGACGAGGCGGAGCGCTTCCGGGCCTTCGCGGATTCTATCCTGCCGGTAGACATCACAGCGGCCCGCCAGATACAGATAGAGGAGTATTGATACCTATGACAAAAGAGATCCTGCTAAGTATCACAGGCCTGCACCTTACAGATGGGGAGAACGCGGACATCGAGATAGTGACCGCAGGCGACTATTACAGCCGGGGGAAAAAGCACTACATCCTTTATGACGAGGTGACAGAAGGGATGAGCGGCCATACCCAGAATGTCATAAAAGCCGGGGAGAATACCCTGGAGATCACGAAAAAGGGCCTGACGAACGCCCGTCTGGTGGTAGAAAAGGGAAGACGGCACCGGGCCGTCTACCAGACGCCCTTTGGCAGCCTTGAGCTGGCCCTGACCGGCCAGGAGCTGGAGATCACAGAGACAGACGAAAGCATCGGCATCCGCGCGGAATACATCCTGGAGGTCAATGAGGAAAACCTGGCTGAATGTACGATCAAGATGGATATCCGCCCCAGGGAAGCCGGATATCTCGATCTGAGAAACTAGAAAAGCCCTGCGGCGGCGGTTCCCGGCGCGGGGACAGCCCGCCCAGTCCCAAAGACAGGAAGCGGGCGTGAACACATCAGTCAGAGCAGGCTGCTGCCAATCATCAGGCGGCGGCTTTTTTTATATCCATTACAAATAACTTCTCGGAATCTCAATGAATGAGATTCCAATCGAAGCTTGACAACTGAATATCGTGCAGGAAAAGAAATTTA
>CALWBB010000192.1 GCA_944375885.1 uncultured Merdimonas sp.
GGATTTTCTGCGAGCGCTCCACCGTCTGGCAGAGCACCTCCAGAAGCTCCTCCGCCGTGATATACTGATCCTTGAGATAGGCGTGGAAGGCGCGGTACAGCACCTGCACGTCGCAGAGTTTATAATACAGGCGGGGCCTGTCCCTGTTCGCCTCCAGGAACCGGCCCAGATCCTCCTCAGAAACCGCGTACTGGGCAAGCTCCGAGATCAGGGACTTGATCTCCCCGATATATCCCATTTTTTTCAAGTTCCCGCTTAAGACCCGAAGCTCCTCCTGGTGCTCCTGGGCGATTTTTCGCAGCACCAGGTTCTTTCCCGTCTCCTCCAGCACCTTCGCCACCGGGGTCCCCGTCTCCTCGAAGACCCGGTAGGCCAGACGGTTAAAGCTCAAGACGTCGATATTCAGGATGCCGCCGTCTGGGTGCAGCCCCACCAGCTCCTTCTGGGTCTGCATGGTGAACTGCTCGGGCACCAGCACAAGGAATTTCTGCTCCGGATGCTCCTTCGATTCCCGGATTACCTGCTGATAGAGGGCGTAGGATTTCCCCGCCCCCGAATTTCCAAACACAAACTGTAATGACATATCTCTTTTCCTACTCCACGCTCTTCAGCGATTCTACCATATCGATCTTTTTCAGCTTGAAAAACTGCACGCCGCTTACAATCATGGAAAATACTATCGTCAGAAGCCCGCTGAACACGTAGCTGTACCAGCGGATCACGCGGCCGAACATGATGGTGTCCGTCTCCACCGTCGTCATCACGAACCGGTGGAGGGCCAGTCCAAGCAGAAGCCCCACCGCCATGCCGATGGCCGTCAGCATGATATTTTCCCGATTCACGTAGGCCGACACCTCCCGGTCGAAGAAGCCCAGCACCTTTAAGGTGGCCAGCTCCCGCTTCCGCTCGCTGATGTTGATGTTGTTCAGGTTGTAAAGCACGATAAAGGCCAGCATTCCGGCGGAGATGACCAGCACGGCGATGACGACGTTCATGCTTCCCAGCATATCGTCCACCGTCTTTGCCATGCCGCTGATAAAGGACACGCTCAAGACTGCGTCCAGCCCCATATAATCCTCCTGGATCCCTTCCTCGAACGCTTCGTCCGTCTGCGTCGTGTGCAGGAACAGCGTGTTCCACTCCGGCTCCTTCTCGTAGAGCTTTTCGTAGAGCTCCCTGCTCATATAAATATAATGCATGAAATAATTTTCTGTCACATGGGAGACGACTGCCTCCACATGCCCGGTATCATCCTCGCTTAAGGTCACCGTGCTTCCCTCGGACACGCCCAGAAGGCTTGCCAGCTTCTCCGAGACGATGATGCCCTCCCCGTCCAGCTCCCAGGCCTCCCTGGTCTTCCGATCCTGAAGCTGTACGTAATCCCGAAGCTCCTCTTCCTGCTCCGGCACAATGAGATAAGCGCTTTTTAAGACGCCGCCCTTTTCCACGTCCACGGCCGTCTCCAGCATCCTGGCAGAATCCGTGATTCTCTCATCCGCAGCCACAGTCTCCGCCAGTTCCCCCTGCTGCGCCTCCTCGGCGTCCGCGTCGAAGATAATAGAGCCGTCGTAGGCAAAGACCTCCTCAAACTGCCCTTCGCCTATGTAGGATACGGAATCCTTCAGGCCGAAGCCCACCAGAAGCAGGGCCGTGCAGCCTCCGATCCCGAAAATCGTCATGAAAAACCGCTTCTTATAGCGGATCAGGTTGCGCACTGCGGCCTTCCGGCTGAAATTCAGCCGTTTCCAGATAAAGCCCACCCGCTCCAGGAAGACGCGCTTCCCGGCCCTGGGCGCCGCAGGCCGCATCAGCTCTGCCGGCACGGCGAACAGCTCCTTATAGCAGGCCGCCCAGGCCGCCAGGGTCGTACAGAGCACCGCAGCCCCTGTCGCCATCACAGAATACTGGATATTCAGCGGCGTCAGCATATAGGGAAGATCCGGATACAGGATCCGGTAAGCCGTCATGATCACAGCCGGCAGGGCCTTCTGCCCGGCCACAAGCCCGATAAGGCTTCCCAGCAGACTGGAAATCAGGGCGTACAGAATGTATTTGGCGGCAATAGAGCCCCGGCTGTAGCCCAGGGCCTTCAGCGTGCCGATCTGGGTGCGCTCCTCCTCCACCATGCGGGTCATGGTCGTCAGGCACACCAGGGCCGCCACCAGGAAAAAGATCGCGGGGAATACCCGCCCGATGGCGCCGATCCGATCCGCGTTCTGCCCGTAATCCGCAAAGGAGGCGATATACTGCCGGTCGAGCACGTACCACTCCGGCACCTCCATGTCCGCAAGCTCCTGCTCACCGTCCGCGATCTGCTCTTCCGCGTCCGCGATCTCTTCGTCCGCCTCCGCTTTGGCGTCGGCGTACTCCTGCTCACCCTCGGCCAGCTCTTCCTCCGCGTCCGCGATCTCCTGCTCACCGTCCGCGATCTCCTGGCGGGCCTCCTCCAGCTCCGCCCGGCCGTCCGCCAGCTGGACTTCCGCGTCCGCCAGCTCATGCTCCGCCTCGGAAAGCTGTTCCACCGCCTTGCTGATTTCTCCATTGGCCTCGTCTATCTGGGCCTGGGCCGCGTCCAGCTGCTTCTTGCTTTCGGCCAGCTGTTCCGCCCCGGCGTCCAGCTCCGCCTTCGTGCTCTCGATGACAGGGGCCAGCTGGGCGATGCCCTGCTGGCAGGCCGCAAGCTGGGTCTGCGCTTCCGTAAGCTGAGGTTCCAGCTCGGCTTTTTTCGCCTCCAGCCCTGTCTTCCGGGCAATCAGCCCTTCCTTCTGGGCAATCAGCTCTTTCGAGCCCTCCGGCCTCTGTTCCTCCGGCAGAGCTTCCAGCTCTTCTATCTTCTCAAGAACTGTCTCGATCTGCCCAAGCCCAGTTTCGATCTCTGCAAGCCCGCTTTCCAGCTGTCCGATCCCGGCCTGCAGCTGGGCCTCCCCCTCCTGGAGCTGCGCGTACTGCTCCTCATAGGGCGCGAGGGCCGCGTAGCCTTCCTCGATCTGCTTCTTCCCTTCCTCGTACTGGGCCCAGCCGCCCTCCAGCTGGCGCTCGGCGTAGATAATTTCCAGACGGCCCTTGTCTGCCTGCTCCCAGCCGTCCGCCGTCTGCTGCCTGGCGTCCAGGTACTCCTGTTCCTTTTCCGCGAATTCCGCCTCGCCGTCCGCCAGCTCCTTTTTTCCGTCTTCCAGCTCCTGCTTGGCGTCTTCCAGCTCCGCCCGGCCGTCCGCCAATTCCTGCTCGGCGTCCGCCAGCTCCTGCCTGGCGTCTTCGATCTCCTGCTTGGCGTCCGCGATCTCCTGGCGGCCTTCCTCCTGAACCTCGGCGTACCGGATCTCGCAGCGCCCGTCCGCGATCTCCTCGATCCGCTCCACGACGGCGTCCGAAAGCTTCTCATAGGCGTCGCTGTAGCCGCTCGCAGACGCGGCCTTTTCTATCTCCACACAGATCTCCGTGTAATAATCCATCACAAAAGCGCTCTCCGGCACAGCCAGAAAGCCGTTCAGCGTACCGTTCCCGATACTGGTATTGCCCCTCTCCAGGGAGATATAATAGGGGCTCGTGACTGCTCCCGTCACGGTAAATTCCGAGACGCCGAGAATGTCCTCCGTCTCCAGATCCTCGTTCGCGGAGCGCAAGACCACCTTGCTGCCGATGGCCACGCTGCCTGCCTTCACGAGCTCATAGTCCACCACGCACTCGTCTTCCGCCTCCGGCATCCTGCCTTCCTGAAGCGTGAGCAGGTTCAGCTGCTCAGGGATCGACATGGCCTCCAGATTCAGCTGTTCATCCTTCACTGTCCCGAACATGTCCATGGAATAACCGGGGACCGCATTTCTGACGCCCTCCAGAGCCGCGATGCTCTCCACATCCTCCTCTGTCACGCCCAGGGTTCCCTGCACGCTGATATCCATCAGCTGCGTCTCCTGGTAATAGCGGTCCGCCGACAGCTCCATATCCGGCTGGGCGGCCCGGATGCCTGAGAAAAAGGCCACGCCAAGGGCTGTGATCAAAAGAAGCGACAGAAAGCGGTTCCAGGTCCGGCGGACTTCCATATAGAATTCTTTTCTCAGCGCTTTTTTCTTCATCCTCATCCCTGCCTGTCACCACTCGATCGTCTCTACGGATACCGGATGCT
>CALWBB010000193.1 GCA_944375885.1 uncultured Merdimonas sp.
GCAGCCTCGTAGGCCGTCCCGTAGCTGTCCAGGCTTCCATGCCAGTCTTCCCCGCCTGCCGCCGCGCTCACAAGCGTCTCCAGCCGCCCGGAGATAAAGCCTGCGAACTCCTCCGTCTTCTGGTAATCCGTCCCAGCCTGCAGATCCGCCTGCGCCAGCAGGCCCAGCATGGTAAAAAAGTTCGTGAGCAGCAGCGTCACGCCAAGAAAGAAGGCCGCGAAGCTAACGATAATCCTGCATTTTTTCCATTTTGTAGCCAATTCCCCACACCACCTTTAAATATTCCGGTTTTTTCGGATTGAGCTCGATCTTTTCCCGAATGCGCCAGATGTGGACCATGACCGTGTTCTCTGCTAAGAAGGCCTCCTCCTCCCAGACGCGGCGGTAGATCTCCTCCGCCGGGAAGACCCGCCCTGCGTTCCGCATCAGAAGCTCCACAATCTTCGTCTCCGTGGCCGTCAGCCTCACCGCCTCGCCGTCCGCGTAGAGTGTCCGCTCGGAGGGCCGGTAGCAGAGGCGGCCGTTCCGGATCTCGTCCTCCCGGCCCTGCGCGTGGATGTCTCCCAGCATCGTATAGCGCCGCAGGTGGCTCTTCACCCGGGCGGCCAGTTCCTGGGGGGAAAAGGGCTTCGCCACATAGTCGTCGGCTCCCATGGAAAGGCCGAGAATTTTGTCCGTCTCCTCGCTCTTGGCGCTTAAGACAATGATCGGGATATTCTTCCGCTCCCGGATCTTCATCACCGCCGACAGGCCGTCCAGCCGCGGCATCATCACGTCCATGATAATCAGCCGCACCGGCTGCTCCGCCGCCAGCTCCAGAGCCTCCAGGCCATCGTAGGCCTTCAGCACCCGGTAGCCCTCCTTTTCCAGAAGCAGCCCAATCGCCTTCACAATTTCCCGATCGTCATCCACCACCAGCACACATTCGTTCATCTCGTTCCCGTCTCCTTATTTCCCATTTCCGGTACAGTCTGAGCATAAACCACAGTCCTTACAAAAGCTTCGTGGGTTCTCTTACAAAATTCTTACGATTTTCGTCTTTCCCGTTATCTAAATTCCTGTCATCAGAAGAAATCCACGTCGTCCTCATTCGCGGGGTTGATGCGGATATCCACGCTCTGCACATAGGGTGCGCTCTGGTAGGAGGCAAGCTTGCCTTCCTTCAGATCCGCCAGGAACTCGTCCTTGACCTCCATGAAAAGCTTCATGTCGTCCTCATGATCCTCCCAGATGCAGTAAAGCTCCACAAGCGGACGGGCTTCCTCCACATACTCGTTATTTTCGTCCCAGTATTCGCTGGTGTAGACAAAAGTCTCTGCCTGCGGCGTGACTTTGGCCGCATTGTACTCCACCTGGAAACGCACCGTGTTTTCCGGCACAGTCTCATCCGCCTCCACGCTCATTTCCGCCGCCCAGGGCATATTATCGGAGAGCCCCCAGCGGCCTTCCTCCGGGTCGATCTCCACCTCCAGGGTCTTCGTCTCCATCCGCACCTCGCCCACGATCCGCTCTCCCGCGTATTCCAGGGAGGAAAACTCCACAAGGCTGATTCCCGTCCCGATTCCGCCCAGCAGCACGCCGGCGCAGAGTGTTCCCAGCAGTATCTTTTGGCATCTTCTCATGACAGCACCTCCTCGTCCATCCCCGGCTCTTTCTCCAGTTCTTTCTCCAGCTCTTTCTCCAGTTCTTTTTCCAGCACTTTCTCCGCCGCTGCCTGTACCCGTCTTCCCCTGCCCCGCAGCATGCCAAAGCAGATGCCAGCCAGGCTTCCCGACGCCAGGAAGGCTCCCAGGCAGATCAGCACCGCTCCCGCAAGGGGATAGCCCTGCAGCAGCAGGATCAGAACCGTTCCGAAGCCAAACAGAGCGAACAGCCCCAGACAGCCTGCCCCGGCGCCAAACAATACCCAGAAGAAATTCCAGCACAGCCGTAGGCACCAGCGCGCCCCAGCTCTCAGCCCGCGGGCCGCTGTCCGACAGGCTCCGGAAATACCT
Organism: uncultured Merdimonas sp.; assembly: GCA_944375885.1. Lineage (GTDB taxonomy): Bacteria > Bacillota > Clostridia > Lachnospirales > Lachnospiraceae > Laedolimicola. Next base: position 1,995 of record CALWBB010000193.1, read on the forward strand.
TTCCCGAGACTTCTGCCCTCCGCCATTCTTAAGTTTCCTGTCATTTCCATCCTGCTTTCTCCTCCTGTTTCTGCGTCCGGCCTTCCTTTTTTCCTGCCAGACATGCTTTCTTTTATCCTCAGTCCAAGGTTCTTCATGCTCCGGCCCGCTTTGCGAAAGAGATTTCCGGCTCCCCGAAAAAGCGCGGCTGTCTTTTCCTTCAGGAAACCCCCAAGGCTTTGAAGTCCCATCCCGCCCTTTTCCAGCGCCGCGCCTCCAGAGACGGGAAGCCTCTTCCTGCGCTTTTCCTCCCCGAATTCCGGCTTTACATGGTAGGCCTCCAGAATCTCCGCCGCCAGCTCCTTTACGGGGCCGAAATCCCGGATAGCGTCCTCCTCGCTCTGCCCGTTCTGCATCTTAATGTCGATATGCTGCGCGTATTCCTCCAGAATATCCCTCTGCTCATCATCCTCCAGGATCTCCAGATGCTTCTGAAGCTCATTAAGAAACGCTTCCTTACTCATACTTCCTGCCCTCCTCTAAAAATCTGCTGACCTGCTGCTGAAACTCCTCCCACTCTGCCGCCAGCGAATCCCGGTAAAGAATCCCCGCCGCCGTCAGATGGTAATATTTTCTGGGCGGTCCCTCCGAGGATTCCCGCAGATACGTCTCAAAATAATGTTCATTGGTGAGCCGCTTCAAAAGCGGATAGATCGTACCCTCATTCACATCTATCACCCTGGAGACCTCCTCCACCAGCTCGTAGCCGTACCGGTCCCTGCGGCGCACGCATTCCAGCACAATAAGCTCCAGGACTCCCTTTTTAAACTGCGGATTCATACAGCTCCCTCCCCGCCTGTCATTTTCTCTATCGCTTGTTTTCCTCCTGTCCCGTCTTCCCAGCCACTGTGATATTATATTATACCTACTACTATGCAATGTCAAGTACTATATAAATAAAAATACCGGTTCGGCTCCGAATCTAATTTTCGATCGCCAAACCGGCAGCATCGTCTGTTCTCTTACAATGGTCCTGTTTTCCACAGCTCACCCGTAAAAAGCTCTGTACTTTTCCTCAAATACGGCTGGCTCCATATTTACCTGCTGCGCCGCATTCGTAACAGAAAGGAGTCCCTTTTTCACCAGCGCAAACAACGTTTCCAGAGTACCCTTCTCTATTCCTTTTTCCATTCCTTTTTCCATTCCTTTTTCCATTCCTTTTTCCATTCCTTTTTCCATCCCGCTCTCGAAAATTCCTGTACTCAGATTACACATCTGGCTCACCTCCTGACCCATTTCCTCAGTCACATTAATATGAAACTCCTCCGACAGCAGCCTCTTTTTATCCTCCGCAGAGTGTCTGGGAGAAAACATACTGCTTAAAAGCCGAATCGCGTCATCCTCACTATTCTCTCCTTCAGCTCCCAAACGCATAACTATATTGAAACCACCTTTTTAATCTTGCCATATTCCTGATCCCTAAAGATTGTCCCGCGCTGGGCAGAAATCATTCTCGCTCCATAATATATCCCCCCGTTTTGGCAAAGGATATCCTGGTTTATCCTTATTCTGGATTTCAATATTTACAATGATCTCAATTCTTTCTTCGTCATGCGGTAACCGTACAAGAAATCGAATATCGTACCTCACAGTGCCTTCCCGAACAGAAACATCTTCTGTCGGCATCTCATGAATTCTGCTGCTGCCACTCAGGCTCCTTTTCTCTGCCGGTAAAATATCTGGCGTATCCTGAAAAACGGCCTTTTCACTGACTGACGGGAAATCTTCTATCAGTTCCTCTGCAATCCGTTTCACCGGAACATCTGCAAATTCATCCATTGTACTTTTTAAAATATACGCAAGTATAGACTTCTGGGCTACCAGCTTCCCACCTGCCTTTCCTGCTACTATCATAGTACCATCAGCTTTTCCAAAAAGCAATCTCTATTCCGCTCCGCCCAAACTGAGCGAAAGAAAAATTCCCGCAAAATCTGCGGCAGAAAATGCTTCGGCCTCAGACTCTGCGGGAACCCGCGTCTGCTTCTCTCTTATATGATTTTGGGCGCAAAAAAACAGGGGATGAGAGAATCGAACTCCCACTAAGGGTTTTGGAGACCCCTGTCATGCCATTTGACCAATCCCCTAT
>CALWBB010000194.1 GCA_944375885.1 uncultured Merdimonas sp.
AGTGTGCGCAGGGTTGGGTCGTTGACCACATATCCGGCGCATACTTTACGTTTAGGCATGAGCCGTGCAGAAGCCGAAGAAGGCGGCATGAGTACACTTGTGTGCGAGGGACGCCTGAGACGGGTTCTATAGGGCGAAGCCCGCGAGCGAGATGGAGCGGAGCGGAATCGAGCTACGCACGGCTCATGCCTGAAAACACAGAGCCGTGCAGAAGCCGAAGAAGGCGGCATGAGCCGGACGTAAAGGCGCCGGGGAGAGAGAAACTATTTAACAGGAGGAAACAGTGCAATGGCAAAATGGGTGTATTTGTTTAAGGAAGGCAACGCTGGTATGCGGAACCTGCTGGGCGGCAAGGGTGCGAACCTGGCCGAGATGACAGGCCTGGGACTGCCGGTACCGCAGGGCTTTACGGTGACGACAGAGGCGTGTACCCAGTATTACGAGGATGGAAGACAGATTAATGACGAGATCATGGGCCAGATCATGGAGGCCATGGCGAAGCTGGAGGAGATGACAGGAAAGAAATTCGGGGACAAAGAGAACCCGCTTCTGGTTTCCGTGCGTTCCGGTGCAAGAGCATCCATGCCCGGTATGATGGACACCATCCTGAATCTCGGACTGAATGAGGAAGTAGTGGAGACCCTGGCAGAGGCGTCTGGCAATCCGCGCTGGGCGTGGGACTGCTACCGCAGATTTATCCAGATGTATTCCGACGTCGTGATGGAGGTTGGAAAGAAATATTTTGAAGAACTCATCGACAAGATGAAGGCGGAGAAGGGCGTGAAGCTGGACGTAGAGCTGACGGCGGACGATCTGAAGGAGCTGGCCGGACAGTTCAAGGCAGAGTACAAGGCGAAGATCGGCTCTGATTTTCCGTCTGACGCGAAGGAGCAGCTGATTGGCGCAGTGAAGGCCGTGTTCCGTTCCTGGGACAACCCCAGAGCGAACGTATACCGCCGCGACAACGATATTCCCTACTCCTGGGGAACCGCTGTCAACGTACAGATGATGGCTTTTGGAAATATGGGCGACGACTGCGGCACCGGCGTGGCATTCACCCGCGACCCGGCTACCGGAGCAAAGGGACTGTTCGGTGAGTTCCTCACCAACGCGCAGGGCGAGGACGTGGTTGCCGGCGTTCGTACCCCGATGCACATCTCCGAGATGGAGGAGAAATTCCCGGAGGCGTTCAAGCAGTTTAAGGAAGTATGCGATATTCTGGAGAAGCACTACAGAGACATGCAGGATATGGAGTTTACCGTAGAGCATGGAAAGCTGTACATGCTTCAGACACGTAACGGAAAGAGAACCGCTCAGGCGGCTCTGAAGATTGCCTGCGATCTGGTAGACGAGGGCATGAGAACCGAGGAAGAAGCGGTAGCGATGATCGATCCGCGTAACCTTGACACTCTGCTTCATCCGCAGTTTGACGCGGCGGCCCTGAAGGCGGCCACTCCTCTTGGCAAGGGCCTGGGAGCTTCCCCGGGAGCGGCCTGCGGCAAGATCGTGTTCACGGCTGAGGACGCTGTGGAATGGGCAGGCAGAGGAGAGAAGGTTGTCCTGGTACGTCTGGAGACCTCTCCGGAGGACATCACAGGCATGAAGTCCGCACAGGGTATCCTGACCGTGCGCGGCGGCATGACCTCCCACGCAGCCGTAGTGGCCCGTGGAATGGGCGAGTGCTGCGTATCCGGCTGCGGCGATATGGTGATGGACGAGGAGAATAAGAAATTTACCCTTGGCGGCAAGGAGTTCCATGAGGGAGATTACATTTCCATCGACGGAACCACAGGAAATATCTACGACGGCGTGATCCCGACCGTAGACGCTACCATTGCGGGCGAGTTCGGACGCATTATGGATCTGGCGGACAAGTACAGAACCATGAAGGTCCGCACGAACGCGGATACTCCGGCTGACGCGAAGAAGGCGGTGGAGCTGGGAGCAGAGGGCATCGGCCTTTGCCGTACTGAGCATATGTTCTTCGGCGAGGGAAGAATCGACGCGTTCCGTGAGATGATCTGCGCGGAGACCGAGGCGGAGAGAGAGACGGCTCTTGAGAAGGTGCTTCCATATCAGCAGAGCGACTTTGAGGCATTGTACGAGGCTCTGGAGGGCAACCCGGTTACCATTCGTTTCCTGGATCCGCCTCTTCATGAGTTCGTTCCCACCGAGGAGGAGGATATCAAGAAGCTGGCTGACGCCCAGGGCAAGACCGTGGAGCAGATCAAGACCATCATCGACAGCCTGCATGAGTTCAACCCGATGATGGGACACCGCGGCTGCCGTCTGTCCGTAACCTATCCAGAAATCGCGAAGATGCAGACCAAGGCTGTTATCCGCGCGGCTATCAAGGTGAAGAACGCTCATCCGGATTGGAACATCGTTCCGGAGATTATGATCCCGCTGGTAGGCGATGTGAAGGAGCTGAAATATGTCAAGAAATTCGTGGTAGAGACTGCGGACGCGGAGATCGCGGCTGCAGGCAGCGACCTGACCTATGAGGTAGGCACCATGATCGAGATCCCGAGAGCTGCCCTGATGGCGGACGAGCTGGCACAGGAGGCTGACTTCTTCTGCTTCGGAACCAACGACCTGACCCAGATGACCTATGGCTTCTCCCGTGACGACGCCGGCAAGTTCCTGGTAGCTTACTACGAGGCGAAGATCATGGAGAACGACCCGTTCGCAAAGCTGGACCAGAACGGCGTAGGAAAGCTGATGAAGATGGCTATCAAACTGGGCAAAGAAGCGAATCCGAAGCTTCATGTGGGAATCTGCGGCGAGCACGGCGGCGACCCCAGCTCTGTAGAGTTCTGCAACTCCATTGGTCTGGACTATGTATCCTGCTCACCGTTCCGCGTACCGGTGGCAAGGCTCGCGGCGGCACAGGCAGCGATCGCGCAGAAATAAGGAACCGTATTCCCGGATTTTCCGGGTATCGGAATGAGGATAAGCGTACCATCAGAAATGGTGGTGCGCTTATCTTGATGAGGAGGAAGTATTTGAGGAGGAATTGTATATGGTAATGATAGATGCGGCGCTCTGCGTCGGCTGCGGCGCCTGTGCGGAGGACTGCCCGGGCCACGCGATTTACATAAAGGAAGGGAAGGCAGAGGCGGTGCGTCCCTGCATCCAGTGCGGCCACTGCACAGCCATCTGTCCTGTGAAGGCGGTGTCCATACCGGAGTATGATATGGAGGAGGTGGAGGAGTACGATCCGAAGACCTTCCGGATTGCCCCGGAGAATTTCCTGCACGCGGTGAAATTCCGCAGAAGCATTCGGAATTTTAAGGCGCAGCCGCTGGAGCGGGAGGCGCTGGAGCATATTCTGGCGGCGGGCCGGTACACGGCTACGGCGAAGAATGCTCAGGCCTGTACCTTTGTGGTGGTGCAGGAGAGGCTGGAGGAATTCAAAAGCCTTTTCTGGGAGGAGGTGCCCGGGCTTCTGGAGAAGCTGAAGGCACAGGAATCCCCTTACTTCAGCCCCTTCCGGTATTTCTATCAGCAGTGGAAGAGAAACCCTGCCAACGACACCTTTTTCTTCAACACGCCCTGCCTGCTGGTGATCGCGGCGGAAAATCCCCTGGACGGGGGCCTGGCGGCGGCCAATATGGAAAATCAGGCGGTGGCGGAGGGCGCAGGCGTGCTCTACAGCGGCTACCTGATGCGGAGCATTTCCGCCAGCCCCCGCCTCCTGGAATGGCTTGGCATAGGAGACAAGCCCATCGCCTGCTGTATGCTGGCCGGTTATCCTGCCGTATCCTACAGGCGGACAGCTCCCAGAAAGAAAGCGGATATCATCTGGAAATGACGGTTGACAAAATGGATTTCGATGCTATAATGATTTTCAGGTGAGGCCGCTTTTTTGCGGCTGCTGATAACCAGCCAAAATTTATAGAGCAAAAGCATTGATGAGACGAGTAGGCTGCGGAATATGCCAGAGAGGGATGCAGGAGGCTGAGAACATCCTCATAGGAAGCAGAAGGATTTCCCCAGGAGAGCAGGAAGCAGAGAAAATCCAGACCGAAGACCAGCTCAGAGCGGCCCTAATCCGGCCCGGCGACACCGTTACCGTCTAAATGAAGTGGTTTCT
>CALWBB010000195.1 GCA_944375885.1 uncultured Merdimonas sp.
CATTTCCATCCGATCTTGCCTGCATGACCAGTAACACGTCGTCTGTGAAACCACTATGTATCTGTCCTTCAATCTGTCCATACTTTATCACAAAACAAAACAGAGTGCAACAGTTTCTTAAATTTTTGTGAATATTTTATAAATTTCATCCCGCTTTTTTGTGCAGTCTGTAAGCTGCATCTGCCTGGCAGCCCGTAAGCCGCATCTGCCTGGAGGCCCGCAGGCGGCTTCACCGGGAAGCGGCGCCTGCAGCCTGTAAAATCTCTTCAAACACGGGGGGAAGCGGCGCGGTAAACGTCCTGCCGGAAATCCCGGAAAGCGCTCCCGAAAGCTCCGGAAGCTCCAGGCGGTACGCGTGGAGCAGCTGATGCCGCAGATCGAATTTCTTCTGGAAAAATCGGTTCACCTCCGGCTTCCCGTATTTCCCATCCCCGATCAAAGGATGCCCCAGGGAGGAAAGGTGGGCGCGGATCTGGTGGGAGCGCCCTGTAATCAGGTTGATTTCCAGATAGGTATAGGGCCTTCCCCCCAAAGTGAAGACCGAAAGCGGCCGGTACTCCGTGCAGATCGGCCGGGCCTCCCCTCTCCTTTCCCGGAATACGCGCACCTGGTTGGTGCGCTCATCCTTTAGGAGCCAGCCCTCCGCCCGCACAGGCTGCTCCACGGCTCCTGCGGCGATGCTCCGATAATATTTATGGAGGCTTCTCTCCCGAAAGAGCAGATTCAGCTCCTGGAGGCCCCGTAAGGATTTCCCGGCGGCCACAAGGCCGCTGGTGTTCCGGTCCAGGCGGCTGCAGATGCCGGGTCGGAAGCTTCGCAGGTCTTTTTCCGTCAGCTGGCCCGATTCCAGAAGATAGGACGTCAGATATTCCACCAGGGAGATATCGTCTGCCTCTGCCTTCTGGGACAAAAGGCCCGCAGGCTTATTAAAAAGAATGACATGGCCGTCCTCGTAGAGGATCTCCGGCGTCAGCTCCCCGGGAAGAAGCTCTGCGGCCTTCTCCTTTCCAGACTTTCCAGAATGGGCGGAAAAGCCATCAATAGTCTCATCCGCAAGGAAAAGCCGGATCTCGTCTCCCGGCAGCAGCCGCTCCTTTCCTTCCGCCCTCTTTCCATTCAGCGTGATATTCTTTTTCCGCAGCATCTTATAGAAAAAGCTTTTGGGAGCCTGATCCATGTATTTCTCCAGGAAGCGGTCCAGGCGCTGCCCGGCTTCATTTTCTCCAATCGTCAGCAGTCTCATAAGCCTTTCCTCACAGCGACAGCGCCAGGACGAGCTTGCGGATCAGCTCCTCGCGCCCAAGATCTGGGTATCTCTCATCCGGCGTAAAGGGGATTTCCTCCGGCTCCTTTCCCGCAAGGGCGTCCACCCGGTCGAGGTAAGCCTTCAGATCCGGGAAAATATGGACGTGGACGCCGGAAATGCCGTTTTCCTTCAGAGTTTTCGCGATATGCTCCTGCAGAGGCCGCAGATCCGTATTTTTCAGGGTGGTATATCCGGCGATCTCCTGGCCGCGCACCACCAGGCTGTGAACCGGGTAATTTTTCTCGTAGGTCGTAAACACCAGCTCGTAGGCTCTGACGAGGCCTCCCGCATGGGCTTCGATCTCCTGGTACATAGCCTGCGGCATGGAGCGCCGCTTCAGGAACATGATGACATTCACCAGCTCCTTGCAGGCCGGCAGGCAGCCCACGATAGCCAGGATCGTAAAATAATTCCGTTTCGTGTCCGTCGTCACATAGCCGATCACAAAGATCGCTATGGGAATCAGGAAAAATAAAAATGTCTTCAAAAGCTGCGCCCGCTTATGGGCGTCCGTATAGCCGTGTTCTCCCTTTTCTGGAATACGCATCTTATAAAATCTCCTTTTCCCATTCCGCTTCCTGAAAGCCCGTGAGTACCGCAGAATCCGTCACCACAATGGGCCGTTTTACCAGCATGCCGTCCGTGGCCAGCAGAGCGTACTGCTCCTCCTCGCTCATGCCCGGAAGCTTTTCCTTCAGGTTCATGCTTTTGTAGAGCTGCCCGCTGGTGTTAAAAAATTTCTTCAGGGGCAGGCCGCTTTTCTCATGCCAGCTTTTCAGCTCCTCCGCCGTGGGATTCTGCTCCTTGATATGGCGCGCCTCGTAGGTGACGCCGTGGCTGTCCAGCCATTTCTTTGCCTTCTGGCAGGTGGAGCAGGGCGGATACTGTAAAAACAAAATACTCATCGTTCTTCTTGCCTCCATTCTTATCAGAAATTATTCATATTTTCCTTTTGCCACTTTTTTCCCCGTCAGAACCCGCTGGTTCTTATTGACAAAGGAACGTGTCCTGGCCCGCAAAAGGAGCTGGCGCCCTTCCGGCGTCCGCGTATAGACGAGACGGAATCTTCCCATGGCCCTCCGGACATGCTTTTCAAATACGAGCGCCCGCTCCTTCTGCTTTCCGAAGGTCTCTGGCACTGCGTAGAATTCCTTTGCTTTTCCGCCGCCTCTGGCCAGCAGGTACCTGGGATTGTCGATTATGCCCCAGAGTTCCCGCATGCAGGCGGCGAAGGCCGTCTTGTCCCGCATGGTTCCGCCCTTCAGGGAAATCTCGATCAGCAGGCCCTCCGCAGACTCCACCTCTGTCCTGCAGTGCCCCGCCTCCTCGATCTCGCCAAGCTCCAAAAGCGCGCCCAGGACGGCGTCGCCGATATGCTTCATCCGGCGCGCCGGCGTGCCGAAGCGGAACAGCCGGACTGCGTACCGCGCCGCCAAAAAGGCCGTAAACAGTATCAGGATCCCCAGAAGGTGCACCTGCAGCGCCGCGCTTCCGCCTGCCCGTAAGAACGCCCGGCCCATGGACAGAAGAATCGTCAGGAGCAGATTCAGGATTTCCATGCCTAATGCGTGGATAAAAAGATAGCTGGTCTGAAGCTCTTCTCTGGGAACTGCCTGCGCCTGCTCGATTTCCATCTCCCCGTGGATGACGCTTAAGGCTTCCTGCCAGCGCTGCCGCAGTCCTTCCCGGTCCGAAGCCCGGAAAAGCATCATCCGGTTCACCTCTTCCATCTGCTCCCGGGAATCAAATTCCGGGATATTCAGGCGTCCGAGGCCGCTCTCGATCACCGGATCCTTCCAGGATACGCCCAGGAAGGAATCAAATCTCCTGGTAAGAGTCTCGTAATCTCCTGAGAAGTCCGCGTGCCTGGTTTTTCCGGATTTCAGCGGAAAGATACAGGCAAGATGCCAGATATTTCCCGTCTTTTCCGGCTGCCGCGGATCGGTCCGGATGGTCCGGCCCCGCATCTGGTTGCTGAGCATAAAGGAGCCCACGTAGGTGGCCAGGATCAGGGCGGTGGTGCAGGGGGCGTCCCAGCCCTCGCCCAAAAGAGATTTCGTTCCGACCAGGACGTTTACGTCGCCCTGACGGAAAAGCTCCGTGACCGCCGCCGTCACATGAGTGCTCTTCCCCTTCATCTGAAACCGCCCGTATTCTGTGCCGGCGATGGGCTTTAAAGTCCCCTCGCAGTTCTTTTCCTCCAGGATGGAACGAAGCTTGTCCTCCGTGTCCAGCGGAACGATGATGACAGAACCGCTTAAAAGCCCAAGGCGGATTCCCTGGCGCTGCCCTCTTCGCAGATGCTCAAAAATCGGCACCGCTCCGATTTCCGCCGCCACTGGCTTATCTGTCCCCACCAGTGACAGCTTGTCCTTTTTGATAAAATCGCACAGGATCAGAAGGCGCAGCGCTTCTCCCTGCGCCTGCATTTCCATATCCACGATTTTTTCGATGCTTTCCAGCTTCCCCCGGCTTTTGGCCAGAAGCTTCTGCAGGGCGTCCTGCTGGGTCAGGGAAACCCTTCCCCGGTAAATGCATCCGGCCTTTTTCAGCTCCCGCACAAGCTCCTCCCGGCTCTCCTCCGGCACCTGATAGGAATCCATATCGTCAAAGAGGAAGCCCTGCAGCAGGGCCTCCAGCCACACAGGCTCCAGCTTCGGAAGCCTTCCCTTCGTCCCAATCAGCCGTTTCAGATAGGGCGGGAGGGGAATCCCCTGGGCCTGGCAGAAAATGAGCAGGGCGGAAAAATATTTTGGATTGTCCAGGAATTTTTCACT
>CALWBB010000196.1 GCA_944375885.1 uncultured Merdimonas sp.
AAAAGCGGCTACAGCGTCATCGTGTTTAACTCGGATTATGACTGGAACCGGGAGAAGGAGTGCCTGGACGTCATACGCAGATACCGGGTGGACGGGCTGGTTATCGTCCCTGTGGAAGAAAATTCCGAAAAATTCCGCAGCCAGATGGAGAGCCTGGATATCCCGGCCGTGGCGCTGACACGGAAGACGGAGCATATGGACTGCGTTTATGTGGATCATGTGGAAGCCGGAGGACAGGTAGGAAGGCATCTGTATACGCAGGGCTGCGATTCCTATGTTTTCGTGGGAACGGAGAAGGATGGAAAGTACGAGGGCTTTACAGAGGCGCTCCGGGAGATGGTGCCGGATCTGGAAACGCGGCTGATAAGGATAGAGACGAAAAATCCAGGAGAGATCCGAAGAATTTTACGGCGGCATTTTGAAGGCTGTTCGGGAAAAACAGGAATTTTCGCCTACAATGACAGGCGGGCCGTCCAGATCCACGGAATCCTGCAGGGGCTGGGCATAGAGGTTCCCGGCCGAGCCTGTCTGGTGGGCTTCGATAATACTTACATCTGTGATTATCTGTATCCGGGCCTGTCAAGCGTGGCCCAGTCCAATGAAGAGATGGCTGCCAAAGCAGTCCGCCGCCTGCTCTGGAAAATCGAACATCCGGAGGACACAGAGATAATAAAGGAGCCGATACGCGCCAGGCTGATTGCCAGGCAAAGCTCCGCAGCCGTGGAAGAGGACAAGAGCTGACGGAGGAAATCCGCCAAGACGGCATTCGCTAAGACGAAATCCGCTAAGGAAGAATCCATTAAGACAGAATACCAAGAATTACAGGAAGGAGAGAGCTTATGAATGTACTTACCCGGACGTGGGAAAGGCTGATAGCAGAGAAGCTGGAAGCTTATGGAAAGACGGAAGGACAGAGGTGGCGGCCGAAGCTCCATATCGCCCCGCCTGTGGGCTGGCTGAATGATCCCAATGGCCTGTGCCAGTACCAGGGCGTATACCATGTCTTTTATCAGTTTTCCCCCTTTGACCCGAAGGGAGGGCTGAAATTCTGGGCCCACTGCACCAGCAGGGATTTGCTTCACTGGAGATTTGAGGGAGCGGCCCTTGCGCCGGATGAAGCCTATGACTGCCACGGCGTATATTCCGGTTCAGCCCTTGTGGAGGATGGACAACTTAGCCTTTACTATACGGGAAATGTAAAGCAGACGGGAGATTATGATTATATCCGGACAGGGCGGGAATCGAACACTGTGCGCGCGGTCAGCGTGGACGGAGTGCAGTTTGAGGGAAAGAGGCTTCTGATGTCCAACAAAGATTACCCAGAGGATCTGACCTGCCACGTACGGGATCCGAAGGTATGGAAGCAGGACGGCCGCTATTATATGGTACAGGGAGCCAGGACAGCGGAGGATAAGGGGGTGGTGCTTCTGTTCGAGTCCGAAGACGGAGAGCACTGGAACTGCCTGCATCGTCTGGAGACAAAAGAGCCCTTCGGATACATGTGGGAGTGTCCGGACGTCTTTCAGGTGGACGGCTATACTGTGCTCAGCATCTCCCCCCAGGGCGTGAAGGCGGATGGACTGAAATACAATAACGTGTACCAGAGCGTCACGACGTTTTTGGACGGCGATTTCCGGGAGGCAGTGGTAAGAGAGGACTTCCGGGAGCTGGACGCGGGCTTTGATTTTTACGCGCCGCAGAGCTTTCAGGCGGAGGATGGAAGAAGAATCCAGATTGGCTGGATGGGCATGCCGGATGTGGACGCGTATTATACGAATCCTTCTGTGGAGGACGGCTGGCAGCACACGCTGACTCTGCCGCGGGAACTTTCCGTAAGGGACGGGGTGCTGTGTCAGAAGCCGGTAAGGGAGCTGGATGATTGGTGGAATTTTTTTATCCCATTTGTGAATACGTATTCAGGTGTGTTGGGAGACTGTTTTGAGGTGGCGGCCTCCGGAACGGGGGGAGAATTTTGGCTTGTCCTGGCAGGGGGGCTTAAGCTCTCCTGGAAGGAAGAGGAAGGTATCTTCTGGATGAGCTTTACGGATCAGAGGCTTGGAGCAGGGCGGGCCAGACGGGGCCGCGCGGTGGAGAAGCTTACGGATCTGCGGATTATTGTGGATGTATCCTGCGTGGAGGTATTCCTCAATGGAGGAAGGGAGGTATTTTCCACCAGGTTTTATCCGGATAGGGAGGAGATCGGCGTAGAGCTTCGGGCTTCGGGCTTTGACGGGCGCATCTGCCTCCACCGGGAAGGGATGTAAAAAATTTATATAAGAAAAGGGGAAAAGTAATGGATTACAGAAAGACAGCAGAAGAGATCTATGAAAAAGTGGGCAGGCGGGAAAATCTTGTCTCCGCAGCCCACTGCGCAACCCGCCTCCGTCTGGTTCTGGCGGACGACGCGAAGTGCGACGTGAAGGCGGTGGAGGAAATCGACGGCGTCAAGGGCGTCTTCAGCGCCTCCGGGCAGCTTCAGATTATCCTCGGAACCGGAACTGTAAATAAGGTGTACGATGAATTCCTGGCAGTCTCCGGCATGAGCGGCATGAGCAAGGAAGAGGCCAAGGCCGCCGCCGTCCAGAAGCAGCCGCTCTTTAAGCGGGCCATCAAGACTCTGGGCGACATCTTCGTGCCGATTATTCCAGCGATTGTGGCCAGCGGTTTTCTGATGGGAATTATGGAAGCCCTGAACTTTATGGTGAATAATGGCTTCCTGAACCTGGACACCTCGGGCTCGCTCTTTACGCTTGCCAACCTCTTTGCCAATACAGCCTATACCTTCCTGCCGATTCTGATTGCGTTCAGCGCGGCGAAGGTATTCGGTGGAAATCCCTTCCTGGGCGCGGTAATTGGCATGATGATGATCCATCCCAACCTGCAGAATGCCTGGACGGTGGCTACTGAGGGCGTCCATCAGACGCTTTCCGTGTGGTTCGGCCTTTACGACGTGGATCTGGTGGGCTACCAGGGGCACGTCATTCCGGTAATCATCGCTGTCTTTGTGATGTGCTGGATCGAAAAACGGCTTCATAAGGTAGTTCCGGCTATGTTCGACCTCTTTGTGACGCCTCTGGTCAGCGTCTTTGTGACGGGGTATCTGACCTTTACCATCATTGGACCTGTCTTTGTAACGATTGAAAACGCGATTATCAACGGCGTACAGCAGCTGATTACCCTGCCCTTTGGCATCGGAAGCTTTATCATGGGCGGCCTCTATTCCCTGACGGTGGTGGCTGGCGTGCACCACATGTATACCGTCATTGACGTAGGACAGCTTGGTCTTTATGGAAAGACCTACTGGCTGCCGCTGGCTTCTGCGGCAAACATCGCCCAGGGCGCGGCGACACTGGCGGTTGCTTTGAAGACAAAGAACCAGAAGACGAAAGCTATGGCTGTTCCCTCTGCCATGTCCTGCTTCATGGGAATTACAGAGCCTGCTATCTTCGGCGTCAACCTTCGCTACTTCCGGCCCTTTATCTGCGGCGCGGCGGGAGGCGCCTGCGGTGCGCTGTATGCTTCCATCGTGGGACTTGGAGCCACGGGAACCGGCGTGACCGGAATCTTCGGACTTCTGCTCTGCCTGCATGACCCGCTCAATTATATTATCATGTTCCTGATTTCCGCAGGCGTGGCCTTTGCACTGACCTGGGTATTCGGCTATAAGGATCCGGAAGATAGCGCTAAGGAGGAAGGAAAGAAGGAGGAGCTTATCTATGCCCCGGCAGAGGGCAGAGCCATTCCCCACACGGAGATTGTGGATCCGACCTTCGCCTCCGGGGCTCTGGGACAGGGAATCGGAATTATCCCCGCAAAAGGGGAGATTGTGGCTCCTTTCGACGGAACCATTTCCATGTTCTTTGACACGAAGCACGCCATCGGTCTGGAAAGCCAGACAGGCGTGGAGCTGCTGATTCATGTGGGGATTAATACCGTGGAGCTTGGCGGAAAGCATTTCCATGCGCTGAAGGAAGC
>CALWBB010000197.1 GCA_944375885.1 uncultured Merdimonas sp.
TGGAAAGAAAAAGGAATGCAGGCGGTGTTTTTTATAGCCGCCTGCACCTCTATCTTAGCGGTAGCCCTGATTTGCGTCTTCCTCTTTGCAAACGGGCTTCCTGCGATAGCGGAGATTGGGCCTCTTGATTTCCTTCTGGGTAAAACCTGGAGGCCGGCGAACGATTTATACGGTATTTTTCCCTTCATACTGGGAAGCATTTATGTGACGGCCGGAGCGATTGTGATCGGAGTTCCCATCGGAATTCTGACCTCCATCTTCATGGCGGAGTACTGCCCGGCGAAGATCTACCGGCCCTTAAAGGCCGCCACAGAGCTTCTTGCCGGAATCCCTTCCGTCGTATACGGTTTCTTTGGGATGCTGATTCTGGTTCCGTTTATCCGTGAGACCACAGGCAGCAAGGGAAACGTCATGCTGACGGCCTGCATCCTTCTGGGAATCATGATTCTGCCGACGATTATCGGAACGACAGAGTCTGCCCTCAGAAGCGTCACGAGAACCTATTATGAAGGGGCGCTCGCTTTGGGAGCGACAAAGGAACGGACGATTTTCACGGTGATGCTTCCTGCCGCCAAGTCCGGCGTGCTGACGGGCGTGGTGCTGGGAATCGGCCGCGCTATCGGGGAAACCATGGCGGTCATCATGATTGCCGGAAACCAGGTGGGGATGCCGGAAGGCCTCTTAAAGGGCGTACGTACCCTGACCGCGAATATCGTCCTGGAGATGGGCTACGCCACAGGGCTTCACAGAGAAGCGCTGATTGCCACAGCCGTGGTACTCTTTGTGTTCATCCTGATTATCAACTTAAGCGTATCATTATTGAGGAGGGGACAAAATGCAGGCGATTAACAGACAGACCGCAGGCGACAAGCTGCGCGCCTACTTCAAGCATCCGGGCTCCCTGGTTCTGTTCCTGCTGGTGATGCTGGCAGCGGTCATTACCTTCGCGGTGCTTGTGTTCCTGATTGCGTATATCCTGGTGAGAGGCGTCCCTTACCTGACGCCGTCCCTGTTCGCGCTGGAATATAATTCCGACAATGTATCTCTGATGCCCGCAGTGGTCAACACCCTGCTGATGATTCTGATGTCCCTTCTGCTGGCGGTGCCCTTTGGAATCTTCGCGGCTATCTATCTGGTGGAGTACGCGAAGAAGGGAAATAAGCTGATCAGCGTGGTCCGCGTGACTGCCGAGACGCTTTCCGGCATTCCTTCCATCGTATACGGTCTGTTCGGTATGCTGTTTTTCGTAACGTACCTGAAATGGGAGTATTCCATGCTGTCCGGCGCCTTTACCCTGGCCATCATGATTCTCCCGCTGATTATGCGTACCACCGAGGAAGCGCTGCTGGCGGTGCCGGATTCCTACCGGGAAGGAAGCTTCGGCCTGGGGGCCGGCAAGCTGCGCACCGTGTTCCGCATCGTGCTCCCCAGCGCGATTCCGGGAATCCTGGCAGGCATCATCCTGGGCATCGGCCGTATCGTAGGTGAGACGGCGGCTCTGATGTACACCTCCGGTACGGTAGCCAAATATGCCGGGCCGATGGATTCCGGCCGTACCCTGGCGCTGCACATGTACGTGCTGACCAGCGAGGCTCTCCATGTAAACGAGGCCTCCGCCACCGCCGTGGTTCTTCTGGTAGTCGTCATCGGAATCAACGCGCTTTCCGGCTTCGTAGCCAAGAAATTAAGACAAAAGACAGGGGCCTGAGAACCAATCTCATGCACTGCAGAACAGATGGGAGTAAAATAGAATGAGTATCATGCAAATCGAGAATCTGGATCTGTTTTACGGAGATTTTCAGGCTCTCAAAAATGTAAATATGGAAATTCAGGCCAACGAGATCACGGCCTTTATCGGACCCTCCGGCTGCGGAAAGTCCACCTTCTTAAAGACCCTGAACCGGATGAACGATCTGGTGGCAGGCTGCCGGATTACCGGAAAGGTCACTCTGGAGGGACAGGACATTTATAATGGAATGGATGTAAACCTCTTAAGAAAGCGTGTGGGAATGGTATTCCAGAAGCCCAATCCCTTCCCCATGAGCATCTACGATAATATTGCCTACGGCCCCAGAACCCACGGCATCCGCAGCAAGGCGAAGCTGGATGAGATTGTGGAGCGGTCCTTGCGGAACGCGGCGATCTGGGAGGAGACGAAGGACCGCCTGAAAACCAGCGCCCTTGGCATGTCGGGCGGACAGCAGCAGAGACTCTGCATCGCCAGGGCCCTGGCGGTGCAGCCGGACGTGCTTCTCATGGATGAGCCCACCTCCGCCCTGGATCCGATTTCCACCTCCAAGATCGAGGATCTCTGCATGGAGCTGAAAAAGGACTATACGATTATTATCGTGACGCACAATATGCAGCAGGCGGCGCGTATTTCGGATAAGACGGCGTTCTTCCTCCTGGGCGAGGTGATCGAGATGGGCGAGACCGATCAGATCTTCTCCATGCCGAAGGATGAGCGTACGGAAAACTATATCTCAGGAAGGTTTGGTTGATAAGAAGATGAGAGATTTTTATGAGGAGCAGCTCACAAGGCTGCACACACAGATGATTGCCATGGGAAGCCTCTGCGAGAAGGCCATCGCGGACGCGACAAAGGCTCTGACAGACGGGGACGTGGCTCTGGCGAAGGCCGTCATGGAGGGCGACGCCAAGATTAACCAGCAGGAGCGGGATATTGAATCCATGTGCATCAAGCTTCTGCTCCATCAGCAGCCGGTGGCCGGCGATCTCAGACGGGTATCCGCAGCCCTGAAAATGGTGACGGATATGGAGCGCATAGGCGACCAGGCGGCGGACATCGCTGAGATTGTGATACAGATGAACGAGGAGCTTCCGGATAAATTCCTCCACATCTGCAAGATGGGAACGGCGGCTATGAAGATGGTGACAGACAGCGTGAATGCCTATGTAGATCTGAAGCTGGATCTGGCAAGAGACGTGATCCACAGCGACGATGAGGTAGACGAGCTCTTCCTGAAAGTCCGGGGCGAGATTCTGGAAGCCATCCGGGAGGACAGCAGCAGGGGCGAAGAGCTTCTTGACCTGTTCATGATCACCAAATATTATGAGCGCATCGGCGACCACGCCACGAACATCGCGGAGTGGGTAGAGTACGCCATCACCGGGGAGCGTTCCGCAGAGAACTAGAAGGCTGGCCCGCAGCGGAAGTTTTAGTAAAATCCAGTGTTTTTCTTCATGAAATATTAAAAAATGGCTGTTATACTTGATAATAAGTAGAACAGTCATTTTTTGTGCGATACGCCCGGCAGGCAGCCGCCATGCCTGCAAGAGCGGTATTAGCCGTTCTTTTTAAAACCTGGGAAGAGGAGGAACTGCTGCATGACACGTAAGAAATTATGGCGCGTGTGGATTTTGGCGCTCTGCCTGTGCGCAGGATGCGGCGGAAAGCCGGAAGGACAGGCGGCGCGGGCTGACGCGGAAGAGACAGGCCCGGATAGCAGAATGAAACATACAGACGGCTCCAAAGAAGACGCGGCAGAAGAGGCAGGGGAAGAAGACGGCCTGGAAATGGCCGTCAATGAACGCGAGACACCGGATGGAGAGCTGCAGGGGATCACGATTCAGATTTACCATGCAGATGACATGGCAGAGCATATCTGTGTGAATACGGCGCTGACAGAAGAGGTGACGCCAGAGATCCTGCTGATGAACCTGGCGTCCTATGGGATGCTTCCGGAGAGCGTCCAGGTGGAGCAGTTTTCGGTGGAAAAGGCAGGCGGTAAAGGAGAGGAGCAGGAGGCGGTGCGGCTGATTCTGGATCTGTCTTCTGACTTCGCGGACCATCTGTCTTCCATGGGAACCAGCGGAGAGTTTCTGGTGATGGGAAGCCTTGTCAATACCTTTCTGGATGCCTATGACGCCTCGCTGATAAAGGTGACGGCCGGGGGAGAGACTCTGGAGACGGGGCACCAGATTTACGACGGCTG
>CALWBB010000198.1 GCA_944375885.1 uncultured Merdimonas sp.
GCCAGAACCTCGATGACGCCGTCGCCGATCTCGATGATAGATACATCGAAGGTACCGCCGCCCAGGTCGTATACCATGATCTTCTGCTCTTTCTCATTGTCCAGGCCGTAAGCCAGAGCTGCGGCTGTCGGCTCGTTGATGATACGCTTTACATCCAGGCCCGCGATCTTGCCCGCATCCTTGGTTGCCTGTCTCTGAGCGTCGTTGAAGTAGGCCGGTACGGTGATAACTGCCTCGGTCACCTTCTCGCCCAGATAGTTCTCTGCGTCGCTTTTGAGCTTCTGCAGAATCATAGCGGAAATCTCCTGGGGCGTGTACTGCTTTCCGTCGATAGTTACCTTGTAGTTGCTTCCCATCTCTCTCTTGATGGAGGAAATGGTCTTCTCGGAGTTGGTCACTGCCTGACGCTTTGCAGGCTCGCCTACCAGTCTTTCTCCTGTCTTTGTAAACGCCACGATGGACGGTGTGGTTCTCGCACCCTCTGTATTGGCGATAACCACCGGCTTACCGCCTTCCATCACTGCCACGCAGCTGTTCGTTGTTCCCAAATCAATACCAATTATTTTGCTCATAATAGAAGCCTCCTCATTTATTTGCTGTGTTTAAAACCTGTTTTCCTGTTTTATGATTTATATGGAAGTAAGCTTAACGCTTACCTGCCTGCTTTTAGTTGGCCACCTTCACCATGCTGTGCCGGACGACCGTATCCTTGTAAAGATAACCCTTCTGGAATTCCTCGGCCACTATGTTTTCGCCAAGCTCCTCATCCTCCACATGCATCACCGCGTTGTGGAAGTTCGGGTCGAATTCTTTTCCGACCGCCTCAATGGGCTCCACGCCCAGGTCTGCCAGAACCGTCATCAGCTGGCGGTATATCTTATCCATGCCGTCGATCACCGGGTCGTTTTTCTGCTCCTCGGGAACCGCTGCCAGGCCGCGCTCAAAATTATCGACCACCGGAAGGATTTTCTCAATCACATCTCTGGCGCCCACCTCATACATATGGGACTTCTCCTTCTCGGTGCGCTTGCGGAAGTTATCGAACTCTGCCATCTGCCGCTTGACGCGGTCCTCCAGCCCCTCGATTTTCTCCTCCCATTTTTCCTTCTTCTTTTTCTTCTTCATGTTCTCCGGAGCCTCTGCTTCCTCTTTCTCTTTCTCTTCCTCTTCTTCTGCGGCAGTCTCCCCGGAAGCCCCGCCTTCCGCCTCCTGCTCCTTGGAAACAGTCTCTTCCGCTTCTTTCGCTTCTTCGGCTGCTGTATTCTCCTCCTGGAGTTCTTCCTGCTTCATTTCCTTTTCTTCCACGGGTCGTTACCTCTTTCTCTATTTCTGCTCTTTGTTATAAATCCTGTCCAGCTGCTCGGTCAGGGTCTTCAGCGTCTTTAAGACGTTCTCGTAATCCATCCGCTTCGGGCCGATGATTCCGATGGTTCCCTGCAGCCCGCCGCCCAGCTCGTAGGTGGCCGTCACTACGCTGCAGTCCTTCATGGCCTGGATCGGGGATTCCTGCCCGATGTATACCTGGATGCCCCTGCTTTCGCTGTTTTCCAGGGTCTGGTTCACCAGGTCGGTCAGCTCCTGCTTCTCCTCAAAGGTACTGATGATCTCGCTGGCCTTTCCGTTGTCGGAAAGCTCCGGGTACCGGAAAATGTTCGTGGCGCCCGAGGTGTAAATCTTCACCTCATCCTCCGCGTGAATCACCTCCGCCACCGCGTCGATGACGCTGGCCACCAGCTCGCTGTGGATGCCTGCCTGCTCCTTTAAGTTCTGAATCATTCCCAGATTGATTTCCTCAATCGAGAGGCCGTTCAGCACGCTGTTCAGCAGGATGTTCAGCTTCAGCACCGTCTCCTGATCCAGCTCCTCCGTCACATCGATGACCTTGTTGCGGACCAGATTCCCTTCTATCATAATGACGGCCAGGATCTGCGTGGAATTCACCTTGGAAAGCTGGATGAATTTCAGCTTGTTCCCTCTGACCGCCGGCGTGGACACCATCGTCGCGTAGTTGGTGTTCGCCGCCAGAGCCTTCACCAGCCGCTGCAGCATCTGCTCCAGCTTGTCGGTGCGCTCCACCATCAGATCCTTGAATTCCTGAATCTCCTGGTCCTTATCCTCCAGAATGTGATCCACATAGAGGCGGTAACCCTTATCGGAAGGAATCCGCCCTGCGGAGGTGTGAGGCTGGATGATATAGCCCATCTCCTCCAGATCGGACATCTCGTTGCGGATCGTGGCGGAACTTAAGTTCAAATCCGAGTACTTGGAAATGGTTCTGGATCCCACAGGCTCGCCCGTCTCCATATAGGTACGGATGATCGCATATAAAATTTTCTGTTTTCTCTCATCCAGTTCCATTCCTGCCACCTCGTCTGATTTCTCGTTCATTTCTTCCTATTAGCACTCGGCCCCTCTGAGTGCTAACATTAAAATATCACTCTGCTTTCCTTTTGTCAACCCTGTTTCTCGTTTTTTTTATATTTCACCCTTTGTTTATATTTTTCACTTTATTTTTAGAAAAAAATACTTGCTTTTTGAGATAAACAGTGTTATATGTAAAAACGTAAAAAGAACAAGGCCCTGTATCAGACGATAAAGAAAGCCGTCCGGTACCGGGTCTTCCTTTTTATATCGTGTTTCGAACGTTTTTATCAGGAGTCAAAGACCCCGATGCAAGCATACGGGGCATCAAACTAGAAACGATGCAAGCATCGGGGTATTTGCACCCAAAGGGCACTTACCCTCGCGGCGTTCGCCAAATGGACGCGCGAGCGCGTCCGCTTGGCTCACTGCCCGCGGGAATAAAAAAATTGATAATTAATTATGGAAAGGAGTCAGATTTATGAATTTCACGAAATTTACGCAGAAGTCCATTCAGGCAGTCAATGACCTGCAAAAGCTGGCTTACGAGTACGGCAACCAGGAAATCGAGCAGGAACACCTTCTGATGAGTCTGCTCCGTCAGGAAGACAGCCTGATTCTGAAGCTGACCGCCAAGATGGGCATCGATCAGAATCTTTTCATGAACGGAGTGGAACAGGCTTTAAATAAGAGAGTCAAGGTATCGGGAGGCCAGCCCTACGTGGGCCAGTATTTAAATAAGGTACTGGTAAGCGCGGAGGACGTGGCAAAGCAGATGGGCGACGAGTACGTCTCGGTGGAGCATCTGTTTCTCGCCATGCTGAATGATCCAAGTCCGTCCATCAAGCAGCTGTTCCGAGAGTACGGCATCACAAAGGATAAGTTCCTGCAGGCCCTGTCCACCGTCCGGGGCAACCAGCGCGTGACCAGCGACAATCCGGAAGCCACCTACGACACTTTAAATAAGTACGGTTCCGATCTGGTGGAACGGGCCCGGGAGCAGAAGCTGGATCCGGTCATCGGCCGTGACGCGGAGATCCGCAATGTCATCCGCATCCTGTCCCGAAAGACGAAAAACAATCCGGTGCTCATCGGCGAGCCTGGCGTGGGCAAGACGGCCGTGGTCGAGGGCCTGGCCCAGCGTATCGTCCGGGGCGACGTGCCGGAGGGCTTAAAGGATAAAAAGCTCTTCTCCCTGGATATGGGCGCCCTGGTGGCGGGAGCCAAGTACCGGGGCGAATTCGAGGAGCGTCTGAAGGCTGTGCTGGAGGAGGTGCGCAAGAGCGAGGGTCAGATCATCCTCTTTATTGACGAGCTGCACCTGATCGTGGGCGCTGGCAAGACGGACGGAGCTATGGACGCTGGAAATATGCTCAAACCCCTGCTGGCAAGAGGCGAGCTCCACTGCATCGGCGCCACCACCCTGGACGAATACCGCCAGTACATCGAAAAGGACGCGGCCCTGGAGCGGCGTTTCCAGCCCGTGATGGTGGATGAGCCCACGGTGGAGGATACCATT
>CALWBB010000199.1 GCA_944375885.1 uncultured Merdimonas sp.
GGCCGCGCCCAGGGGCAGGGGCGGGGGACGCAGACCCTCGACCAGTACAGCCGGGATCTGACGGAGCTTGCCCGGGAGCGGAGACTGGAGCCCTGCGTGGGCAGGGATCAGGAGATCCGCCGCCTGATTCAGACCTTAAGCCGCCGGACCAAGAATAATCCCTGCCTGATCGGCGAGCCGGGCGTGGGCAAGACGGCGATTGTGGAGGGACTGGCAGAGCGGATCGCGGAAGGGACGGTGCCGGATTCCGTAAAAGGGAAACGGCTCCTGACGCTGGATCTGTCCGGTATGGTGGCGGGCACCAAATACCGGGGCGAGTTCGAGGAGCGCATTAAGAACGTCATGGAGGAGGTCATGCACGCGGGAGACGTGCTGCTGTTCATCGACGAGCTGCACACGCTGATCGGAGCGGGCGGAGCGGAGGGCGCCATGGACGCCGCCAATATTCTGAAGCCGGCTCTTTCCAGAGGGGAGCTCCAGGTAATCGGAGCCACGACTGTGGAGGAATACCGCAAGCATATTGAGAAGGACGCCGCGCTGGAGCGCCGTTTCCAGCCGATTATGGTGGAGGAACCCAGCGAGGAGGAGACGGTGGAGATCCTGAAGGGCGTCCGTGGAAATTATGAGCGCCACCACCAGGTAGAGATCACAGACGAGGCCCTGGAGGCGGCCGTGAAGCTGTCGAAGCGCTATATCAGCGACCGGTTTCTGCCTGACAAGGCCATCGACCTGATGGACGAGGCCTGTGCCCGGGTGCGCCTGGGCGGAATGCAGAGCCCCCAGGGGACGGCGGAGCTGGAGAAGCGCAGCGCCGCGCTTCTGGAGGAGGTGGAGGAGGTCGTCCGGCAGCAGGATTTTGAGCGTGCCGCGGCGCTTCGCAAGGAGCGCTCCGCGCTTGAGGCTCAGATCGAAAAGGAACGCGGAAAAGCTGGGCGCGGACGGAGCCGGAAGGCCTTAAGAGTAGGGGAGAACGAGATCGCCCAGGTGGTGGCGGAGTGGACGAAGATTCCGGTCAGCAAGCTGGCGGAGACAGAGGCCCAGAAGCTTAGGAAGCTGGAAGGAACCCTCCACAAGCGCGTGATTGCCCAGGATGAGGCGGTGGCCGCGGTGGCGCGGGCAGTCCGCAGGGGCCGGGTAGGCTTAAAGGATCCGGGACGGCCCATCGGTTCCTTCCTGTTCCTGGGGCCCACCGGCGTGGGAAAGACAGAGCTTTCCAAGGCGCTGGCCGAGGTGCTGTTCGGGCGCGAGGAAGCCATGATCCGGGTCGATATGTCGGAATATATGGAAAAGCACAGCGTCTCCAAGCTGATCGGAGCGCCTCCCGGATACGTGGGCCACGACGACGGCGGCCAGCTCTCCGAAAAGGTGCGCCGGAACCCCTATACGGTGATCCTCTTTGACGAGATCGAGAAGGCCCATCCGGATGTCTTCAATATTCTCCTGCAGGTGCTGGACGATGGGCGGATTACGGATTCCCAGGGAAGGACTGTGGATTTCAAGAACACAGTCATCATCATGACATCCAACGCGGGAGCAGGCTCTATCATAGCGCCCAAGAAGCTGGGCTTTGCCTCCCAGGAGGATGAAAAGCAGAATTATGAGGCCATGAAGGCCAGCGTGATGGAGGAGGTGCGCCGGATGTTCAAGCCGGAGTTCCTGAACCGGATCGATGAGATTATCGTCTTCCACGCGCTGAATAAGGAGCAGATGAAGCAGATTGTGACGCTTCTGTTCAGAGAGCTGTCCGCCCGCTGCCAGGAGCAGATGGGGATTACCCTGAAGGTCCAGGGCAGCGTGAAGGCGCATATCGTGGACAGCGCCTACGACGTAAAATACGGGGCCCGGCCCTTAAAGAGGGCGATCCAGACACAGGTGGAGGATCCGCTGGCAGACGCCTTGCTTTCGGGTGAGGTGAAGAAGGGCAGCCAGGTGACGGTGACTCTGCGGAAGGGAAAGATCGTGTTTGTATAAAAAACCTGTGGAAATACAGGACAGGATCGTTTATAATCAAGACATCAAAAAGATCCATTTGGGAGGACAAAAGAAATGGCAGCAGTAAAAGAATTGATCCGCGCAGAGGAAGACGGAAGCATCAGCTTCGGAGACTATGAGCTGGCATCCAAGACGAAAAAGCAGGATTTTGAATATCAGGGGGATATTTACAAGGTAAAGACTTTCCGTGAGATCACCAAGCTGGAGCGCAATGACATGTTCGTGTACGAGTCTGTGCCGGGCACGGCGGTGGAGCATTTCCGGGCGGACGGCGCCAGCGTGGAGTTTCAGGTAGAAGGGCCGGAGGACGCCCAGATTACCCTTGGCATGGCGGACGATACCGAGTACCTGACCCTGGTGGACGGCGTCAGCACAGGCGCTATCAAGACGGGGCTTGGAGGCAAGCTGGTCTTGAGCGTGGAGCTGGGAAATAAGGACGCGGTCAGCGTAAAGATTCTGAAGGCGTAAGGGAGAGCGCAGGACGGCAGTATGGCAAAGGGCAGGACGACGGTATTCTTCTGCCAGAGCTGCGGGTACGAGTCCCCCAAATGGCTGGGACAGTGCCCGGGGTGCAGGGAGTGGAATACCTTTGTGGAAGAGACTGTGGAAAAAAAGAGCGCCGGAAGGGCGCGGGAAGAAAGAAAGGCAGCCGCAGCGCCGGTCTGCCTTTCTTCTGTTCCGATGGATGAGGAGGAGCGCGTAAGCTCCGGCCTGGAGGAGCTTGACCGGGTCTTGGGAGGCGGCATTGTGCCCGGCTCCCTGGTTTTGGTGGGAGGCGATCCCGGAATCGGAAAATCCACCCTTCTCCTTCAGGTCTGCCAGAAGCTTTCCGGGGACGGAAGAGAGGTTCTGTATATTTCTGGCGAGGAGTCTTTAAAACAGATCAAGATGCGGGCAGCCCGGATCGGAAGCTTTTCCGATAAGCTCCGTCTGTTCTGCGAGACGAATCTCCACCTCATCTCGGAGACCATCCGGGAGGTTCGCCCGCAGACGGTGATCATCGACTCCATCCAGACCATGTACAGCGAGAATTCCAGCTCCGCGCCGGGCAGCGTCTCCCAGGTGCGGGAGGCTACCTCGGTGCTTTTGGGACTCGCAAAGGGGCTTGGCGTCTCCGTCTTTATCGTGGGCCACGTGACCAAGGAAGGGACGGTGGCCGGGCCGCGGGTGCTGGAACACATGGTGGACACGGTTCTCTATTTCGAGGGGGATCGGCACGCCTCCTACCGGATCCTGCGGGCGGTGAAGAACCGCTTCGGCTCGACCAATGAGATCGGCGTCTTCGAGATGCGGGAGAACGGGCTTGCGGAGGTGGCGAACCCTTCGGAATTCATGCTGAACGGAAGGCCGGAGGCTGCTTCCGGCTCCATTGTGGCCTGCTCCATGGAGGGAACCCGCCCCATCCTGCTGGAGATCCAGGCCCTGGTCACGAGAAGCCCGCTGGCCATGCCCAGGCGGACGGCGGCAGGCATGGATTACAACCGGGTGAACCTCCTTCTGGCGGTGCTGGAAAAGAGGCTCCGTCTCCAGCTGTCGAACAGCGATGTCTATCTCAATATTGCCGGGGGCTTCCGCGTGGGCGAGCCGGCCATCGACCTGGCTGTGGTGCTGGCGGTGGTCTCAAGCGCCCGGGACCGGGCGGTTGACGAGAAGACGCTGGCTTTTGGCGAGGTGGGCCTAAGCGGCGAGGTCCGGGCGGTCAGCCAGGCGGCCCAGCGGGTGCAGGAGGCGAAGAAGCT
>CALWBB010000200.1 GCA_944375885.1 uncultured Merdimonas sp.
GCGCCTGGCTGCTCCATTTCCATTACCATCACCGTCACTTACTGCTTCTCATTCTTCCTTTGTCTCCGTCCTGTCCGCTGGCGCTGCTTCCGCCGTCTCTGTCCGATCCGCCGGCTGTTCTTCTGCCGCTTCCTCCAAAGCCTTTTTCTTCCTTCTGCCAAAAAACGGCTTTTTCCAAAAGATTTTCTGCAAAAGGCGGATCACAAGCCACACAACCGCCGCGAACAGCACGAGATAAGGCAGCGAGCTGATAAACCAGATCGCGAAGCCCCGCAGGCCCTGTCCGATATCATAGAAATTGTCGGAGAGCCGCAGGCGGATCTCGCCAAAGAAACCCGGATCCTCCTCGATTACCGTCTCCCGGTCCACCTCGTCGATGCTGACGGTGACCGTGCTGTAATTGACCTGGTTGTCATAGGTCCGAAGCCTCGACTCATAGGACTGCAGCTCATAGCGGATCTCTGACAGGCGGCTCTCGATGCTGATAATATCCTCCATAGTCTCTGCCTGCTCCATCAGCTCCAGAAGCCTCGCCTGCTCCGTCTCCAGAGCCTCGATGTGGCTCTCCACATCCACATACTGCAGGGTCACATCCTCCACGGACTCGTTTTTGCTGGTCACATTTCCAAGCCCGCTGACGATCGTGACGAATTCATCCAGCCGGTCCGCAGGAATCCTTAAGGTCAGCCAGGCGTAGCGGTATCCGTTCGTATTGTAATAGCTAAGCCCGGAAATATCCGACTGCTCCACGTAGCCGCCGCATTCCGCCGTCTTTGCCTGAATATTCTCCAGAAGCGTGTCAAACTCCCGGGTCTGCATGGTCAAATTCACCGTCTTGATCAGCTTCTGCGCCGTGGTGTCCACGCTGTCAATCCCGGAGGAGGAGGCAATCTGCCCGTTCACCGCCTCCGATTCCGCCACAGCCTCCTCCGGCGCGCCCATCCCCATCATGCTGCCGGACGAAGTATCCGCCGTCACTGCGGTCGTCTCCGCCCCGGCATCCTTTCCGGAGCCTCCGCAGCCTGCGGCCAGAAGCGCCGCTGCCAGGAGCACCGCCAGCATGGCTGTCCACATCCCATATCTCTTCTTCATGATCATCCCTCCCTTGCAGCCGAAAGCCTTTTACGCTCCCGGCGTCTTTTCTACGGAGCTTACTGCAAAGCCTGCTGCCCCGCATCGTCTGGGCTCCCCTCCAAAGTTCCCTCCAGGGCCTCCTCCAGGCCCTCCTCCAGAGTTTCAAAGCAGAATTCCGCGCCAAAGAATCTGCCGTCCACACAGACCGCCGCCCGGTATTTCTCCGCCTCGAAATCCAGCGTATATCCGGAAAGAAGGATTTCTTCATCCTGGGCCATGCCTGCTTCCAGCTCCACCGTACGGGGCTCCTGCGCCGCCGCGCCTTCCTCCGTCCCCGGAACCACATACCATGCTCCATCCAGGTATACCTGAAGCTCAATGTCCGTGCGGTAGGTAATCGTCTCCTCACTCAGATTTCCAATGGTGAGCTTGACGCTCTCCGCCTCCCTGTCAAGAACGGGGCTGGAAACCAGGGTCCGAATCTCCCCGGTTCCGGCCGGAAGCTCCTGCTCGTCCGCCAGGCGGACTGTGCCTCCCGCGAATGCTGCCTCTTCGGGACTGTCCTGCGCGGCGGCATCCGTAGCCGCAGCGCTTCCCGCATCGCCCGTGCTCTCAGCCGCTGTATCCTCCGCCGCGCCTGTGGACTGCGCCTCCTCCGGCGCTTCCGTCGCCTCCGCCGTCTCTGCGCTTCCGTCCCTTCCCGCGCCGGGAAGGCCATGCTCTGCGATCAGGTAGGTGCCCACGCAGGCTCCGCCGATCACCAGCATCAGCAGGAGGCTGGCCGCGATCCGGTTGAAGCCGAAGATAAATTCACGCCGGGACAGCTCCCGTTTCTTCAGCCTGCCATTTGTGCGGCACAGCTCTTCCATGGCCTTCTGAAATTTTTCGGAAAAGACATGCATCCGGGCAATCTCCCGCTCCGGCGGGATAAAGCTCAGCTGCTCCTCCATGCAGGCGCCAAAGGCGTCGGCCAGCAGCTCGCTCTGGAGGGCTTCTCTTTTCTCCCGGTATCCATTGCCGTTCCGGCTCCCGTCTGCTCTCTTATCGTCCCGCACGGCCTGCCACCTCCTTTTCCAGCATCTGCTGCAGCTTTTTCCTGGCGCGGAAATAGCGCACGTTCACCAGCTTGGGCGTGATATCCAAAAGCTCGGCAATCTCGCGGTCCTGAAGCTGGTGTACGAACTTGTACTCGAAAATAACCCGGTACGCCTCGTCCAGCTCCAGAATGCAGGAGATCAGATGATTGTAGTTTTCCTTCGTGATGTAATGGTCCAAAACATCCTGTCCCGGATCCGCCGGCTCGACGGGCAGCTCGTCCACAGAAGCCTCCCCGTGCTGCTTTCTTAAGATATCCACCGCCTTGCTCTTTACAATCGTCATCAGGAACTTTCTGGTTCTGGGGCTCTCCACGTCCTCCACCTTATCAAGATGCCTGGTCAGCGCGAGAAAAGCGTCCTGAACCGCATCCTCCGCCAAATGTGCGTCTCCAAGAAGCTGATTCGCCACATACCAGCAGAAATGCCGGTACTGCTGATAAATCTCCGTAAATTTGTCCTTTTCTTCCTGCGTATCCAGCATGGATAAGTACAGAAGCATGGCGGGACCCCCTCCCTGTCCGTTTATTGTTACATACATAATAACGTATCTGGGTTACATTTTACTACACAAAATTCTTAATTTTTTATGAATGGCTGCCGTCACGGCACAGCAAAAGGGCCGCCCTGTACCCAGGACGGCCCGCAAAAATCTCTTTTTTATTCTTCCACCGTATAGTTCGGCGCTTCCTTCGTGATATGGATGTCGTGCGGATGGCTCTCCTTGAGAGAAGCGGCGGTAATCTTGATAAACCTTCCATTCTCCTTCAGAGCCTCGATGGTCGGCGCGCCGCACAGGCCCATGCCGGAGCGCAGACCGCCCAGAAGCTGGAATACAGTATCCTCCACGCTTCCCTTGTAAGCCACGCGGCCCTCGACTCCCTCCGGAACCAGCTTTCTGGCTCCCTCCTGGAAATAGCGGTCCCTGCTTCCATTCTCCATGGCAGCGATGGAGCCCATGCCGCGGTATACCTTGTACTTTCTTCCCTGGAAGAGCTCGTACTCTCCCGGAGCCTCGTCGCAGCCGGCGAAAAGGCTTCCCATCATGCAGACATTGGCGCCTGCGGCGATGGCCTTTGTGATATCGCCGGAATACTTGATTCCGCCGTCGGCGATAATCGGAACGCCGTACTCCTTCGCCACCTCATAGCTGTCCATGATCGCGGATACCTGCGGCACGCCAAAGCCAGTCACCACACGGGTGGTACAGATGGATCCCGGCCCGATGCCTACCTTGACCGCGTCTGCGCCCGCCTCGATCAGGGCTCTTGTGCCCTCGCCGGTGGCCACGTTTCCAGCGATCAGCGGAAGCTCCGGATAGGCTTCCTTGATCATTTTCAGGCAGCGGATGACGTTTGCGGAATGTCCATGGGAGGAATCCAGCACGATTACGTCCACATGAGCCTTTACCAGGGCGTCCACACGATCCAGCACATTGCTGGTGATGCCGACGCCGGCTCCGCAGAGCAGGCGGCCCTTGGCGTCCTTGGCGGAATTCGGGTACTTAATCTGCTTCTCGATATCCTTAATGGTAATCAGGCCCTTCAGATTGAA
>CALWBB010000201.1 GCA_944375885.1 uncultured Merdimonas sp.
GATATGGCGCAGGATTCGGATCTGGTGATTTTCAACCGCTGCCAGGAGGGCACAAAGGCAGCCTCCTATAAGCGCAATATCCGGGCGGTCAATCCCCGGGCGCAGGTGGAGTTTGAAAAGGAGGGCGGAGAGCTCTTCGAGTATGAGGATGAGCTGCCCTTCGATCTGAATGCGGAGATTATCGATATTTCAGACATTGATTATGGTATCTGGTACGTGGACGCCATGGATCACCCGGAGCATTACGACGGGAAGACGATACGCTTTAAGGCGCGGGTCATGAAGCCGCGGGGAATCACGCCAGGATATTTCGTACCGGGACGCCGGGCCATGACCTGCTGCGCGGACGACACCATGTTCCTGGGCTTCCTGTGCAGGAGCCAGAATGTGGATAAGCTGAAAAATGGGATGTGGCTGACTGTGACAGCCAAGGTGTCTGTACAGAAGCGGGAAGAGTATTCCGGAGAGGAAGGGCCTGTGCTTTACACAAAGGCCCTGAAATCGGCGAATCCTCCGGAGGAAGAACTGGTTTATTTCT
This sequence comes from uncultured Merdimonas sp., assembly GCA_944375885.1. GTDB lineage: Bacteria > Bacillota > Clostridia > Lachnospirales > Lachnospiraceae > Laedolimicola. The sequence goes on from CALWBB010000201.1 coordinate 539, forward strand.
AAGCCTGGGAAACGAAGTTCCCTCCGTGACGGCCGGGCTTTTGGCGGATCAGCCTGTGAAGAGTGGGATTTCTGGTTTTTTGTAGCGGCCCAGAAGCTCTTTGAGCGCCAGGATGGATTCGGAGATAAATTTATCTTTATGGTAGACAAGCTTAAAGGTGCGGTTCCATATGTTTTCAGGATCCTGAAGCATATGGATCGTACCTTTTCGGATCTCATCTTCGATCAGGCGGACAGAAATGACAGCCAGGCAGCCGTTCACCAGGATCGCGTGCTTCATGGCTTCCGGAAATGGCGCTTCGACCCGCTCATGGATGGTGATATGGTTTCGGCGGAGATAGTCTTCAAACAGGGCGCGCGTCCCGCTGCCATATTCCCGCATGACAAAATCAAGCCCTTCCAGATCCGAGGGAGAAAAGGTATTCCGGGAGGCGAAAGGGTGCCTGGCGCTGCATGCAAGGACAAGATAATCTTCCACCAGGGGCAGGCTGACGAGATCCGGGCTCTTGATGATGCCCTCCACGATGCCCACGTCCAGTTCTGAACGCAGCAGCTTTTCCTCTACGGCCTGGGTATTGCGGATATAGGAAAAGGTATCGGTCTGCGGACGAAGCTTTTGGAAATCATCCAAAAGGGCGGGGAGCATACAAGAACCGATGGTGACCGTGGCTCCGATGCGGAAATGTTCTGTCTTCGTCTCGCTCTGCATCTGACGCTCCAGTTCATCGAAGGAGTGGACGGCGGACTTTGCCATTTGCAGGAGGTGCTGTCCGGATTCCGTGATATAAAGCCGTTTGGAGAGCCGTTCAAAAAGAAGGGTCTCATAGTGCGCCTCCAGTTCGCGGATGGCCTGGCTTACGGTGGGCTGCGTCAGATAGAGCTTCTGGGCGGCCAGGCTCATTTTCCCTGTCTCAGCTACGGCGACAAAAATTTTCAGATGGCGGATCGTCATGGGGGTTCCTCCTGTTCTCTCTGTGTGTCTGTGCTGCGGATCAGAAAAAAGAGTCCCTGGCAGCATCTATAGATAGTTCCTATGATTTTGATAAAATAATATCATTATCCTTATTGAAGTTCAAGTGTTATACTAACCATAAGGGTGCCATTGAAGTGGACAGGAAATGGTTGACGGATTAACGATGCACCGAACATGGAGAGCAAAGGGTACGGAAAAAGAAAGGAGAAATACCGATGAAAGTATTGATTATCGGAGGCGTAGCGGCGGGAACCAAGGTGGCGGCCAAGCTTAAGAGGGAAGACCGGAGCCTGGATGTCTTGATTCTGACCAAGGGAAAGGACATTTCCTACGCAGGCTGCGGCCTCCCGTACTATGTGGGAGGCGTGATTCCCACAAGAGAACAGTTGATTGTGAATACCCCGGAGTCCTTCTCAAGGCTGACAGGCGCGGAGGTTCAGACTGAGACAGAGGTGACGGCGGTGGACACGGCGGCGAAGACTGTGACGGCTGTGCAGCATGGAGAGACCAAGACCTATTCCTATGACAAGCTGGTAATCGCGTCCGGAGCATCTCCCTTCCGTCCGCAGATCGAGGGGCTTGACCTGGAAAATGTGTTCTTTATGAGAACGCCGGACGACGCGATCGCCCTCCGGGAGGCTGTGGAAGCCGGAGGCATCAAGCGCGCGGTGGTAGCCGGAGGCGGCTTCATCGGCCTTGAGGTGGCGGAGAATCTGGCTGAGAAGGGCGTGCGCGTGAACGTGATCGATTTCGCTCCCCACGTGCTTCCGAATTTCCTGGATCTGGAGATGAGCGGGTATGTGGAGAACAAGATGGCAGACGCGGGCGTGAACCCCATGACCGGCGTGGCCCTGGAAGCGGTTCTGGGCGATGGTAAGGTGGAGAAGGTGCAGACCAGCAAGCGCGCCGTAAAGGCGGACGCGGTGGTTATCGCCATCGGCATCCGTCCGAACACCGGTTTTCTGGAGGGAACCGGCATTGAGATGTTCAAGGGCACGATCCTCACGGACAAGTATATGCGCACGAACGTGGAGGATGTCTATGCGGTAGGTGACTGCGCCATGGTGACCAACCGCGAGACGGGAGAGCCGGTCTGGTCTCCGATGGGTTCCACGGCAAATATCGCGGGCCGCGTGCTGGCGTCCGATATCTGCGGAAAGAACAAGGAGTACGCAGGCGTGCTGGGAACCGGCGTGGCGAAACTTCCGGGCGGCATCAACGCAGGACGCACCGGCCTTACTGAGACGGCTGCGAAGGCGGCTGGCTATGACGTCATCACGGCGCTTTCCGTCGTGGACGACAAGGCCCACTACTACCCGGGCGCAGGAAACTTTATCATTAAGATGGTGGCGGATAAGACAACCCGCAAATTCCTGGGCCTGCAGGTGCTGGGAAGCGGAGCGGTGGACAAGGTGACGGACATCGCGGTGACAGCCATTTCCCTGGGCGCGACGGTGGATCAGCTGGAGAATCTGGACTTCGCTTACGCGCCGCCCTTCTCCACAGCGATTCATCCCTTCGCCCATGCACTGAACATTCTGCTGAACAAGATGAGCGGGGCCTTCGAGACCTTCACGCCGGCGGAGTACGAGGCAGGAGCGGCCGAAGGCTACCGTCTGGTAGACGCTTCCCCGCAGCCGTCCATCGAGGGCGCTCCCTATCTGGATCTGACGAAGATCGACGGCGAGGTAGAGGGCTTGGGAAAGGACGAGAAGCTTCTGATCGTCTGCGCCAAGGGAAAACGCGCCTACATGACCCAGAACCGCCTGAAATTCTATGGATACACGAACACCAGAGTGCTGGAGGGCGGCACCACCTTCAACGAGATTCAGAATGAGGATTAAATTAAGAGGAGGATTTCACATTATGGCAACACTCACCATCAGCGCGGCGGATGAGAAAAAGGTAAAGGCCCGCGGATTCTTGAGCAACAAGGGAACGGACAATTTTTCCGCCCGTATTATCACGGTAAATGGCAAGGTGACGGCAGAGCAGCAGAGAACTATCGCGGAGGCGGCGGAGAAATTCGGAAACGGAACCGTAACCTATACAACCCGTCTGACTGTAGAGGTGCCGGGAGTGCCCTACGAGAAGATCGACGAGTTCTGCGAGTTCATCGCAAAGGCGGGCCTTGTGACCGGAGGAACCGGATCCAAGGTACGCCCGGTGGTTGCCTGCAAGGGAACCACCTGCCAGTACGG
>CALWBB010000202.1 GCA_944375885.1 uncultured Merdimonas sp.
TTTTGGGCATCCAGGTATCCCCCTGCGGGATTTCCGACTTTCCATTGGGCGCTGCGCTGATAATCTGTCCACATGGCGGCGTAGACGCCGTTTTTCTTAAGCAGATCACTGTGGCTTCCCTGTTCCGCAATCTTCCCCCCACTGAGGACGATGATGTTGTCTGCATCCTGTACTGTGGACAATCGGTGAGCGATCATCAGTACGGTTTTGTTTTTGGTCAGCGCTTCAAACGCTTTCTGGATCTGATGCTCGTTCTCCGGGTCGGCAAAAGCGGTAGCCTCATCCAGCACGATGATGGGAGAGTCTTTCAGGATGGCCCGTGCCAGAGCAATCCGCTGCTGTTCGCCGCCGGAGAGATATATGCCTTTCGTTCCAATTACAGTATCCAGGCCCTGCGGCAGTTTTTCCAGAATGTCACCGCACTGCGCGGCGTGGGCGGCAGACAGAACTTCTTCTCTGGAAGCGTGCGGCCGGGCGGCCCGGATATTTTCCAGAAGGCTTTCCTTAAACAGGCGGGTATCCTGAAATACAAAGGCTACCTGCTTCATCAGGTCTTCCGTGTCCATTTCCTTGACATTGGCTCCGCCAATGGAAACGCTGCCGCTGTCTGCGTCCCAAAAGCGGGGGATTAGGCTGGCAGCTGTGGTCTTTCCGCCGCCGGATGGCCCTACCAGAGCCGTCACCTGGCCGGGGCGGACAGAAAACGACACATCCTCCAGAGCCGGACGCTCCGCCCCCGGATAAGTAAAGGTCACATGGTCAAAGGATATGGCGGCATTTGCCGGGCATTTCTGTAGGCGGGCTTCTTCCATGGGTTTCTGGTCGAGAATTTCATCCAGACGCCCCACGGCTTCGTCAGCTTCCATGACTGCCTCGCTCATGTACATGATGCGGTTGATCATCTGGCCGCAGGCGGGAGCAAACAAAGCGTAGAAGATAAAGTTGACAAGCACCGTCCGCATGTCCCCGCCGGATGCCAGCAGCAGCGCCGCCGGGATCAGCAGGGCGAAGGCGCCGTTGATAAATGTCAGGAAACAGGTCTGTCCCACACGGCAGCTCATGGCATACTGGCTGGCCAGATCGCTGTAATCTTTGATGGCGGCGTAAAAAGCCTTGAAGGAGTAGACTGTCTGCTGGAACATCTTTACCACCGGGATACCCCGGACATACTCCACCGCTTCGCCGCTCATGCGTTCGATTTCCTGCTGATAACGATGGAAAAAGCCTGCGTTTTTGCCGCCCATCATCAGGCACATGGACAGCAGGGCCAATGCCATGGTGAGCAGGCACAAAAGCCCCATTTTCCAGTCAAAGAGGAAGAGCATGATGATGGCAGCGACAGGCGTGACGATGGTTCCCGCCAGATCGGGGAGCTTATGAGCCAGCAGATCCTCCGTGAGCCCGGCGTTGTCGTCAATGAGTTTTCTGAGCCGTCCTGACTGATTTCCCGTAAAGAATCCCAGCGGCAGTTTCAGCACATGGGCCATGGCAGCGCGCCGGATGTTCCGGGCGGTATGGAAGGCGGCGATATGCGTAGACATGAGCGCTGCAAAATACAGGGCGATACTGCCGATGGCAGTCCACACCGCTATTAAGCCCCAGCGGGCCAGGCCGGAGACCCCGTCAGGATCGGGCCAGGCTTCCAGTACATTCCTTGCCGCCAGCCAGACGCATACATAAGGGAGCAGCCCCAGCACCGCGGACAGGGCAGAAAGAATACAGCCCAGCAGGGTGAGATTTTTGTGCCCGCCCGCGTAACTTAAGATACGGGACAGACTGCTTTGCTTTTTTTGCATCAAAAGAATACCTCCTTAGAAATTAAAATATTTTATCATGAAGTTAGTAAAAACTAACTACCGTGCAAAAAAGAGTGGGGCTATTGCCCCATCAATTTCAGCCATCCGGCTGTGTAGAAGTCCCGCAGCTGATCCACATAGCGCAGCGCCCGATCTCTTGGCATATCATGGACAACGATCTCAAAGATACCGTTGAACATTCCGCTGGCGATGATATGGCACATCTGCGCGTCCAGCTCCGGGATGTCACGCCCCAGGCGGCGGAGAACCTCCATATATTTTATTGTGTATTCTACCTCTACCTCCACCATGTTGTGGACAAAATGTTCATAGCTGGTGCCTTCCGACCGGCAGAGCAGCAGCTTTACCGGTTCCCGGTGGGCGCAGATGTAATCCACCATCCAGTGAACGCAGTCCGATGATTCCACGCCCATGTGGTCAGGCTGCTGTTCTTCCGGCAGCTCGGCGAATGAGGTCTGAGCCTCCATAAATCTTCCCATGAGGGCGGCGGCATGAGGTTCCACAATGGCGGTAAACAAAGCCTCTTTGCTGGAAAAATACCCGTAAAAGGCGCCTGTCGTCACGCCAGCCTTTTTCACGATCTGACGGAGGGATGCCCCCAGAAAACCCTTGTCCGAAAATTCCTCCATGGCGGCCTGCAGAATATTTTCCAGTGTGATAGATGATTTCTCTTCCATAACGCCCTCCATATAATAACATTGTTATATAACAATGTTATTATATGGCGCAGAATGAAAGTTGTCAAGAAAAGATTAATACTCTCGATGAAAAAGTTTTTGAATCCAAAGGAAATCGGAAGCCCTCTCGAACGCCGTCTGCCATACGGGATTGTCCTCAATCATATACCGCTCAAATTTTGTGTAAAATAATGTGCGATAAATAATGAGCAAATTTTAAAACTTTTATATTGCCCGCTTGTTTGAATTTCGAGAAAAATATATCGCTCGATTTATTGACAGTTTAGTACGATTCGCGTATGATGAAGATGTAGAAGAATATACTATAACACCAGGAAGGAGGCGCATACTATGTTCGTAACCGCGACTGAGTTTAAGACCAACCTTGGAAAATATCTGGAAATGGCCAGGAAGCAGGATATATTTATTACTAAGAACGGCAAGAATATCGCCCGGCTCACTAGTCCCACCGTCAATAAGCTGGCGGTTTTGGACAGCCTCGTGGGGATTGTTCCTGCGGATGATGTCACAGATGACGAAACGATACGAGAGGAGCGGCTTGCCAGACAATGAGAATTCTGATCGACACAAACGTAATTTTAGACATTCTGCAAAAGCGGGATCCATTCTTCGCAGATTCCTATCGGGCGCTGCGTAAAGCCATTGAAAGTGATGTTGAGTGCCTGATCTCCGCAACTGCTGCCACTGACATTTTCTATATGCTGCGTAAGGCTTTTGGCTCTGCAAAGCAGGCTAGGGAACAGATGGAACAGCTTGCGCAGATTGTGACCTTTGCCGATGTGCAGGGAATGGACATACACACTGCCCTTATGAGGGACATGCCGGATTTTGAGGATGCTGTGGTGGATGCTGTGGCCGAGAGGAATGGGGCAAGCTGCATCCTTACCCGCAATATCAAGGATTTTGCCGGTTCGGCGGTGCCAGCCATTCTTCCTGTCGATTTTCAAAGCAAGTAATGGCAGCGTCGTTCTAGGTATTGGGCAATATTCCGAATTTTATGGCAAAATAAAAGGAATCAGAACACACGTTCTGATTCCGCGCTTGATTCCCTAAGATTCAGCGAGGATCTGGAACCCGCATAAATACTGGGTTTCTGACAGCAGATAACGGGAATCGAACCCGCCTCTCCAGCTTGGGAAGCTGGCGTTCTACCGATGAACTATATCTGC
>CALWBB010000203.1 GCA_944375885.1 uncultured Merdimonas sp.
AGAGGATTAAGCTTCCTTGAGTTCAACTACATGATCATGCAGGCATATGATTTCTACGCACTGTTCCAGAAATACGGCTGCAACCTGCAGTTCGGCGGCGACGACCAGTGGAGCAACATGCTGGCGGGTACGGAACTGATCCGCCGGAAGCTGGGCAAGGATGCAGGCGCCATGACGATCACACTGCTTCTGAACTCCGAGGGCAAGAAGATGGGCAAGACCCAGTCCGGCGCCGTGTGGCTTGACCCGGACAAGACCTCGCCCTTTGACTTCTACCAGTACTGGAGAAACATCGCGGACGCGGATGTGCTCAAGTGTCTGCGGATGCTGACCTTCCTGCCCCTGGAGCAGATCGACGAGATGGATAAGTGGGAAGGCAGCCAGCTGAACCGCGCCAAGGAGATTCTGGCTTACGAGCTGACCGCCTTGGTACATGGTACGGACGAGGCGAAGAAGGCGGAAGGCGCGGCCAAGGCTCTCTTTGTCAGCGGCGGAAAGACGGACGACATGCCGACCACGACTGTGGCGAAGGCAGATATGGAGGCCGGAAAGGACATCCTTTCCCTGCTGGTGGAGACGAAGCTGGCCCCGACCCGCTCCGAGGCGAGACGCCTGGTGCAGCAGGGCGGCGTAAGCGTGAACGACGAGAAGGTGGCGGATGTATATAAGACCTTTACCCTGGCGGACATGGACGAGGAGGCTTCCCTGATCATCCGCAAGGGAAAGAAGGTTTATCACAAGGTAAAAGCCGAGTGAACTATCTCTCGCGAAAATACCCTCAATTGACAGTGTGTGCTCTTGTTCATTGAGGGTAACGAAATAGAACGAAAGGAGAATGCTTTATGATCAAGATGACCAAAGAAAACTGTCTGCAGGCTCTCTACGGCGGCCTTCTGCTGGGCGGAGGCGGAGGCGGAAGCCTGAAGATGGGACTGGAAGCCATGGAGGAGGCATTTCGCCACACAGACGCTCTGACCCTGATGGAGGTGGACGAGCTGAACCCGGAGGATATTATTGTGAACGTATCCATGGTGGGAGCTCCCTCTGCCAAAGATACCTGCTGTACGGTGGATCACTGGAAGACTGTGCTGAAGAATTTCGAGGACGCCAGCGGGACGAAGATTGCCGGGGTTACTTCCTGTGAGAACGGCGGCGTGTCTACCTCCAACGGCTGGGTGATCTCGGCGCTTACGGGAATTCCGGTGGTTGACGCTCCCAGCAACGGGCGCGCCCATCCCTCAGGCCCCATGGGCAGCATTGGACTGAACGCGATTCCGGATTATATGACGGTGCAGGCTGCCTGCGGCGGAAAAGGGGACAAATATGTGGAGACCATTACGAAGGGAACCATGAACGCCACCTCCCATATGATCCGTCAGACTGCGGTAGCCTCCGGCGGTCTCTGCTGCGTGCTGCGCAATCCCGTGACGGCGGAGTATACGAAGACCCACGCGGCTCTGGGCGCTATTTCCCAGGCGATGGATATCGGAAAGGCATATCTGGAGAATAAGGAGAACGTGGAAGGCTTCCTGGATTTCCTGAAGGAAAATTACAGCGCGCAGATCGTCTGCCGCGGCATGACGAGCGGCTACAATCTCTGCATGGACGGCGGCTACGACGTGGGCGCGGTACATGTGAAGGAGGGCGGCGACGATTATGAGCTGACCTACTGGAACGAGTACATGACCCTGGAGAGGAACGGAGAGCGCGTGGGCACCTTCCCGGATCTGCTCTGCACGCTGGACGCGAAGACAGGTCTGGCCCTTTCCAGCGCGGAGATCGGCGACGATATGGATGTGATCATCATCAAGATTCCGAGAGATAAGATTATTCTTGGCGCGGGAATGCACCAGAGAGAGCTTTTTGAGGAAGCAGAGCAGGTGATGAAGAAGGAACTGATTTCCTACGAGGAGGATCTGTTCGAGGACTAAATAAGCTGCGGCTGCAAAAGTCTCTGCAGCCGGCTTGCAGTGGAATAGTGAAATGAAAGCCAGATGAAAAAGAAAAACCGCCGTGGGGCTCCAGCCATTCCGGACAGGATAGCTGGGGATCCTCGGCGGTTTTGTGCTGTCAAAAATTTTTAAATCATATCCGTCAGCTTCGCAGCTGCGTCCTGGAGCATCTGATAGAAGCCCTCCTCGTTGGAGGTGGTTTTCCCCTTTCCGGCGCGGATGATTTCCCGCAGCTCAGCCAGATCCGGGTTGCCGGGATCTTCTTTGAGCATCAGGCCGCAGAGGCGTTCGGACGCCTCAATCATGCGCAGGGAACCGTAGATCCGGGGCTCTCCCGGAAGGCCGGCTGCGCTGGTCACCATGTAAATCAGCAGTTCCAGATAATCCTCCTGTCTCATACTTCCTCCTGCCATGCGTTAAAGTGAAGCAGCTCCTCCATCGGACGGAGCCGCCGGGGCCTTACTTCTCCCTCGGGATATCCCAGGGAAATCAGAATCTCGATCCGGTAATCCTCCGGAAGCTTCAAAAGCTTCCTTACAGCCGCGTCGTTGTAGGATTTGACGGCGCAGGAGCCAAGCCCCAGGTCCAGAGCCTTCAGCATGATGTTTTCCGCCGCCATGGCGGCGTCCATGATGCAGCCGTAGCGCTCTGAGTTGGGAGATCCGTGGATCTTCGCGTATCCCATGTCAGAGCAGATAACCAGAATGACAGGCGGATGGCCGCTCAGCCCGGGGCTGAACAGATCCACCTTTTTCACCAGCTCCGGATCGGTCAGGAAGAAAAACTGCCATGATTGAAGATTGCTGGCGCTGGGCGCCAGGCGTCCTGCCTGGGCCAGCGCCAGCAACTGATCTTCAGAAACCGGTCTGGAGCTGAAGCTGCGGATACTTCTTCTTTTTTCCAGAGCTTCAGACAATTCCATATGTAATTACCTCGTATGCAGGGGTTTCGCCTGCCTTATGTCTTATGATTTCTTGTTAAACAATCCCAGCGTAGCGGTGAAGAAGCTGCACAGAGCCGCTCCGGCCAGAGCGCCTGCGCCCAGGATGTTCAGCGTCTGCTCGTGCTCCGCGTTCTGCTTCAGCAGGAAGTGGCGGATGAGAAGACCGATCAGAATGGTGACGCCGTTCATGGTGGTTCCTACCAGAAGACCGGTAGCGAACAGGATACCGATCTGGCGCTCGCCGCCGATGAACTGGATGATAGCTCCCGGGATAGCCCAGATGAAGAGCCATTTCGCGATCTCAGTGTTCGTACCTGCGTCAATGGTAGCGGCAAAGGTCGCGCTGACCGGAGCGAAAAGTCCCTGGTCGAAGTAGCGGTTTACCATGAAAATAACGATGATCAGGGCTACCACGAAGGAGAAGATGTTCGCACGGTACTGCTGCTTTCTTCCCGCCATCTCCAGCTCCGGATCCACGCCTGAGCCTCTTAAGATATAGCCGGACTTCAGGTCGTAAGCCATATCGGAGAAAGCCGGGCCGGTAGCGGAGGTATAACCTACCATCAGCGCCAGCGGGATCGGCGGGAAGCCAATCAGCATACCTACCAGCAGGAAGATCAGAGCGGTGGCAAAGCCCGGGAACCAGCCGGAATGCATCGCGGAGATTCCTACGATCAGCTCAGAGGCGATAGCCGCGAAGGCTGTGTAAATCAGCCAGATGATCAGCTTCACCGGTGACAT
>CALWBB010000204.1 GCA_944375885.1 uncultured Merdimonas sp.
CAGGGCGGCGGCCGTGGCCGTGGCTACGCCGTGCTGGCCCGCGCCCGTCTCCGCGATCACCCGGGTCTTGCCCATCTTCTTTGCCAGCAGCACCTGGCCCAGCACGTTGTTGATCTTGTGGGCACCCGTATGGTTCAGGTCTTCCCTCTTTAAATAGATCTTCGCCCCTCCCAGATCCTCCGTCATCCTCCGGGCGTAGTAAAGCCGCGAGGGCCTGCCCGCGTACTCGTTCAGAAGCTCCGTGAGCTCCCGGTTGAATTCCGGATCCTTTTTATAGTAGTTATAGGCCTCCTCCAGCTCCAGCACCGCGTTCATCAGCGTCTCCGGAATGTACTGGCCTCCGTGTATTCCAAATCTTCCTTTTGACATTTTCTCCTCCTCTTCGTTTCCTCTCCGCTGCCGCGTACCAGCTCCACGGATCTTCGTATCTTCTCCGGATCCTTTAAGCCGTCCGTCTCCAGGCTGCTGCTTAAGTCCACCGCCCAGGGCCTGACCTGCCGGATGGCCCTCGCAAGGTTGTCCTCCCCCAGTCCGCCCGCCAGAAAGAAGGGGCGGGAGATCTCCGGGAGCAGGGACCAGTCGAAGGAGCGGCCCGTGCCCCCGCTTCCCTGGTCGAACAAGAGATAGTCCGCCGTGCTCGAAAGGGCGCGCCGCGCGTCTGCCTCCGTCCGGATGGAAAAGGCCTGAATCAGCGGCTTATCCGTCCTTTCCCGCAGCCTTCGGATGTAGGCCTCATCCTCCTGCCCGTGAAGCTGGGCCAGCTGAATCGTCCCTTCCTCCAGAAGCTCTGCCGCAAGCTCCGGCGGCGCGTTCACGAAGACGCCCACAGCCAAAATCTCTTTTTTCAGCCCTCCGGCAAGGCTGCGAAGCTCTTCCCGGCTCACAGACCGGCGGCTTCCCGGCACCTCCACCACGAAACCGGCGAAATCCGGCCCGGCCCTGTTCACTGCTTCGATATCCTGGGGCCTTCGCAAGCCGCAGATTTTTATTCTCGTCATAGCCTTCTCACAGCCTTTCTCCGTTCAGCTCCTCCAGAGCCGCTCTCTTATCTGGGCTTCGCATCAGAGTCTCCCCGATCAGCACCCCGTCTGTCCCGTTTTCCCGAAGCCTCCGGATATCCTCCGGCGTCCGGATTCCGCTCTCCGAGACAAAGAGTATCTCCGGAGGAACCAGCCGCCGGAGGCGGACGCTGGTATCCACATCCACCTCAAAGGTCTTCAGATCCCGGTTATTTACCCCCACAATCCGCGCCCCGGACGCAAGCGCCCGCTCAAGCTCCCTCTCATCATGAGCCTCCACCAGGGCGTCAAGGCCCAGCTCCTCAGCCAGCTCCCGGTATTCCCGCAGCTGGCCGTCCTCCAGGATGGCGCAGATTAGAAGGACCGCCGAGGCCCCAAGCGCCTTCGCCTGGTAAATCATGTACTCATCCACTGTAAAATCCTTGCGCAGGACGGGAATCCCCGCCGCCTGCGCGATCTCCCGCAGATATTCATCGCTTCCCCGGAAATAATACGGCTCCGTCAGGCAGGAGATGGCCGCCGCTCCCGCCGTCTCGTATTCCCGCGCAATCTTAAGGTACGGAAATTCCGGCGCGATCACGCCCTTGGAGGGGGACGCCTTCTTCACCTCGCAGATATAGGATATCCCCGGGGCTTCCAGCACCCGGCGGAAGGGAAAGCTCCCGCCGCCTCTGTCCGCGCTGTTCCCGGAAGCTCCGTTTCCGGGCGTTCTGCCCTGCGCCCGGATCCGCGCCTTCAGCTGCGCCAGAGGAAGCCGCCTCTTTTCCTCTTTGATCCGTTCCCTGGTTTTCTCAGCAATTTCTCCCAGAATATTCATACGCCGCTCCTCGCTCCTGTTTTTCACTCCGCATTACTTTCACGGACGAATTCCTCCAGCTTCCGCAAAGCCGCCCCGCTGTCGATAAGCCCTTCCGCCATTCGGACGCCTTTTTCCATATCTTCCGTCTTACCGGCAATATAGAGAGCCGCCCCAGCATTCAGGCAGACGGCCTGGCGCTTTGGGCCTCTGTCGTTTCCATTTAGAATCTCCCTGGTGATGGCTGCGTTTTCCGCCGGGAGGCCGCCCTGCAGCTCCTCCTTCTGGCAGCGCTCATAGCCGAACTGCTCCGGCGCCAGCTCGTAGGACTGGAACCAGCCGTCCCGGATCTCGCAGACGGAGGTCGGGGCGCACATGGAAATCTCGTCCAGCTTGTCCTGGCCGTAGACTACCATCCCTCTTTTTACGCCCAGCTTCATCATAACCTGCGCCAGGGGCGCCACCAGCGTCTCGTCGAACACGCCCATCAGCTCCATATTGGCTCCCGCCGGATTGCTTAAGGGCCCCAGAATATTAAATACCGTGCGGATTCCCAGCTCCTTTCGGATCGGCGCCACATATTTCATGGCGATATGGTAGTTCTGGGCAAAGAGAAAGCAGAGATTGATTTTCTTCAAAAGCTCCGCGCTCTTTTCCGGTGAAATCGTAATGTCCACGCCCAACGCCTCCAGCACGTCCGCCGCGCCGCACCGGGAGGAGGCGGCCCGGTTCCCATGCTTCGCCACCGGGACGCCGCCCGCCGCTATGACCATGGAGGCCGTCGTGGAAATATTGAAGGAGTTGGCCCCGTCGCCGCCCGTCCCCACAATCTCCAGCACATCCATGTCGTGGAGCAGCTTCACACAGTGGGCGCGCATGCCCGCCGCCGACGCCGTGATCTCGTCAATCGTCTCTCCCTTCAGGGAAAGGGCCGTGAGGTAGGACGCCATCTGCACCGGCGTGGCCTCTCCGCCCATGATTTCATTCATGACAGCCTCCGCCTCCTGGTAGCTTAAGTCTTCCTTCTTTGCCAGCTTCAAAATCGCTTCTCTGATCATCTCCTGCTGCCTCCTTTTTCCATCTTGGGGAGCCTGTCTGGAATTTCCTGCACTTTTAAATATCCCATACTCCGGCATGAGCCCTGCGATCGAGGCATTTTTCATGCCGGAGCAATTCCTGCGCTTCTAAATATCTCACATTCCGGCATGAGCCCTGCAGCTCGCCTCCGCTTGCGCTTCGGCTCGCTCGCGGGCTTCGCCCTATGCGGAATTCCGGGCACTCCCCTCCAGACGCAAGCGTCTTCCGGCTCCTGTCCGGAATTCCGCGCAGGGCTCATGCCTTACGCGCAAAATGCCCGTCCCTGACAGATCCCTGGTACTATCTGTCAGGGACGGGCGTATCTCATCCTTTACCCGCGGTGCCACCCTGATTCACAGCTTGACCTGTGCGCTCGGCGGAATACCTTCATATTCCCGGCAACTGACGTATGCCCCCACGTCGCAGAATACTCGACCAGCTTTTCCTCCCTGCCTTTGACTGCGCCCTCAGCGGTCCATTTGACAATCTGCATCTCGATCCGGCTCCCACCTTCCCGGACTCTCTGGGCGCGCACCACTGCCTTTATCTCCGCTTCATCGGTTTAACATTTTACTGTATTAAATTTTTTCTAAATTTATCACAGATTACGGGCAGTGTCAAGAATTTTTTATCACAGGATTTGATTTTTGCAAAAACAGATGATACTATTTAAGTACAGTAAC
>CALWBB010000205.1 GCA_944375885.1 uncultured Merdimonas sp.
TTTGCAAGAAAGCATTATAGCAATAAAATTCTGATTCGCACCATTGACATCATGCTGGAGGGAAGATATGAAACTGCATGAAGATCGGTACAGCAGAAAAACAGTCCCAGCTCCCGGCGTATTTCAAAGGAGGCACGGCGCTATATAAAGCACAAAAAGCATTCGGCGATTTTCAGAAGATATTGATTTGACTGTGTGCATTGATGGGTGCAGCAACAGTCAGGCAAAGAAACGGCTTGAATCAGCGACAAAGAAATATCAGTCCCTGCCAAGAACAACTCATAAAGAACTGGAAGATGACCGCAAAGGTAGTATCACAACGGTTTATGATTATGTTCCTTTGGTATCCGTAGATACCGCTGATCCGCTTCAACGATTTGGCTTTGTAAAAGTAGAAGGAACTTCTTTTACAGTGAGTGAGCCATTTTCAGCATTGGAAATAGAGCCCATTATATATACGCTTGCTTCACAAGAGCAGAAAGTGATCCTTCGAGAGCAATATGAAGTTGGCCCATTTCAAATCAATACAATACGATTGGAGCGGATCTTTGCAGACAAAATATTTGCGGCAGAGTTCTATTATGAACGAGCCATGTATTTCGATGTGGCAAAGCATATTTATGATGTTGGTGTAATGACAGAACTGGCTTCAATCGGAGAACTTTTCAAAGATCCATCTTATTTTCAGAAGATGCTGAATTACAAGCGGCTGGAGGAAACCCGGAGAACTGGAAGTGATTTGGCCGATAAGAAATATGCCGATTTCAAGATCTTTGATGGCTTCGCGCAGAATTCTGAATTGGTTGAGGCGTTCCAGAATATGCAGAGAAATTATGTCTTTTCCGAGAAGGATATATTGCCGTTTGATTATGTTATTCAACAGTGGCAAAATCTCAGAACAACGCTTCTTGACCTGGAGAAGTAATCATGTGATAGGACTTATCTTCATCCGGACTGTAATCATTGTTGAACTGTCGGGAGGAAAAGGAAACCCGCTGCCAGATATAAAAAAGCCCCCATTCCGGCAATACACTGTACGGCCAGAATGGGGCTTCTGTATGTATTACAGCCTCTGCCGGATGATTCGCGTGATGATGCCCACGGTCACACCCCGCTCCATATCCAGGCGGGCGACGGCAGGTGCCATGGTTGAAGCCATCAATTTCTTTTGGGTGAAACGATTCCTGATTCTGCATCGGAAGAATATTCCGAAGATGAGCATAACACTTCTGTCAATAGGCACTTGTTTGAAAGTATTGGAGAAGACCTTTTTGTAAATACCGCCGCGTTATCAAGTCTCCTCTGCCATCCGGTAGCCGATTCCCACCTCTGTGAAGATGTACTGGGGATCGGCGGGGTTCTTCTCCAGCTTCCTGCGGACATTCGCCATGTTGACGCGCAGAATCTGATTGTTGCGCTCGATGTAAGGGCCCCAGATCTGGGTCAGGATATTGTCGTAGGTCAGTACCCGGCCGGCGTTCCTGGCCAGCAGGGAGACGAGGCGGTACTCGATCTGGGTCAGGTGGATGCTTTCGCCTTTCAAAAAGACCAGGCGCTTGTCGAAGTCTACCGTCAGGTCGCCGCAGACATAGGGGCGTTTGCAGAGCTCGGAGCCGGATTCCAGGCGGTTGCTGTGGCGCAGGGCGGTGCGGATGCGGGCCATCAGCTCGGCTGTGCCGAAAGGTTTTGTGATGTAATCGTCGGCTCCCGCGTCCAGGGCATGGACCTTTTCCTGTTCCCGGGTCCTGGCGGAAATTACGATAATAGGAAGGCTGGACCAGGAACGCACTTCCCGGATGATCTCCAGGCCGTCCGCGTCCGGCAGCCCCAGATCCAAAAGCACCAGGTCGCAGCCGCCGCTGTTTACGATAGACAGGCCTTCGGCGGCCGTCGCGGCGGTGGTGATCTTATATCCCTGCGGCCGCAGGGAAGTTTTTATAAAATTGCAGATATTTTCCTCATCTTCAATAATCAGCACAGAAAGCTTGCTCATGGTGTGTTCTCCTGTAAACGACAAACTGCTGTATTATTGACCATCATACATCAAAATGAAAAAGAGGGCAAGTTTTACTTTCTGGGAGAGGCGTTTGGGAAGCTTGTAAAATTAGGACGGGGCCTGTATAATGAATACTGCATAGCGTCGGTGTACCTCCATCGTCTGCCTTGAAAACAAGCGGATTTCCTAGGGCTGAGGCCGTAGAGTCAAAAATGAGCTGCTCCCTCGTCCCTGCAAGGCGCTTGAGCGACGCGTACACTAAGTACTGCGGGAAAACCGCCGGGAGAAACGTATGAAGCAAAATTGTCTCATCACAGTCGTCACGTTGCTGCTGGCCACCCTGGTTGCCTACCTGTTTTATCTGGCCACGGGCAGCTCCAATAATATATCCATGATTTATGTGCTGGCCGTGGCTCTGACTGCCCGGTTTAGCAGCGGATACCTGCCGGGGATCCTGGCTTCTGTCTGCAGCGTCTTTATTGTCAATGTGGCGTTTACCTATCCTTACGGGATGCTGGACTTTACGCTGGCTGGGTATCCGCTGACCTTCCTTGGCTTTTTAAGCGTCTCGATTATTACCAGCACCACCACGACGCATCTGAAAAGCCAGGCCAGGCAGCTTCAGGAGCAGGAACGTCTTCTTCTCGAAGCGGATAAGGAAAAAATGCGCGCCAATCTGCTGCGGGCTGTTTCCCACGATCTGCGCACGCCGCTGACGGCTATTATCGGCTCCAGTTCCGCGTATCTGGAAAACAAAGGGGAGCTGTCAAAGGAGGAGCAGGAAGCCCTGGTGAGCGGCATCCGGGAAGATGCGGACTGGCTTCTCCATATGGTGGAAAACCTTCTTACTGTGACCCGTATCAACGCGGATACGGCAAGTGTGAGCAAGACGGAGGAACCGGTGGAGGAGGTCGTGGCCGAAGCGGTGGCGAGGCTGAAAAAAAGGCTGCCTGGCGTCTCGGTGAAGGTAAAGGTTCCAGAGGACTTTTACATGATCCCTATGGACGCCACGCTGATTGAACAGGTCATCATCAATCTTCTGGAAAACGCAGCGCGCCATTCCGGTTCTCCGGAGCCTATCGAGCTGGAGGTGCGGCCGGAGGGGCGTTTTATGCGGTTTGACATCGTTGACTACGGGAAGGGGATTGAGCCGGAGCGGCTGGCCTCGATCTTTGATGGGGACGCTGCCTACAGCCAGGCCGGCAGCAGCGAAGCCTTCAAGGGCATGGGAATCGGCCTGTCGATCTGCAAGACCATCATTTCCGCCCACAAGGGCACGATCACTGCGGAGAATCATGGACGTGGGGCGAAATTTTCCTTTACGCTGCCTAGCGTCGGTGTACCAAGGGACAATACGGTCAAAAATGGCTGAATCCCCGCCCCTGCTGCGTTACTTTCACTCCGC
>CALWBB010000206.1 GCA_944375885.1 uncultured Merdimonas sp.
GACAGGCTCACTTTAAGGCTATGAGAAAGCTGGCTCAGGAGCATCCGTCAGAGAAGATCGGAAAGGAGATCCGGAAGCTTTACAGCTGGAACGACCAGGACAAGCTGCTGGATAACTAAAGAGAAATGATGGAAGGATGGAGCAGAAAAGTATATCTTGCGCTTCCTGTGCCTTCTGAGGAGGACCACCGTCCTTTGCAGGAGCGGCTTCTTGCCGCCCTGGAGGACAGTGGTCCTTTCCGGCTGGAAAGGGCAGCTTATATCCGGCTGACGCCTGCGTCCCTGCAAAACGCGCAGGAGATTTGTGAGGCGGGCAGCTGGAGGGTGACGGCTGTGCTGTGCTTTGACGGCTATGGCTGGGAGCTGCTGCGGCTGGAGCCGGGGAACACGGCTGGAAAGCACTACGGCCTCTGTGTGGATCTGGGAAGCACGACGATTGTGATGGAGCTGGCAGACCTGAATACAGGGGAGATTTTGGCCCAGGAAAGCATTTTCAATCCCCAGATCAACTGGGGAGAGGACATCTTAAGCCGCATTTTTTACACGAAGGATCGGCCGGAGCACAGGAAGCGGCTGCAGAAAGCCACGGCGGAGGGCCTTCAAAGCCTTATGGAGACGCTGAAAGAGAAGACAGAAATAGATACGTTTTCCTGTCCTGTCCTGATTGTGGCGGGAAATACCGCGATGATCCATTTCCTGCTGGGGCTGGATGCATTCGGAGTATTTCAGACGCCTTATGCGGTGCAGACACTGGCGCCGGAACCCTGCAAAGGAACAGAGCTTGGGCTTTCTTTTGATGGGTTTGTGTACTGCTGTCCGGGCATGGCCAATTATCTGGGCGGCGATATCATCAGCGGCATGCTCGCCACGGGGCTTGCAGATCAGGAGGAGATCTGTGTCTTCCTGGATGTGGGGACGAATGGCGAACTGGTGGTGGGAAACCGGGACTTTCTCCTGGCAGGGGCTGGAGCGGCAGGCCCTGCCCTGGAGGGCGGTGTCGTCCATACGGGGATGCGTGCAAAAAAAGGCGCGGTAGATCAGGTGACTGTAGAAAATGGAAAGCTGAAAGCCCATGTGATTGGCGGGGGAGAGGCGAAAGGCATCTGCGGATCCGGAATCGTCGATCTGATCGCGGAGCTTTTTTTAAACGGCTTTCTCGATCTGCGGGGACAGTTCCAGGAGGAGGTTAAAGGGGTGGTACGCCTGCCCGGGCGGGAAGAGGACGAGACAGAAAACGCAGTGGAATACGCGCCGGGGCTCTATTTCTATCAGAGCGATATTACGGAATTTCTGAAGACCAAAGCTGCAGCCATGACGATGGTGGAATATATGATGAACCTGATTGGGCTTACCATGGAGGATGTGGGCCGCTTCTATGTGGCAGGAGCTTTCGGGACGCATATTGATAAGGAGGCGGCAGTGACCATTGGCCTTTATCCGGACATTGACCGGGAAAAGCTTCTCTCTCCAGGGAATGCCTCGCTTAGAGGAGCGGAAAAACTGCTCTTAGACCGCAGGCTGATGGATAAAGCGAAGGATATCATCGGCCGGATGCAGTATGTGCAGTTCGGAGCGGTGGAAGATTTCCTGCACCTGATGGTGGCTGCGACGGCGATTCCGCACACAGATCTGAACCAGTTTCCAAGCGTGGTGAAGAAGCTGGAGGAGAGAAGGAAGAAATCATAGAGGATATGAGAAGAAAGTAAGCGAAAAACAGATGAAAAAATGGTGGAAAAGGTTCTTCCTGGCACTGGCAGTCCCCTGCGCGGTGAATCTGCCGCTGGCATTAAGTGCTGTGGGAAATATATCAGACAATCTCTTTGGAAAAATAGCAGAGCGGTTTTGGACTTCGGCTTTTTTGATTCTTATCTACCTGTGGCTTCTGTTCTGTCCCATCTGGGATCGGGTGAAGACAGGACTTCGGGCAAGATTCATGATGGGAGGCCAAAGGGCTGTATACTGGGGGCTTTATGCCTCTGCGGTTCAATTTTTTCTGTTTTTGTGGCTGTTTTTTGAGCCTCCGGGGTTTTATGCGCAGAAAGGGATCGCGTTTCGCGTCCTGCATGTGGTTTTGGCTGTTCTTAGTATCCTGCTGCTTTTGGCTTCCGGAGTCCTGCGGATTTTCTTTACGTCTAAACGGCTGGGGCTTGTATGGCGGCTGATGATCTTATTTACCTGGTGGATTCCGGTGGTGAACCTAGCCGTGCTTCTGTACGCCTGCCGGCTGGTCTATGAGGAATATGATTTTGAACGGGAAAGGGCGGCCCTTCGGGAACTGCGGGTGGATTCGGATCTTTGCGCCACGCGGTATCCGCTTCTTTTGGTCCATGGTATCGGCTTCCGGGATCTTAGGTATTTCAATTATTGGGGGCGGATCCCACGGGAACTTAAGAGGAACGGCGCTGTGGTTTACTATGGGAACCAGGAAGCCCTGGGAACGATAAAGTATAACGCGGAAGATATCCGCAGGCGGATTCTGGAGATCCGGGAAGAGACTGGGGCGGAGAAGGTCAATATTATCGCCCATTCCAAAGGCGGACTGGATGCCCGGTACGCGGTTACGGCTCTGGGGATGGCGCCCTATGTGGCGTCACTTACGACCATGAACACGCCCCACCGGGGCTGCCGCTTTGTGGATTATGCCTGCCGCCTGCCAGAGGGGTTCTACCGCTTTGTGGCAGGCTGCTTTGACCGGACCTTCTCGAAATTCGGCGATAAAAATCCGGATTTTTACACAGCTACCCATCAGTTTTCCACAGCGGAAAGCGCCCGGTTTAATGAGGATACGCCGGATATGCCGGGCGTCTATTACCAGAGCTATACCTCAAAGATGCGAAATCCCTTCAGCCATCTGCTGCTTTCGATTCCATACTGCCTGATCCGCCCTTTGGAAGGGGAAAACGACGGCCTGGTGAGCGTGGAATCGGCGAAGTGGGGAGAATTTCGCGGCGTGTTTTCCAATGAAAGACTGCGGGGAATTTCCCATGGGGATATCATCGATCTGACCAGGCAGGATTACAAAAGCTTTGATGTGCTGGAGACGTATGTGCGGATTGTGGCGGAGCTGAAAGAAAAAGGGTTCTGAAAAAAGTGTTGACAGAACCCCGTTCAAACACTATAATCTTATTTGTGCAACGATCCCTTCGGCTGCGAAGCGCGCAAGCCTTTCAGGTTGAAGGTATATTACCCAGACAGTTGTCTAGTGCACAATACACAACTGGAGGGAGGTTAGGTGTGGTACTATGTCGAATGTAATCGTTAAAGAGAACGAGACTTTAGATAGCGCTCTG
>CALWBB010000207.1 GCA_944375885.1 uncultured Merdimonas sp.
ATACACGCAGACAGGAGGAACACGCATGGAGCAGATGGAAACGGTGCTTGGCCGGCTTTCTGAGATTGAAGATGCGGCTGTCTCGCTGGAAGAGCAGGCGGCGGAGGAGAAAAAGAAGATCGCCGCGGAGTATGAAGCGAAGACAAAGGCCTTTGACGCACAGCTGGAGGCTGAGACTCAGGAAAAACTGAAAAGCCTGAATGAGAAGCTTAAAGCTGAGGCGGAGAATGAGCTTCTGAAGATGAAGATCGAGACGGAGCGTGAACTGAACGCCATAGAGCAGGAGTACAGCCAGAACCACGAGAAGCTGGCTGAGGAGATATTTCGCAAACTGACAGGAGAGTAAGGCATGGGCGATCTGATGAAATACAGCGCCATTGCCACGAAGCTGCGGGCCATGGAGAGCCATCTTCTGAAAGCGGAGGACTACCGCTGCCTGGCAGAGATGGGCAGCGTGCCCCAGGCAGTGGCGTATCTGAAGAAGGTTCCCGCGTATGCGGCCCTGCTTGACGGCAGGGATGAAAACCAGCTGCACCGAGGGGAGATAGAGAGGCTTCTGGAGGGAACGCTGTACTACGATTTTACGAAGATCTACCGCTTCTGTGACCGGGGGCAGAAAAGCGTCTTAAAGCTGTACTTCAGCAAATTTGAGATCGCAGGCCTCAAACGGGCGTTCCGCCGGGCCTTTACCCATGGGGATCGGACGGCTGAGAAAAAGGAGCTGCGCAGCATGCGCCAGCGCTTTACGGATATTCCTCTGGATAAGCTGGCAGAGGCGGTGACGATCCCGGAGATTTTGGAGACGCTGAAAGGAACGCAGTATTACCCGGTTCTGCAGAAACTGGAAAAGGCGGAAAATCCAACCCTTTTCGATTATGAGATGACGCTGGATCTCTATTATTTTTCTATGATGTGGAAGCAGAAGGATAAACTTCTGAAAGGAAAGGATCTGGATCTTTTGACCCGGAGCCTGGGAAGCCGGATCGACCTTTTGAATATGATGTGGATTTACCGGGCAAAAAAATATTACCAGCTGAGCGAGGCGTCCACCTACGCGCTTCTGATTCCGATCACCTACCGGCTGCACGACGGAGAGATCCGAAGCCTGGTGACGGCGGCGGATGAGAGGGAACTGGAGGAGAAGGTCCAAAAAACCTATTACGGGAGAAGATTTCTGGGGCTGGACGGTGAAAAGCTGGAAAGCATCTACAATCAGATTATCCGGAAAATATATGGGGAAGAAAAACGCAGCAACCCGTACTCGATGGCAGTGATTACCGGTTATCTTTTTGATAAGGAAAGAGAACTGGACAAGCTGATCACCGTGCTGGAGGGCGTCCGGTACGGCCTTCCGGCAGAGGAGACGCTGAAATATGCGGATGAGAGCACGGGCACAGAACAGAGGAGGTAGCAGGAAGTGATAGTTAAGATGAAGTTCTTAAGCATCACAGGGCCAAAGGATGATATTGAACGCATGGCCGGCCAGTATCTTTCTAGATATGAGTTCCAGCTGGAAAACGCCCTGACGGAGCTTAAGACAGTGCGGGATTTGAGGGCCTACACGGATAAAAATCCCTATGAGGAGATTATCCGGCAGGCAAAGGAATATCTCCCTGCGGAACTTAAGACGGAAAAAGAATATCCGGATATGACGCCAAAGAAGGCGCAGAGCATCCTGGAGGAAGCGGAAAGCCATCTGACAGAGCTGCGCGGCCAGCGGGCAGAGCTTTCAGAGGAGAGGGAGAAGACCGTAAAATCCCTGAAGAATATCGAGCCGTTTCTGGGCCTTAAGTTTGAGGTCCACAGGCTTCTTAGGTTCCGCTATGTGAAGTACCGCTTCGGAAGGATTTCCAATGAGTATTTCGACAAGTTTGAGCGGTACGTCTATGACACGCTGGATACGATTTTTTATAAGTGCAGCAGCGATGAGGAGTACGTGTGGGGCGTGTATTTCGTTCCGGCGTCTATGGCAGATCAGATCGATGCGGTCTATGCTTCCATGCATTTTGAGCATATTTTCCTGCCGGATGAGTATGAAGGCACGCCCAGCCAGGCCCGGCAGGCCCTGGAGGAGAGGATCGCGGATCTGGATCGGCAGCTGGAAGAGCTTGACCAGAGGATTGCCTCTGTGACAGCAGAACACACGGATGAGCTGGCGGGAGCCATGCAGTTTCTGGAGAAGCGTTCCGCAAGCTTCGATATCCGCAAATTCGCTGCTCTGACCAAGGAGAAGGATAACGTCTTCTACATCCTCTGCGGCTGGATGCCGGAAAAACAGGCGGACGCCTTCCAGAAGGAGATTGAAGACGACGAGAAGACCTTCGTGGTGGTGGAGGACGATCATGACAACATTTTCAGCACGCCGCCCACGAAACTGAAAAATCCGAAGGTCTTCCGGCCTTTCGAGATGTATGTAAAGATGTACGGCCTTCCGGCCTACAACGAGCTGGATCCCACTATGTTTGTGGCTCTGACCTACGCGTTCATTTTCGGCGCCATGTTCGGAGATGTGGGCCAGGGACTGGTGCTTCTGCTGGGCGGTCTCTTCCTTTATAAAAAGAAGGGCATGGACCTGGCGGCGATCATCGCCAGCGCGGGCGTATTTTCTACCTTCTTCGGCTTTATGTACGGAAGCTTCTTCGGCTTCGAGGATACGCTGATCAAGCATATCTGGCTGAAGCCCAAGGAGGCTATGATGAGCCTGCCTGTCATCGGACAGATGAACACGGTATTCGTGGTGGCCATTGTCTTTGGCATGTTCCTGATCCTGACAGCCATGATTATGCACATCATTGTCTGTGTGCGCAACCATGACGCGGAAGGCACCTGGTTTGACACGAACGGCGTAGCGGGCTTTTTGTTCTACGCTTTCCTGGCGGCCTGCCTGTTCCTGGTTATGAGCGGCCATACGCTGCCGGCGGCCATTATCCTGGTGATTATCCTGGGCCTGCCGCTTCTGGCCATGGCCTTCAAGGAGCCCCTGGGCGCCTGGCTGGAGAAGAAAAAGGCGAAATTCGACGACGGCGTCCCGATGTATCTGGTACAGACCTTCTTCGAGATGTTTGAGGTACTGTTAAGCTTCTTTTCCAATACGCTTTCCTTTGTCCGTATCGGCGCCTTCGCGGTCAGCCACGCGGCCATGATGGAGGTGGTGCTGATGCTGGCCGGTTTTACGGAGGGCGGCAGCGGCAACTGGCTGATCATCGTCCTTGGAAACGCGTTCGTGTGCGCCATGGAGGGCCTGAT
>CALWBB010000208.1 GCA_944375885.1 uncultured Merdimonas sp.
AGATGGGCAAGACCCGGGTGATCGCGGAGACGGGCGCGGGCCAGCACGGCGTAGCCACGGCCACGGCCGCCGCCCTGATGGATATGGAATGCGAGGTATTCATGGGGAGGGAGGACACCGAGCGTCAGGCTCTGAACGTATACCGGATGCGCCTTCTGGGGGCGAAGGTTCACGCGGTGGAGAGCGGAACCGCCACCTTAAAGGACGCGGTGTCGGAGACCATGCGGGAATGGACGAACCGGATCGCGGACACCCATTATGTGCTGGGCTCCTGCATGGGGCCGCACCCCTTCCCCACGATTGTCCGCGATTTCCAGGCGGTGATCTCCAGGGAGACAAAGGCGCAGCTTCTGGAAAAGGAAGGGCGGCTGCCGGACGCGGTGCTGGCCTGCGTGGGCGGCGGCTCCAACGCCATCGGAAGCTTCTATCATTTCATAGAGGAGGAAGGCGTGCGGCTGATCGGCTGCGAGGCGGCGGGCCGGGGGATCGATACCGCCGAGACGGCGGCCACGATCTCTACGGGGAGGCTTGGCATCTTCCACGGAATGAAATCCTATTTCTGCCAGGACGAGTACGGGCAGATTGCCCCGGTATATTCCATCTCGGCAGGGCTGGATTATCCGGGCGTGGGGCCGGAGCACGCGCACCTGTATGACACGGGCCGGGCGGAATATGTGGCGGTGACGGATGACGAGGCGGTGGACGCCTTCGAGTATCTGTCCCGGACGGAGGGAATCATTCCGGCCATCGAGAGCGCCCATGCGGTGGCCTATGCCAGGAAGCTGGCGCCGTCCATGGGAAAGGATCAGCTTATGGTTATCACCATATCCGGGCGGGGAGACAAGGACTGCGCGGCCATCGCCCGCTACAGAGGGGAGGATATTCATGAATAAGAGAATTGCGGGGGCCTTTGCCCACGGAAAGGCGTTCATCCCGTTTATCACCTGCGGGGATCCGTCCTTGGAAATCACGGAGCAGCTGGTGTACGCCTGTGAGGAGGCGGGGGCTGATCTCATCGAGCTGGGGATCCCATTTTCAGATCCGACGGCGGAGGGGCCTGTCATCCAGGCCGCGAACCTGCGCGCCCTCTCCGGCGGAGTGACCACGGACAAAATTTTCGAGCTGGTGGAGCGGCTGCGGGAGAAGACCCAGATCCCGCTGGCCTTTATGACCTACGCCAACGTGGTGTTTTCCTACCACGAGGGGCCTGGAGGGGAGAAGACCGGCAAGACCGGATCCGGTACGGAGCGTTTCGTCAAAAGGGCGGCCCAGGCCGGGATCGATGGGCTGATTCTGCCGGACGTGCCCTTTGAGGAAAAGGAAGAGTTCGACGCGGTGTGCCGGAAATACGGCATCGACCTGATATCGCTCATCGCACCCACCTCGAAGGATCGGATCGCAAAGATTGCCCGGGAGGCGGAAGGCTTCGTCTACTGCGTCTCCTCCCTGGGCGTCACGGGAATGCGCTCCGCGATCACGACAGACGTGGGAGCCATGGTGAAGCTGGTAAAAAAGGAAAAGGAGATTCCCTGCGCGGTGGGCTTCGGTGTCTCCACGCCAGAGCAGGCCAGGGAGCTGGCAGCCTGCTCCGACGGGGTGATCGTGGGCTCCGCGATCGTAAAGCTGTGCGAGCGGTACGGAAGCGGCTGCGTCCCCGAGGTCAGGGCCTATGTGAAACGGATGAAAGAGGCGGCGCAGGGGGCCTAAAGTGGCTGCAGCGACGTATTTTCCGTACGGTTTTTCCTTATGGTTTCCTTAATTCTTGCCGGGGCGGCTGGACAGGAGGCGGGATTGGTGCTATGATAGCGTCGATGTAATTGTTAGGAAATCAAGAGGATACGGCAGTATGGTGAAAACGTTTTTAAGGGCTTTTTTAAAGCCCCTCTCCTTTATACCGGCGATCGTAATGATGTATGTAATCTTCAGTTTTTCTTCCCAGGACGGGACTGCTTCCGGAAACCTGAGCTACCAGGTCAGTGAGTTTATTGTGGAGACGGTCAACGAGGCTCTTGAGCTGGGATGGACGGATGGCGAGGAGGAATATTATATACAGAAAATCCATTATCCGGTGCGGAAGCTGGCCCATATGGCAGAGTACTTCCTCCTGGCTGTCTCGGTGTCCTTTCCCCTCTATGTATATGGAGTGCGGGGGATCTGGCTGCCGCTTCTGGCAGGGGCGATCTGTGTGGGCTTCGCGTGTCTCGACGAATACCATCAGTCCTTTGTGGCGGGACGAGGCCCATCGAAGAAGGATGTGGCCATTGACAGCATAGGGGCTGCGGCAGGGGTGATCCTGATGCAGATTCTCTGCTTTATCGGCAGAATGACGGTTTTCCGGCCCCTGGCCAAAAATAAGAGACAGGCATAAGATAAGAACGCGGGCAGGAGATGGGAACGATGGCAGGAATCAGCGGAATTTATGAGATGGTACTGAAGGGGAAGACAAAGGCGGTGGAACTGGCGGTGCAGGAGGCTCTTGCGGAGGGCTGCGCTCCGGCAGAGATTCTGAATGCCGGCATGATAAAGGCGATGGACGAAGTGGGGAGCCAGTTTAAGGCCGGAGAGATTTTTGTGCCGGAGATGCTGATGTCTGCCCGCGCCATGAAAAAGGGAGTGGAGGTACTGAAACCGCACCTGGCGTCGGAAGCGCTGGGGACAGCGGGAAAGGCAGTCATCGGGACTGTAGCTGGGGATCTCCATGACATCGGGAAAAATCTGGTGGGCATGATGCTGGAATCCGCAGGGTTTGAAGTGATCGATCTGGGCGTAGATGTATCCAGGGAAAAGTTCGTAAAGACCGTAGAGAAAAATCCAGATGTCAATCTGGTCTGCTGTTCCGCCCTCCTTACGACCACGCTCCGGGCGCTGCGGGATACGGTTTCTTACCTTAATAAAGCCCCGTTCCGAAAAAATATAAAGATTATGGTAGGGGGAGCGCCGGTGACGTCAGCGCTGGCTGAGGAGATTGGAGCTGACGCGTACACGGAGGACGCGGCAGAGTGCGCGCAGAAAGCCCGGGAGCTGGTAAGGGGATAGAAATACCTGGTGAACCGCCCGTAAAAAAACTTTCACAATCTGCAAGTTTTTGCTGGACAAACGGCGGAACTTGTGGTAATATATCTATTGCTGACGACGAGTACAGCAAATCGGCGTGTGGCTCAGCTTGGTAGAGCGCTACGTTCGGGACGTAGAGGTCGCA
>CALWBB010000209.1 GCA_944375885.1 uncultured Merdimonas sp.
CCACATAAGCAGTCTTAGCTCCGTAAGGAGCGGGACTGGAGCCTCGTAAGAGGCGACGAGTGCGCATGTGGGTGGGGCGGCTGTAAATAGTAACCTCAAAAAGGCAGCAGGATATTCCACCCTTAGTTTACCACCTGCAGATAGCTGCTGATGCAGTACAGGGTCTGCCCGTTATATTCCACCCGGGACCAGCCCACGTCGGAGACCCCGGTGCGGACGATGACCTCGCCGTTGTGAAGCTGGACAATCACCTGGGAGGGCTCCTCCACGCTCGGGCGGTTCCGCAGGTTTGTCACATCCTTGGCCGTCACGTTTTCCGAGACGGTGGTAAACTTCGTCTTGAATTCGCTCTCCGGCTCCTCTGCCGGAGGCGTGTAGCTTAAGTCTGTGGTCAGAAGACTGGACACGGCGTAGAGGGTCTGGCCGTTATACTCCACCCGGGACCAGCCGTTATTTCCGGTGCCGGTGCGAAGCGCCGTCTCCCCGTTATGAAGCTCTGCCACGATATTCCCGTCGCTGCCCTGATCCATGGTGCTGCGCAGGTTCGTCACCTCCTTGGCCGTCACCTGCTCGCTGACCTCCGTAAAGACCACGCCCACCTCCGGATCCGCCTCGACGGTATCGGCGGCCTCTGCTTTGGGAAGAGCCGCCTCGCTGTAGCCGAAATACGCCACGTTCCGGTCCACGCCGCCGTCGATTCCGGTCACGTTTCCCTCATTAGTATACTGCCACATGACGTGCTCTCCGCTGTATTCAGGCTTCTGCGTATCTGGATAATCGCCGATTCCGTACTGGGCCACCCAGATGCGGTAGCCAAGCTCCAGCGCGTCCGTGTCCCAGAGGGCGTTCCCCTTAAGCTCATTGCGGGCCGCGTAGAACATGCCCGTGTACCCCTGCGCCTCCACCTCCGCAAGAAAAGCCTCCGCGATCCGGGAGCGCTCCCCGGCCGTCAGCGCATACTGCCGGCTGTCCGGGTTCTGGAAGCCCTCGCAGTTGTAGGCCACCGGATAGGTGATGGGATACCCCTTCAAAAGCTCGCAGACCCAGCGGGCCTCCTCCACCGCCTCCTCCTCCGATACCGCCGTGGAGAAGAAATAAGCCCCCAGAAGCAGTCCCCGATCCCTGGCCTCCTGGAGATTGTACCGGGCGCAGGCGTCCTCGGTGATTTCTCCGGTCTCGGAGCTTCGGTATCCCACCCGGACCATGACAAAATCCAGCCCTTCCGCCGCCTGGGACCAGTCGATATTTCCCTGGTACTCGGACACGTCGATTCCCACCGTCGTCTCGTCCGTCTCTGTGGCGATCTCCTTTACCGTGCTGACCCGCTCCGGCTCCGCCTGGCTCTGCTCCTGCAGGGCCAAAACCTCTTCTGTCAGCTCCCGGAAGCGCTCCGCGCTCTGCGAGCCCGCTCCCCCGGTCAGGGCCGCGGCCTGTTCTGCCTTTTTGCCAGCTCTTCCGGAGAATATCACAAAAAGCAGGATGCATACAAGCGCTGCCAGCGCCGCAGCCACAGCCAGACTCGCTGCCAGAAGCAGCCTGTATGTACGCTTTTTGTATCTGCGGCTCTTCCTTTTCCTCTTTCGCCTCTGGAGGTCCCTGTTATTCCGGGACAGCTCTTTTTCCTCCATCCTGCTGTACCTCCCCTTCCTTTGTCCTGCTTGAAGCTTCTTTTTTCGTTCTGTTCCGTTTTATCTGATTTTCCGGAGCCGCCCGTCTAGTCTTGCTGGACAGGCTCCTCCGGAGCTTTTTCTTCCTTCTGGCCAGGCTCCTCCGGAGCCTTTGCTTCCTTCCACCGGAGAATTTCCTCCAGCCTCTCCTTTACCGCCTTTTCTGCCCCTTCCTCTGTGGGCCGGTAATACCGCCTTCCCGCCAGCTCGTCCGGCAGGCATTTCATGCGGCTTAGCTTTTCTTCCGTATCATGGGCGTAGACGTAGCCCTCCCCGTAATGGAGATCCTGCATCAGCTTCGTGGGGGCGTTGCGGATCTGCAGCGGCACCGGCGCGCCCGGCTTCTCCCGGATATCCTGCCTGCAGGCCAGGCAGGCCATGTAGGCCGCGTTGGATTTGGGCGCCATGGACAGATAAATCACCGCGTGGGCCAGATGCACGTCGCACTCCGGCATCCCCAGAAAGTGGCAGGCCTGGTAGACAGACACCGCAAGGGGCAGGGCGTTTGAATCCGCCATTCCCACATCCTCGCTGGCGAAGCGGATGAGTCTTCTTGCAATATACAGCGGATCCTCGCCCCCATCCAGCATCCGGTACATCCAGTAGACCGCCGCGTTCGGATCGCTGTTGCGCATGGATTTGTGGAGGGCGGAAATCAGGTTGTAGTGTTCCTCCCCGTTCTTGTCATACAGCAAAGACCGGCGGTTCATGCACTGGGCCAGGATCTCCTTGTCCACGCACAGCACCGCGCGCTCGTCCATCCTGCCGTTCAGCACCGCCATCTCCAGCGTATTCAGCGCCGTTCTGGCGTCTCCGTTGGCGAACCGGGCGATAGCCTGCAGATCCTCCTCCCCGATGGAAAGCTTCATATTTCCATAGCCCTTGGGGCTTTTCAGGGCATGATGAAGAAGCTCCAGAAGATCGTCCTCCTCCAGGGCTTTCAGGATGAAGACCTTGCACCGGGACAAGAGAGCGGAATTGATCTCAAAGGAAGGATTCTCCGTAGTCGCCCCCACCAGAATGATGCTTCCCTTTTCCACAAAGGGCAGGAAGGCGTCCTGCTGGGCCTTGTTGAACCGGTGAATCTCGTCCGTAAAGAGCAGAGTCCGGATCCCCATCCTCCGGTTCTGCTCCGCCTGGTTCATGACCTCCTTCACTTCCTTGATGCCGCTTGTCACCGCGCTGAATTCCACAAATTCCGCCCGGGTCTGCCGGGCGATAATCCGGGCCAGGGTCGTCTTGCCCACGCCGGGCGGCCCCCAGAAAATCATGGAGGAAATCTGATCCTTCTCAATCAGCTGGCGCAGGATTTTCCCTGGGCCCACCAGGT
>CALWBB010000210.1 GCA_944375885.1 uncultured Merdimonas sp.
GTATCCTTTATGGAGCTGTATTCCCTGGTGACAAGCCTGATCGGGCAGAACGGAAGACGGGGAGCGCTGATGATTTCTATAGACTGCGCCCATCCGGACGTGGAGGAGTTCGTAGATCTGAAGACAGATCTGAACAAGGTCACCAAGGCCAATATTTCCGTCCGCGTGAGCAATGAGTTTATGGAAGCTGTAAAAGAGAACAAGCCATTCCTGCTTCATTATACAAGGGAGGAGACTGGACAGAAGATCGAGAAGAAAATCATGGCCCGGGATCTCTTCCATCATCTGGCGGAGACAAACTGGGATTATGCGGAGCCGGGCGCTCTGTTCTGGGATCGGATTAAAGAATGGAGCCTGCTTTCCCATACAGAGGATTTTTCCTATGCAGGTGTGAATCCCTGTGCGGAGGAGCCGCTGCCGGCGGGTGGGAGCTGCCTTCTGGGAAGCATGAACCTGTCGGAGTTTGTGCAGAATCCCTTTGAGGACAACGCATCCTTTGATTTCGCCCTGTTCCGGGACTGTGTGAAAATCTGTGTAAAGGGGCTGAACGAGGTTCTGGACGAGGGCCTGCCTCTGCATCCCCTTCCAGAGCAGCAGGAGAGTGTGGCGGACTGGCGGCAGATCGGCCTTGGCATCATGGGCCTGGCGGACATGCTCTTAAAGCTTGGCCTGACCTACGGCGAGGCGGAGGCTGTGGAGATCTGTGATAAAATCGGTTTTGCCATGGCGGACGCGGCCATTGAGACCTCCGCGCTCCTGGCGAAGGAGGATGGTCCGTTTCCGAAGTGCAATGTGGCGGAGATCACAGGAACGCCTTATTTCCTGCACAATACCACAGAGCGCACCCGGGAGCTGGTGCAGAAGTACGGCCTGCGCAATTCCCAGCTTCTGACCATCGCGCCGACGGGCACCCTGTCTACCATGCTGGGAATCTCCGGCGGCATCGAGCCGATTTACGCCAATTTTTATGAGAGAAAGACGGAGTCTCTGCACGGCAGCGACGTGTATTACAAGGTCTATACGCCCATCGTGGAGCAGTATATGAAGGAGCATAAGATCAAGGACGAGGGGAATCTCCCGGAGTTCTTTGTGACAGCCATGACCCTGGATTACCGGCAGAGGATCGACATGCAGTCTGTATGGCAGGAGCACATCGACGCCTCCATCAGCTCGACGGTGAATGTGCCGAATTCCTTCACGGTGGAGGAGACGGAACGCCTGTATCTCTACGCTTATGAGAGAGGGCTGAAGGGAATCACCATTTTCCGGGACGGCTGCAAACGCGTGGGGATTTTAAGCACGGATAAGAAAAAGGGCGTCGCTGCGGGAGAAGGCCTGGGACGAGGCGAGATCATCCGGGTCAACGACGACGTGCTGGGCAAGAAGAGAAAGCTCATCACAGGCTGCGGCAGCCTGCACTGCATCGCCCTCTTTGACCCGCATACAGGGGCTCTCCTGGAGATCTATCTGAGCAAGGGCTCCACCGGCGGCTGCAACAATTTCATGATCGGCCTGTCCCGTATGATTTCCATCAGCGCCCGGGGCGGCATTGATATTTACACGATTATCGATCAGCTGAATTCCACGGGCTCCTGCCCCTCCTATTCGGTGCGCAGGGCCACCAAGGGCGATACCAGCAAGGGCTCCTGCTGTCCGATGGCGGTGGGAAACGCTCTTTTGGATATGTACCAGGAAGTGCAGGAAGAGCTCAAGGAGCGCAGAATCAAGGAGGGCGGCGAGGCAAAGCCCGTGCCGAAGCCTAAAGCAGTGGCGGAAAAGAAGGCCAAGGTCGTGTGCCCGGAGTGTGGGGAGCCCTTAAGCTTTGAGGGAGGCTGCAATATCTGCAAAAACTGCGGCTGGAGCAAGTGTTCGTAAAAGTTACGTCAGTCTGATCCGGCGGTGGGATAGAAGCTTTGGACAGCAAAGGAGAGGCGGATGCGGAAATTTCTGAAAACAATCATAAAAGGGATGCTGTTCTGCTTTCTGCTGCTGGCTGTAAGCCTGGCTGTCTGCCTGGCTGCGGGCCTTGTAAAGCTTCCGGATACAGGAGAGCAGGTATGCGAGGTTCCCGCTGTCCGGGTGATTGAGCCGCAGCCAAGTAAAGCGGCGGAACAGGAGGAACAGGCGGGACAGCTGGATACGTCTGAGCAGGAGAAAACTTCTGAGCAGGAGAATGTTTCTGAGCAGGAGGCCCCCTCTGAACAGGAAGAGTTCTCTGAGCAGGAACCGGTGACCCTGCTGTTTGGCGGGGATCTGTTTCTGACAGATCTGCTTCAGAGCAAATATCGGCAGCAGGGAATTTCGGCGGCGGCCTCTGAGGGGCTTTTGTCTATCCTGCGGGGCGCGGATCTTTTGATGCTGAATCAGGAATTTCCCTTTGGCACCACGGGAGAGCCCATGGAAGAGAAGCAGTATACCTTCCGGGTGGATCCCGGCTATGTGTCGGTACTCACAGACC
Organism: uncultured Merdimonas sp.; assembly: GCA_944375885.1. Lineage (GTDB taxonomy): Bacteria > Bacillota > Clostridia > Lachnospirales > Lachnospiraceae > Laedolimicola. The sequence continues at coordinate 2,459 of CALWBB010000210.1, forward strand.
TGGGCGTGGATATCGTCACCCTGGCCAATAACCATATGCTGGACTTTGGCCGGGGGCCGCTGACAGAGACGCTCGCGGCCCTGGACGGGGCAGGGATCGCCCACGTGGGGGCAGGGGAAAATCTGGAGGAGGCCAGGGCCCTGAAAACCTTCGAGATCGGCGGGAAGACCATTGGCTTTCTGGGGGCCAGCCGGGTGATTCCGGAATACTCCTGGAATGCTTCGGCGGATGGCTCGGGCCTTTTTACCACCTACGATGCGAAAGCCCTGGTGGAGGAGATCCGGAGGGCGGAAGAAGGCTGTGATTTTACGGTGGTCTACGTCCACTGGGGAATCGAGCGCAGCACCCAGCCGGAGGAGTACCAGAGGACGCTGGCGAGGCAGTATATCGACGCCGGGGCGGACGCGGTCATCGGCTCCCATCCCCATGTGCTTCAGGGGATTGAGTATTATCAGGGAAAGCCCATTTTCTACAGCCTGGGAAATTTTATCTTCAGCAACGGTTCCCATGAGACGATGCTCGCAG
>CALWBB010000211.1 GCA_944375885.1 uncultured Merdimonas sp.
ATGCCCACGGCCATTTCCCAGGTCATTGAGCAGATTGTAAACGCGGTGGTCAGCATCGTGGCGGCCAGCATGCTGTATTCCTACGGGGCCTCCCTGGACCGGGCGGCCGGCATCACGGGCGGGACGGGCGGCGCCATCTACGGGGCGGCCGGCAGCACCCTTGGCACCAGCCTGGGAGCGGCGGGCGGCCTCCTCTTCCTGGTGATTGTCATGCTGATGTACAACCGGGTTCTGCAGAAAAATCTGCGAAGAGACCACGTAAGCGAGGATCAGAGCTATGGCCAGCTGCTGCGCATGCTGGTGCTGACCATCGTGCCTGTGATCCTAAGCACAGCCGTCTACAACATCAGCGGCTTTGTGGATCAGGGCGTCTTCAAATACCTGATGCTGGATCTTCAGAAGGCGGACCGGGAGACGGTGGAGATTTACTGGGGCATTTACGTGGGTAAGTACAAGCTTCTGACCAATGTGCCCATCGCGGTGGCCTCCGCCCTGTCGGCCTCGGTCATCCCGGCCCTTACCAGGGCGCGCATGGAAAAAGACCGGGGAGCGATGCGGCGAAAGACCGAGAACGCCATCCGCATGGTGATGCTGATCTGCATTCCCAGCGCCTTTGGCCTGACGGCCCTGGGCGGCCCGATTCTCGATCTCCTGAACTGGAATACGGACAAGTCGGCGCCCATGATGTTCCTTATCGGCTCCGCGGCCGTTATCTTCTATGGCCTGTCCACCCTGACCAACGGCATCCTTCAGGGCATCGACCACATGCGGATCCCGGTGCGCAACGCCGTGATCGCCCTGGTATCCCACTTGCTGGTGCTGGTGGTTCTGGTGCAGTTTACCGGTATTCACATCTACGGCGTGGTCATTTCCTATATGTTCTTCGCACTGCTGATGTGCGTCCTGAACGGGCTTGCCATCCGGAAATACCTGCACTACCGGCAGGAGATCCGGAGAACCTTCCTGATACCGGGCGTGTCCTCCCTGATCATGGCCCTGGCGGTTTGGCTTGCCTATACGCCCCTTGCGTCTCTCATGGGCGGTAAGCCGGCGGTGGTGCTCTGCCTGGCGCTGGCGGTGCCGATCTACGGATTCTTCGTGCTGTTCCTGCGGGGCATTACGGAGGAGGAACTGCGAGCCTTTCCGAAAGGCCATGTGCTGGTGAAGGCGCTGAAAAAGGTCAAACTTATGTGAAGCTGCGTAAAAGCCGCTGATTTTGTCCATACTAAACCCAAAGGAGGGTTTTTATGGCAAAAAGGATTCTGGCCGGCTGCCTGGCTGCGGTGATTCTGGCGGGGCTTGGCTGGTACGCCGGCTTCCTCCACTCGGAAAGCCGGGCGGGGAAGGAGCAGGAGAAGCTCTGGCAGGAGCTTATGAGCCTGGGAGAGCGCGTCGCCGCCCAGGAGCAGGAACAGGCGGAGCGCACGGCGCAGGAGCTTTCTGGGAAGGAGGCGGCCTCGACGGCTCCGGACAGCGTGGTAAATGACACGGGAAATCACGAATATTATCTGGTGGAGGAGGACGGCCGCGTCACCATCTATCGGCTTGAGGGCCAGACGCTTTTTGAATACACGGGCATCACGGTAGACTCCCTGCCGGAAGAGCTGCAGGGTGAGATCGCCCACGGGAAGCGGGTCAGCGGAGAGAAGGAATTGTACGATTTTCTGGAGAATTACTCCAGTTAACCTTGCTATTTTCAGAAAAATAGTGTAAAGTTAGGAAAGAAATTTAAAGAAAAGACAAGAGGATAAGGACAAAAATAACATGGAAGATAAGGTTCTGGACGCCCAGTACCGGGCGGAGCTGAAAAATAAAAAACGTATCGTGGTGAAGGTCGGCACCTCCTCCCTGATTCACAGGGAGACCGGCGGGCTCGATCTGATCAAGGTGGAGCATCTGGTTCGGGAACTGACGGATCTGCGCAACAAGGGCAAGGATGTGGTACTGGTGACCTCTGGGGCTATTGGCGTGGGAAGGAAGGCGGCGGGCCTCCAGGAAAGGCCGGAGCGGGTATCCTTAAAGCAGGCCTGCGCGGCCATCGGGCAGGCCCGTCTGATGATGATTTACCAGAAGTTTTTTGCGGAGTATAACCAGGTAGCGGCGCAGATTCTGATGACGCGCAACACGATGCTGAACGCCCGCAACCGCATGAACGCCCAGAATACTTTTGAGGAACTGCTTGCCCTGGGGGCGATCCCGATCGTGAACGCCAACGACAGCATTTCCACCTTTGAGATCCTGCACGGGGACAACGACACCCTGTCTGCGGTGGTGGCTTCCCTGGTGGGCGCGGATCTTTTGATCCTGCTCTCGGATATCAACGGCCTTTACACGGATAATCCGAACACGAACCCGGACGCGAAATTCGTTCCCTTTGTGGACACCCTGGACGATGAGCTGATGGGAATGGGAAAGGACGCGGTGAGCAGCGTGGGAACCGGCGGCATGGCCACCAAGCTGGTGGCGGCGGAGCTTGCCACCTCTGCGGGAGCCGACATGGTGATCGCAAACGGGAAGAACATGAATGTCATACACAAGATTATGGACGGCCAGCCCTATGGAACCTTGTTCTGTTCCAATGAGGACGGAGCCCTGGAGCTAAAGGAGTTTCTGAAGGAGCATTTTCATGAATAAGAAGAAAGCCGGAATGATACTGGAGGGCGGCGGCACCAGAGGCGTGTTTACCGCCGGGGTGCTGGATTATTTCATGGAGCAGGGCTTGTACCTGCCCTACGTGATCGGCGTCTCTGCCGGAGCCTGCAACGCGGTGAACTACGTGTCCCGCCAGCCGGGCCGCATGAAGGTCTGCACCATAGATTTCCTGGAGGCGGGCAGCTATATCGGGCTGCGCTCCCTCATCCGGAACCACAGCCTGTTCAACATGGATCTGATATTCGACGTGTTTCCGAACAAGCTGATTCCCTTTGACTACGAGACGTATTTTTCATC
>CALWBB010000212.1 GCA_944375885.1 uncultured Merdimonas sp.
ATTATTTTTTTAGGATCAGGCTTAGTATACTACAAAATTCCCTAATCATCAATGCGTATTTTGAAAATTTTACAAAACCCGGGACTTCAAACTGGACTTTGACATCTGTCTGTGTTAGGGTTATACTATACCATTGGCTGGCGGGGCATATGGCTCCTGCCAGCTGGAAATATAAAGAGTTGCATGCGAAACGACCGGCCGGCCAGGAGTGGGCATCCCGCGCTCCGGGCCGGACAAAAGACAGACAAAGAAGGAGATTTTATGGGTGGATTATTTGGCGTCGCTTCCAAAGGCGATTGTTTATTTGACCTGTTTTTCGGCACAGACTACCATTCTCATCTGGGAACCCGCAGGGCCGGCATGGCCGTGTACGGTGAAAAGGGCTTCGACCGGGCGATCCACAATATTGAGAACAGCCCGTTCCGCACAAAATTTGACAAAGACATGCAGCAGATGAAGGGATACCTGGGTATCGGCTGCATCTCGGACTATGAGCCTCAGCCCTTGATTGTGCGCTCTCATCACGGCACCTTCGCCATCACGACTGTAGGCCGCATCAATAACGCGGCGGAGATCACCGAACAGATTTTCAACCGGGGCAACGCTCATTTTCTGGAAATGAGCGGCGGAGATATCAATCCCACAGAGCTGACTGCTGCCATCATCAACCAGAAGCTGAACCTCATCGACGGAATCCGCTACGCCCAGGAGCTTATCGAGGGCTCCTTAAGCTTCCTGATCCTGACACCTCTGGGGATCTACGCTGCCAGAGACCGGCTGGGAAGGACGCCCCTTGTCATCGGACGCAAGGAGGATGCATACTGCGTCTCCTTTGAAGATTTCGCCTACCTGAACCTCGGCTACCACTCAGAGCGGGAGCTTGGCCCGGGCGAGGTCGTCATCATGACCCCGGAGGGCGTGCGCACCCTGGCCGCGCCGGGAAAGGATATGAAGATCTGCACCTTCCTGTGGGTGTATTACGGCTATCCTTCCAGCTCCTATGAGGGACTGAGCGTGGAGAAGATGCGCTACCGCAGCGGCGAGCTGATGGCCGGCCGCGACCAGATGGATTCTTCCATGATAGATACTGTGGCAGGCGTGCCCGATTCCGGCCTGGCTGCCGCTATCGGCTACTCGAACGCGTCAGGAGTTCCCTTCTCACGCCCCTTTATCAAATATACGCCGACCTGGCCGCGCTCCTTCATGCCGACGATCCAGAGCAAGCGAAACCTGATCGCAAAGATGAAGCTGATTCCGGTCCATGACCTGATCAATGGGAAGCGCCTTCTTCTGATTGATGATTCCATCGTCCGCGGAACCCAGCTTGGCGAGACCACAGAGTTCCTCTACCAGAGCGGGGCAAAGGAGGTTCACATCCGGCCGGCCTGCCCGCCGATCCTGTTCGGCTGCAAATACCTGAATTTCTCCCGCTCGTCATCGGATATGGATCTGATCGCCCGGCGTGTCATCGAAAAGCTGGAGGGAGGCCCCGTCACCGAAGAGATCCTGCAAGAATACGCGGATCCTGAGACTGGACGCTATGAAAACATGCTGGAGGAAATCCGCCGCCAGCTGAATTTCACCACCCTGCGGTATAACCGGCTGGACGATATGATCGAAGCTACCGGCCTTCCCAGAGAAAAGCTCTGCACCTACTGCTGGGACGGCAAGGAATAATCCGGATAATCCGGATCCCAAAAACGTTCTTAAAAGCGTCTTCAAAGCCTCTTTGCGGCTCTGAAGACGCTTTTTTAGGTTTTCCCTTCCATCTGGACAATTTTAGAAAAAAAAGCTATAATAATTTACAGAATGGAGGTGTGTGCTATGCAGTTAAAGACATCCAGCCTGGAATTTGAAAAATTTGGTTCCGTCTATGAACAGCCTGTAGTTCCGGATCACAATGATATGATCGGGCGGGAATGGCACCTGATTGCAAGGCGCAGCATCAGCCAGCTCTACCACTTTGACTGCGAAGTTTTTCTGGAGATGCAAAGCGGCATGGCCGCGCTCCTCGTAGGCGAGGTTCCAGAAGCTGACAAGCTCCAGGCCTTTGCCGTCCACAGGCTTGTACGGCTTAATCCAGGCGTCTATTTTTCTCTGGTGGCCGTCACCTCCCAGATCACCTGCCGGCTGATCACCACCACCGATTACAAATATATTCTGGAACCCTTAAGCCCTCCTTACATGTTTGAGCGGATCCTTCCCCGGATCCGGATCAGCGAAATTTTGGGCTACTACTACTCCATCCGCAACGCCGGCTATCATTTTAAGGGGGAGAAACACAATTACTTTGAACTCACCTACGTAGATCGGGGAACCCTGCTTACCACGGTGGAAGGAAAGCACTACGATCTGAAGGAAAAAGAGCTGATCATTTACGGGCCAGGCCAGTTCCATACCCAGGACATCCCGGAGGGCTGCTCCTGCTCCTATGTGACCATTATTTTTGATATGGAGACGGTGGTCTACGACGCAGAGAGCACTCACTACGAGCTGCTCCTGAACAAGGTCTTCGGCTATGACAAGAAGATTTACACGCTGATCAAGACCTTCGTCACGGAGAGTACCTCCCAGATTCCCTACATGAACAGCCTGATGCTCTGCCTCCTCCAGGAGACGGTCATCCGCCTGCTGCAGTCCGAATTCATCGGCAAAAAGACGGATCGTCCTGTCACGGGGGCGAGGCAGCATTACCAGGACGAGCTGCTGGAAAAGATTCTGGCCTATATAGACGAAACTATTTACGAGCCTCTGTCCATCGCGGAGCTCTGCCAGAAATTCTCCATGTCCCGCTCTTCGCTGCAGATTCTGTTCAAGGAAAACATGGACATTTCACCCAAGAAATATATCAACGAGATGAAGCTGGAGAAGAG
>CALWBB010000213.1 GCA_944375885.1 uncultured Merdimonas sp.
CGGCCACCGCTGAAATCGGAAACACCCGGATGCCCCGGGGCTCGAACTCGGCTTTCAGCCGCTCCACAGGCTCCAGTTCGCCGCCCAGCACGTCCACCTTATTGGCTGCGATCACCTGGGGACGGGCCGCGATCTCTGCGTTGTAGGCCTTCAGCTCCTGGTTGATGGCGTAGATGTCCGCCACCGGATCCCGGCCTTCCGTGGAGGCCGCGTCCACCATATGGATCAGCACGCGGGTGCGCTCGATATGGCGCAGGAACTCATGTCCCAGGCCCACGCCCTCGGACGCGCCCTCGATAAGTCCCGGGATATCCGCGATGACAAAGCCGCCTCCGCCCTCCAGATCCACGACGCCCAGGTTCGGCGTCAGCGTCGTGAAATGATAATTGGCAATCTTGGGCTGGGCGTTCGTCACCCGGGAAAGAAGGGTGGATTTTCCCACATTCGGGAAGCCCACCAGTCCCACGTCCGCGATGACCTTCAGCTCCAGCAGCACCTCCAGCTCCTGGGCCGGCTGTCCCGGCTGGGCGTATTTGGGCACCTGCATCGTAGATGTGGCAAAATGCTGGTTGCCGGCTCCGCCCCGGCCGCCCTTTAAGATAACCTGCCGGCGGTTTTCTCCCGACATATCTGCGATGACCCTGCCGCTTTCGGCCTCCCGGATCACCGTCCCTTCCGGAACCTTCAATATGATATCGCCGCCATCTTTCCCATGGCAGCGTCTTTTTCCGCCTTCTTCTCCGTCCTCCGCCTTGAATTTCCTTCTGTGGCGGTATTCATAGAGGGTATTTAAGCCCTCGTCTACTTCAAAAATAACATCTCCGCCCCGGCCGCCGTCTCCGCCGTCGGGACCGCCGTTGGGCACATACAGCTCCCTGCGGAAGCTCACATGCCCGTCGCCGCCCTTGCCGGAACGGATGATGATCTTTGCTCTGTCTGCAAACATACTAATTCTCCTGCAAAAAGCTGTCACACTGAGTAAAAGAGGCTTCAAATCTACCGACTTGAAGCCTCCTGCCAACTTATTCTGCTGCTACCGGGACGATAGAAACCTGCTTCTTATCTCTTCCCTTTCTCTCGAAACGGACCACTCCGTCAGTCAGAGCGAACAGGGTGTCATCTCCGCCGCGTCCTACGTTCACACCCGGGTGAATCTTGGTTCCGCGCTGTCTGTAAAGAATGTTTCCAGCCTTTACAAACTGTCCGTCAGCTCTCTTGGCTCCCAGTCTCTTGGACTCGGAATCACGGCCGTTCTTTGTGGAACCTACTCCCTTTTTATGAGCGAACAACTGAAGGTTCATCTGTAACATGAGCTTACACCTCCTTGAATGCAATCCTGATGTATGATTTTCCATAGCTTCGTTGAATGTCTGTCAGTCCAAGTACCATGGAATCCAGAAGCAGTACGGCTTTTTCGGACAATCCTTCCGGGAACCTGCAGCTTAAATAGCCGTCTCTCTGCTCCCCGGAAAACCGATCCTCTGTGAAGGCCTCGATGGAATTCAGCGTATTCAGTGAAAGCACACTGACCGCCGCGCACACAATATCCTGGCCTTCCTCCGCGTATCCGGCATGTCCCTCTACGGTAAAGCCTGCATACTGTCCGGATCTCTTATATATGGTAACGGCTGTCATGACGGATTACTGCACAGAGATCTTCTCGATCTTCACTGCCGTGTACTGCTGTCTGTGGCCGTTCTTCTTGTGATATCCAGATTTTCTCTTGTACTTGTAAACGATGACCTTCTTCGCCTTGCCGTCACCGATCACAGATGCAGTAACCGTAGCGCCTGCTACTGTCGGGGTTCCTACGGTCAGAGTGTCTCCGCCGACTGCCAGAACCTGGTCGAAATTATAAGTCTCGCCAGCCTCCACACCGAGCTTCTCTACCCGGATGACATCGCCTTCGGATACTTTGTACTGTTTACCACCTGTTGCAATGATTGCGTACATGCTGTGGCACCTCCTGATTATTTACTCGCCAATTTTGGTGACGCGCCTCTCCTTCCTGCCTTCCGCCTGTGCTGTCCGTCCTGAAGATGAGATGGAAACCAGATAAAAATGCGCATACTTATACCTCGTTGTGCGGCATCCGTAATATAATAGCATGGAGGCATTCCGCTGTCAAGTGATTGCAGAAAATTTGTGTGAGATATTTTTCTGGGTTTCGGCAGTTTTGTGGGCTGGCGGATTTTGGAGGCTGTGCACCGCCCGCGCGGCCTTTGATTTCCTCCAGAACGCGCTTGCGCTCCTGTCGAGCGTAACGGTACTAAGGCTTTCCGGCCCCAAAACCAGGGACCGGAAAGCCAAATGCCGACGCTCTCCAAGGGTTCTTTCGGAAATTCAAAGGCCGCGCGGGCAGCTCCACGGCTTCAATCGTCCGCAGCTTCACAAAAAGCACTGTCTCGAAACCACGAAAAATACTCCACAAAGTATCTGTGGAAGGAGACCAGGCGTCAGATAATGGCCTTGCCGTCTAGCAGGCGCAGTGAAGCTCAATCGCCCTTTTTACAAGCTCGGCAGTTCCCTCTCCTCCTGCCTGATCAATGTTCCGCCTGAAGCGTTCATCATATACATACATCTGTCCCAGCTCATAGAGAACTGAATCGGAGCAGGTATAGTAATGCTCTGTGATGAACTTCTGCAAAGTATCCACCTTTTCCTGAACTTTTCTGTCATCCGGCGGCAGCTGGCGGAGCTCTCCGAACTCCGAGAATAAACGAGTCAGCTGACCGGCCGCAGAATCGGAATTACCGGCTTTTTCGCCGCGTTGTTTGTATTCACGGTATTCCCG
>CALWBB010000214.1 GCA_944375885.1 uncultured Merdimonas sp.
AAGGGCTCCGCAGCGCCTTCTGGATCAGATTCTGAAGACATGGGAAGAGAAGCTGCCAGAAGAAGCAGCAAAAGGCATCCCGCGCAAGGAGCAGGAACAGACAGCGGCGGAGGTGATAAAAGCTTCTTTGCTGGATGAACTCCCGTTTCTGGATAAATTTGAGATAGAACTTTTCCTGAAACTTATGAATGGACATCCAGTCACCGAGATGGAAGTAGCGCAGGCTGCGGATTTCTATGTGCCGAAAGGCTGGGTGTTTTTGTTCGCTGAGGATGATTTGGCCAACCCTGTGGTGCCTGGAGAACTGAGGGAGAAGACGATAGCCGCTTTACAGGATCCCAAAATACAGGAGGCGATGGGGCTTATCCTGGCAGCACGTTTATCCTTGAGTGCTGCTGTGAATCTTTACGGTGTATTTTCCAGGGAAACACTGAAAAAGCTTATTCTGGAAGGAATGCTGGAGATTGGGACAGACGGCTTGGATGAGCAGGATATCCAGTATATGCGTAAGCTGGAGGAAGTGCTGGAAAAGATTATAACAGGCTTTGCAGGAGAGAAGACGAGAACTATTGGTGCGATAAGGAATGGATTATCAGCGAGGATTTTGAGAAGAAGCAGGAATACCGGCGATTTTTGCGGCAAAATGACGGAAAAAAATATTGTATCCTGTCCCGAAAGGAAATCAACTATTATGCGGAGGAACAGGTAGACAGAAAAAATCCGGCTTACAAACAGCTTTTTTCGGAGCTGACGCAGCTTCTGGCAGGCAGGAGTACGGCAGATAACGTCATGTATGAACTGGAATACAAGGTTGTAGAGAAAGACCTGAATTATGCCGGGATTCTCGATACGCTGAAATGCTATGGCGTGTGGTTTTCAAATGTGGCGAAGGAAGAAAGCTTTGCGCGGCTTAGCAATGACTGGATATACACAGTAAAAAAGTGGAGCAACCGGGGATTCAGCGATAAAGAGCTGGGAAAGGCGAAAGCGGAGGTGAGTCTGGCGCCTTTATCTTCGCAGGTGAGGCAGCCGGCCTATAAGAAGATCGGCAGAAACGATCCCTGTCCCTGTGGCAGCGGGAAAAAGTATAAGAAGTGCTGCGGCAGGGAAAACTAGGAATAAAAATAGAGCTCATGAAAAGAGGGAGATGAACCAGCAGAGAATACCGGCTTTGATAAAGTCCGGATTCTGCGGGCTCGTCTCCTTCTTATGCGTCAGGGGCTGAAAATCGATATGAACTGACGGCCCCATAGGGATTTTTAGCTGACTTTTACTTCTCCGGCGAGGATTCTTTTGTAATCCTCATAATTTTTCTGAAGAAGCTCCGGCGTGTTCAGCTCGTAGGGACATTTCTCCATACACTGGCCGCAGTGCAGGCAGTCCTCGATCTTTTTCATATTTTCCTGCCAGTGCTCGTTCAGCCATTGAGCGGAGGGCGCGCGCCGCACCATCAGGGACATGCGGGCGCAGCTGTTGATCTCGATGCCGGCGGGACAGGGCATGCAGTAGCCGCAGCCCCGGCAGAAATCTCCGGTCAGCTCCGTCTTTTCCTTCTCAATGAAACGGGACAGTTCCTCGTCCATCGCAGGCGGCTGATCCATGCAGGAGAGCCATTCCTCCAGCTCGGACATCTTCTGGATGCCCCAGATGGGAAGGACGTTGTCAAACTGGGAGATGTAGGCGAAGGCTGCCCTATAGTTGGTGATAAGGCCGCCTGCCAGTCCCTTCATGGCGATGAAGCCCATATTGTGTTCCCGGCACAGCCTTACCAGCTCCAGCTCCTTCTCGGAGGAAAGATAGCTGAAGGGGAACTGCAGCGTCTCATATAAGCCGGATTCGATGGCCTCCCTTGCCACGCCCAGCTTGTGGGCTGTGATGCCGATGTGGCGGATTTTTCCGGCCGCCTTTGCTTCCAGCATACACTCATACATGCCGCTTCCGTCTCCCGGCCGCCAGCAGGTGTCCGCGCAGTGGAACTGGTAGATGTCGATGTAATCCGTCTTCAGAAGCTTCAAAGAGGTCTCTAGCTGCGTCCGGAAGTCCTCCGGGGTCTTCGCCTGGGTCTTGGTGGCGATATAAATCTGATCGCGCCGGGTCTGAAACAGCTCCCCAAAGGCGTTTCCCAGCTTCTCCTCGCTGTCGCTGTAGGCGCGGGCCGTATCGAAAAAGCGCATGCCGCCCTCATAGGCCCGGCGCAGGATGCTCACGGCTGTCTCCATATCCACCCGCTGTACGGGCAGGGCGCCGAAGGCGTTCTGGGGGACGGTGATGCCTGTGCTTCCCAGGGTTATCGTTTTCATGAATTTTCACACTCCTTTGTATCTTTCACGGCGCTGGATATTCTGCAGTACCGTGGAGAATGAGAATATTTCTGCATTTATTGTAGTGCCTGACAGGTGTCCGCCGTCAATCCCAACCTGCAATTGAAAACAGGCAGATTAGGTGATAGAATGACATTGCGGAGAGTTGCAAAAAGGAGCTTTGGAATAAGGAAAAATAGTATGGGATGTCTTGGCAATTTATTATGGTTTATCTTCGGAGGAGCGGTGAGCGGCTTAAGCTGGTGTCTGGCGGGCTGCCTCTGGTGCGTCACGATTGTGGGGATCCCGTGGGGACCCAGTGCTTTAAGCTGGCGAAGCTGGCCCTGATGCCCTTCGGCGCGGAGGTCTATTAGAATGCGGAGGTCTTTTAAAGTATGGTAAAAATCGATCTGATTACGGGCTTTCTGGGCGCGGGAAAGACGACCTTCCTCAAAAAATACGCGG
>CALWBB010000215.1 GCA_944375885.1 uncultured Merdimonas sp.
CGGCGGGCCGTGTATTACGCCATCCATCATGTGACCACGGACGCCCGGAACACGAAGCTGGCACAGCGTCTTCAGGAGGCGCTGGCAGAATGAAAGAGACCTGGCGGGAAACGGCGCAGGAAAGAGAGTAAGAAAAAGAAGGTGCGGACAATGAGACTGTTTATCGCGATTCCCCTTTCAACGGAAATGCAGAAGGCGCTGGTGGCCTGTATGCACGATTTGAAGAAGCAGGGGGTGGAAGGAAATTATGTCCCAGCGGCAAATCTCCATATGACCCTGGCGTTTATCGGGGAGTACGACGATCCGAAGAAGGTAAAACAGGTGATTGCGAAGATGCCGGTTCCGAAATTCCGCCTGGCGCTTTCAGAAAAAGGGAATTTTGGAAACATCCTCTGGGCCGGGGTAAAAGGGAACCAGAAGCTGAGCGCGTATGTGAAGGAGCTGCGGGCCGCGTTGAAGGAAGAAGGGATTCCCTTTGAAAACGACAAATTTATCCCCCATATCACCCTGATCCGAAAGGCTTCTGCGAAGAAGCCCTATCAGGTCCATCTTCCCAAAGCTGATATGATGGTTACCAAGGCGTCCCTCATGAAGTCCGAGTTCCGGAACGGGAAAACCGTCTATCAGGAGCTGTAGAGGCTCTTGACATCCTGCGGGAATCAGGATAATAATAGGAAGGAAACAGTGCCGCAGGCGCAGAACAAATGGAGGATTTGGGAAATGAAGATAGCAGTAACCTACGACAATGGAAATATTTTTCAGCATTTTGGAAAGACAGAATTTTTTAAAGTATATGAGGTGGAGGACGGCAAGGTCGTCTCCAGCGAGGTGATCGGGTCGAACGGTGTGGGCCACGGCGATCTGGCCGGGCTTCTGGCAGACAGGGCCGTAGACGTGCTCATCTGCGGCGGCATCGGCGGCGGAGCCCAGGCGGCCCTGGAGGAAGCGGGCGTGGAGCTGTGCGCCGGGGCCGAAGGAGACGCGGACAGAGCGGTGGAGGCCTATCTGAAGGGCGAGCTGGTTTCTTCCGGAGCCAACTGCGACCACCACCATCACGAGGAGGGCCATTCCTGCGGGGATCACGAGGAGGATCACGGCTGCGGCAGCCACGAGGAGGGCCATTCCTGCGGCGCGGGCGGCTGCGGTTCTGGCTGCGGCGGCTGCGGAAGCGCCCGTCCGGCCCTGACCGGGCGCAACGTGGGCAAGACCTGCCGCACCCATTACCGGGGAACCTTCAACGATGGAACCCAGTTCGATTCTTCCTACGACCGGGGCGAGCCGCTGGAGTTCATCTGCGGCGCGGGCCAGATGATCCGGGGCTTCGACGCTGCCGTGGCAGACATGGAGGTCGGCCAGGTGGTGGACGTTCATCTGATGCCGGAGGAGGCCTACGGTATGCCGGATCCGAACGCTGTTTTCACCCTGGAGATCGCGGATCTTCCCGGTTCCGAAGATCTGGAGGCGGGCCAGCAGGTATGGCTCACCAACCAGTACGGCCAGCCCTTCCCGGTGAAGGTGGCGGCGAAGGAGGAGAAGACGATCACCTTTGACGCCAATCACGAGATGGCGGGAAAGGAGCTGAATTTCCGCATCGAGCTGGTCGAGGTGAAGTAGGCGCATGAAGAGCGTATATTTTGTACGGCACGGCCAGACCCTGTGGAATGTGGAAAATAAAATCTGCGGGGCCACGGATATCCCGCTGACAGAGCTTGGCCACAGCCAGGCGGTGGAAACTGGAAAACGGATTCTGGAGGAGGGAATACAGGCGGACGAGATCCTGTATTCCCCTCTTGTGCGCGCGGCGGAGACGGCCCGGCACATCTCGGAGATCACCGGTATCCCCGCCCGGGAGGAGTCCAGGCTTAAGGAGCAGTGCTTCGGGAAATGGGAGGCCACGCCCCGGGACAGCCGGGAATTCTTCGAGGCAAAGGGAGAATTCTGCTGCAGGTACGAGGGCGGCGAATCCATGCTGCAGCTGGCCCAGAGAATCTACAATCTGCTGGACGAGATCCGGGAGGATCCGGAGGATAAGACCTATATTCTTGTGGCCCATAATGGAATCTCCCGGGTCGTGCATTCTTATTTTTATGAAATGACCAACGCGGAGTTCGCGGTCTTTGGGGTGGAAAACTGCGCGGTTCTGCGGTATGAGTTCAAATAAGGGTTGAAGATAAACTTTCAGGAAAGAGGCGGCGGAAGAAAATGAAAAAGAATACGGAAGCGGATCGGGAGCGGGTATTCCGGGAATACCCTGTGGCGAAGGCTCTGCGGGTCATGGTGGTTCCGGCGGTGGTCAGCCAGCTGATTGTGCTGATTTACAACATGGCGGATACCTTTTACGTGGGTCTGACGGACAACCCCTATATGATTGCGGGCACGTCGCTGATCCTGCCTCCTGCCGGTGTTCAATATTTCGCTCTGTCTGGCGGGACTGGCCGGCGTGGGCGGCGGGGCTTTGATTTCCCGCCTGCTGGGCCAGGGAAGAGAGGATGAGGCCCGCAGGGCCAGCGTATTTTCCCTGTACCTGGCGGTTTTTATCGCGGCGGCGTTTGCCGTGGGCACGGGCGTGTTTATGGATCCGCTCCTGAAGCTTCTGGGCGCGGGCGAGAATACCTACGAATACGCCAGGCAGTACGCGCTCTGCGTCATTGTCTGCGGAGGCGTTCCCGCGGTTCTCTCCAACGCTCTGGCCAATGTGGTCCGCAGCGTCGGCCGCTCGAAGGAGGCGGGGGCGGGAATCGTCCTG
>CALWBB010000216.1 GCA_944375885.1 uncultured Merdimonas sp.
AAGAATCCGCCCTTTGTGGATCAAAAGGATGTAATCCGCGATCCGCTCAATATCGCTGGTGATATGGGAGGAAAGAAAAACCGTGTGATCCTCCTCCTGGACAAATTCCTGGAACAGATCGAGAATCTCGTTTCTCACCACCGGGTCGAGCCCGCTGGTCGCTTCATCCATAATCAGAAGCTTCGTCTGGTGGGAAAGGGCTGCCGCGATGGAAAGCTTCATCTTCATGCCCCTGGAAAAGGTCTTCACGATCTTCTTTTCCGGCAGTCCGAACCGCCGGCAGTAATCCAGGAATTTCCCGCTTTCCCAGCTTCGGAAAATACTGCGCATAATCCGGTCCACATCCCTGATTTTCAGATTGTCCGGGAAATAACTCTCATCAAACACGACTCCTATCTGTTCCTTGATCTCCGGATACTCCGCTCCGTCTTCCCTTCCCAGCAGGCGGACGCTCCCCTCATCCCTTCGGATCAGATTAAGCACCGCCTTCATGGTCGTACTCTTCCCGGCGCCGTTTTCCCCGATAAACCCCACGATGGAGCCCGACGGCACCGCAAAGCTCACATGATCCAGGGTGAAGCCCGGATAACGCTTGGTAAGTCCCTGCACTTCCACTGCATATTCCATAATCACATCTCCTCAAACAGAAGCCGGAGAATCTCCAAAACCTCCTGCTCCTCCATGCCGCACTGCCTGGCCGCGTCCACCGCGGCCTGCAGATGGCCCTCCACGGCTTTCAGCCTCTCTTCCCGGACGAATTCCTGATCCGCCTCCCGGACAAAGCTGCCCTTTCCGACAACAGTAGTGATAAAGCCGTCCCGCTCCAGTTCCTCATAGGCCCGCTTCGTGGTAATCACGCTGATCCGCAGCTCCTTCGCCAGAAGGCGCATGGAGGGCAGCGGATCCCCGGGCTTTAGGGTGCCGTTCATAATCATGCCCTTGATCTGGGCCGTAATCTGCTCATAGATGGGCCTGCCGCTTGAATTGCTGATAATAATGTCCATAGCTTCTTTTCCTCATTCTGCGCATATAAGGTTTTGGCATACAACAAGCCAGCTGAAAATTCTAACCTGTTATATTTTATATAATGTATATATCATATATATACATTATAGTCAAGCCTCTTCTGCGAATTTTAGGAAATTTAAAAAGGGCATCCAGAAAACGAATCCTGCGTCTTTCTGAATACCCTTTTAACAGGCGTAATTTTGTCTAATCTGTCTAATAATACCTGCGCACGGAACGAATCGCGCGGTAAGTGGCAGAACCCGTCTTAATACCAGTCTTCTCTGTGCTGGCATGTACAATGCGCCCGCCTCCCAGATAAATCGCCACATGGCCTCCATAATAAATGATATCTCCGGCCTGTGCTTCCGAATAGCTGACTTCGCGCCCGGCACGCCCCTGCGCGTCCGACTGCCTGGGGATTGAAATGCCAAAATGCGCCATCACCGACTGGGTGAAGCCGGAACAGTCCGCGCCGTTCGTCAGGCTCGTCCCGCCGCTCACATAAGGATTCCCCACAAACTGCAGCGCATAATTGGCGATCGCCACGCCCAGCGAGCTGTCGCCTGACACGGAGACGCTGGATCCGGAACCGGAATTATTTTTTCCGGAGCTTCCAGAAGAACTGGATCCTGTCGATCCATTCTCCTTTGCGGCCGCCGCTTTCTCCTTCGCGATGCGCTCCGCTTCCAGCCGTTTCAATTCCTTCTGCTGCTTCTCAAGCTGCTTGCGAAACGCGGAAGCCTGGGCCTGGGCATCCGCCAGCTGGGCCTCATAATCCGACTCTTCCGCCTTCTTCTGAGCAAGCGCTGTCTCTACATTCGCCTGCTCTTCCTCATATTCCGCTTCCAGGGCTTCCATATCCGCTTTCTCCTGCTCCAGCTGGTCAAGCAGCTCTTCTACTTCCGCCTTGGTCTCCTGATACTCCTCCAGCATCTGCCGGTCCTTGGTCTGGATCTCCTTAGCGAAATCCGCCCGGTTCAGGAAATCCGTGAAGCTGTCCGCCTCCAAAAACAGAGTCAGGTAATCCATGTCGCCTTCCTCATATATGTACTGGATCCGCAGCTTCATGGCTTCGTACTGCTCCTCTTCCTTCTGCTTGGCAGCCTCATAATCTGTCTGCGCCTGGGCCAGTTCTTCTTCCTTTGCCTGAAGATCCGACTCCAGCATCTCTATATTCAGCATCAGATCCACCAGATCGGAATTCAGAGAATCGATCTCTGCCAGAACGCTGTCTCTCTGGCTCTCGATAGACTTCATCTCCTGATTGATGGCGTCCAGCTGCTTCTGAGTCTGTGCCTGCTGCTTCTTAATCTCTGATTCTGTGGCAAACGCCTCTATGGAAAAGATCATACTGGCCGCCAGCGCTGCGGCCAGAAGCCGCCGGCCGATTTTCCTGAATTTGTGCATGTGATTCTCTCCGCTCCGTTATAAATTCTATCCTGAGTTTTTGATGTGACAATTCCCAAAGTTATTTCTATTATATCGGTTTATTCATGCTTTTTCAAGAGAATTCGCAGGTTTTCCCCAGCCTTTATCTGCCAACGGTGTTACTATTTACAGCCGATTAAGAAAGGATAGCAGATGCGTCGTGCTCGCACGTAAGCAGCTGTTATCCTTTCTTAATCAGGACTGCAAAGCAGTCACCCCACCCACATAAGCAGTCTTAGCTCCGTAAGGAGCGGGACTGGAGCC
>CALWBB010000217.1 GCA_944375885.1 uncultured Merdimonas sp.
TGCATGGCTACCACATGGCCGGCGCAGCTGCGCAGATCCTCCAGCACGTCCGTGCCGTAGGTGATGGCCGCGTTGTTGATATTTCCGCAGTCCGGATAGACATTCAGATAGGTGGAGCCCACAGCGTCCACATATTTCATGGCTTTGGCGCAGGTATTCATAAATTCTGTCTCCATGGTCTCAAAGCCCATGAGAATGCCAGATCTGGCCGCCATGCGGACTGCCCTTTTCAGGTTCTCTCCAAAGCGGGCCACCGTCTCCGGAGTGGATTCGTCATAGTATACGTCGTAGCCGGCCAGCTGGATGATGCGCACGCCCAGGTCGTCCGCCAGCTGGATGGCTTTCTCCATGATTTCCATGCCCCGGGCACAGATGGCAGGATCGCTGCTTCCGATAGGATACTTGCGGTGGCCGGACAGGCACATGGTGCGGACCGGAATACCCACCTCATACATGGCCTTTACCAGGTCAAAGCGCTCTTCCTTCGTCCATTCCAGACGCGCAAGCTTGTCATCCGTCTCGTCGATGCTGATTTCCACGAAATCATAGCCTGCCTCCTTGGCTGCCTCCAGTTTTTCTCTCCAGGTCAGAGTATTCGGCATTGCCTTCTCATACAAGCCAATGGTATATGCTTTCATTTTACTTCCTCATCTTTCTGTCTACAGGCTCTCGATCTCGTAGAACGCGATCTGGTTAATCTCACGGTTCGTGGATACCAGGCCCACCTTGCCGTTCTTGTCATATACGCGCACATTGGCCGGTCCTACATCGTGATCCAGAACCTCCATCACATAATCGCTGCCGTCATAGGTGCAGGCCAGAAGATCCCGCTCTGCCTTGCGGTGCCCGATGATAGCGGCTCCCTTGCCGAGGATTTCCGCTCCCCAGATGCCATGGGCGAATTCATAGGTCTTGTCAAAGGTCTTGATACAGGTATATTTTCCATCTACCTTCTTGTAAATCTTGATGATCTCGCCATGGAAAGGAGTCATCACCAGCATCTCCAGTTCCCCGTCGCCGTCGAAATCCGCGAAGGTCATGTCGCTGGCCGCGTCCTCCGTCAGCGTCTCCACAGTCCACTCGCCGCCTTTTTCCGCCGGCGGAACCACTTTGAAAATGCCGTTGTCAGCAGCCACAGCAGCCCATACGCCGCCCTCTTCTTCTACGCGGCAGTAGCCATGGTTTTTCAGAAGTCCGTCTTTTAAAACGGTCAGCTCGATCTGATGATCCGCATCGACTCCGCTTAAATCCTCCGGCAGCACGCCGACCCAGATCTTGCCCGGGAACCTCCAGTCATCCTTATACTCGTGATCCGACTTCAGGGCGCAGGCGACAAGATAGTTCACGCCTCCGCTCGTCAGAATGTCAAAGCGGTGCACAAAGGGCAGATCCACCAGGGTCTTGACCTCCCAGTCGTTCTTCGCCTTCGGCGTCACCAGAACGATCTTCGCCTCCTTGGAATCGTTCGGGGAATAGAATTTGTGGGTAGCCAGGAACTGCCCGTTGCTTCCCGGAACCTGCACCATGCTCATGGTTCCGCCCGGCTCGTCCCATACAGTCTCTTCCAGATTTCCGTCCAGATCAAAGAGAAGGCACTTGTTTACCTTCTCTGCCGCAATCAGGATGTGCTCCGCCCCATTGTAGGTCAGCGGGCTGATCGCGTAGCATTTTTCCAGTTCATGTGTCTTTATCTTATTTACCTTCATTTTCGT
The DNA here is from genome assembly GCA_944375885.1 of uncultured Merdimonas sp. GTDB lineage: Bacteria > Bacillota > Clostridia > Lachnospirales > Lachnospiraceae > Laedolimicola. The sequence goes on from CALWBB010000217.1 coordinate 1,713, forward strand.
CTCCTAATCTACCTGGTACACCCAGGCTCCGATCTCACGGAACCGCCGGATCATCTCAGCCGGGGCGTCCGCATCGGTAATAATATTTTCTATCTTTTCCGGCGGGCAGGACACGCTTCCGATTGTCTCCCCCAGCTTAGAGCTGTCCGCGAGAATGTAGGAAGGGCCGGTCACCCGCTGGAACATCAGCTGGTTTAAGGTGACCTCGCTTACCATCTCCGTCGTCATTCCCACCTCGGGGCTTAGGCCGCTGCAGCCCATAAAGCTCTTCTTGGCCGTGACCTGAACCAGGTTATTTCTGGCGAAATCGCCGACCATGGCCCCCTTCATATAGCGCAGTTCGCCCCCCAGCAGGATAATCGTTGCCTGGGAAGGATTTTCCTCATTGATGATATTTCCGTTGTTCGTAATGATCGTAACCCGGCGGCTGGTAATATATTTTACCATAGCCAGAGCCGTGGAGCTGGTATTGATAAAAATGCTGTCCCGGTCTTCCACCAGGCTGGCCGCATAGCGGGCAATCTTTTCCTTGCGAAGCTCCCGGCTGTTTTTCCTGCCTGCTCCTGCCCCGCCCGTCCTGGCTCCTCCGTAAAAACGCTCCAGAAGCTTATGCTCCTCCAGGTACTGCAGATCCCTGCGGATCGTCAGCGGCGATACCTGAAGCTGCCCGGCAAGCGCGGCGACTGTCACATCTCCTTCGCTGCGGACAGCCTCCAGGATCTTCTCCCTCCGGCTGTTCACAATCGAACGGCTTGCTTTCATGTCGTTCCTCCCTGCCAAAAAAGGTTCCTCCTCAGGCCTTCCGGACCTGAGGAAGAACCTTCCCTGCGCTGCCGTTTAGTTGAGCGGCACTCCAGATGCTTTCAGCTTCTCTTCCATCTCAGCCTGGGACATTACATTCTTCAGGCCGATTACATGTACGCCCTTTGCCTCAGCCTCCTTGAACATGGAGATGAAGTTCAGCGGGCAGAATACTACGTCGAA
>CALWBB010000218.1 GCA_944375885.1 uncultured Merdimonas sp.
GCCTACGGCGTCACCTACAATGTGACGAAGCGGCCCGGAGAGGACAGGCTGGTGCTCAATATGATTCTGAACCAGCGCTCCCAGGATGTGCTGGCGGCCAACAACTGGAACGTGTGCCAGTACGCGCTCCTGCTGATGATGGTGGCGCAGGTGAGCGGCATGGTTCCCGGCGAGCTGGTGCATGTGATCGCGGACGCCCACATCTATGACCGCCATGTGGATATCATCAGGGAGCTGATTTCCAGGCCCGCCTATCCGGCGCCGAAGGTATCCCTGAATCCAGAGGTGACGGACTTCTACGCGTTCACGACAAAGGATCTGATTGTGGAGGATTATGTGACGGGACCGCAGATTAAGGACATTCCCATAGCGGTATAGCGAGTGAATGCCCCGAAGGAGATTTCCTGGCGGGAGAGAGCGTGCTCCGGGGGAAATCCGGGGCAGGAAAGGTGGAAAAGAGCGATGAATCTGATTGTAAATGTGGATAAAAACTGGGCTATCGGCTACGGTGGGAAGCTTCTTGTGAGCATCCCGGAGGATATGAAGTTTTTCCGTTCGGAGACGACGGGCAAGGTGGTCGTCCTGGGGCGAAAGACCCTGGCTACCTTTCCGGGAGGGCTGCCCCTTAAGAACCGGACGAATATCATTCTGACCCGGAACCAAGAATTTACGGCCAAGGGGGCGGTCGTCTGCCATTCCGTGGAGGAGACTCTGGAGGAGCTGAAAAAATACCCTTCCGAGGATGTCTATATCATCGGCGGCGATACGATCTACCGGCAGTTCCTGCCCTACTGCGACACGGCCCACGTGACGCGCATGGAGCACGCCTACGACGCGGACGCCTGGTTCCCGAATCTGGACGAAGATCCGGAGTGGGAGCTGACGGGACAGAGCGAGGAAAAGACGTATTTTGATCTGGAGTTTACCTTCTGCCGTTACGAGCGGAAAAAGTGACGGATTTTTGATTGCGCATTAAAAAAAAGTGATCTATAATGGATAAAAATGTTCCGCTCCCCGGCGCAGGGCCAGGAGACGCTGCGGCAGGACGGCTGGTTAGGAGGAGTCTGGTTATGGAAAAAAAGAATATTGACTGGGGAAATCTTGGATTTGGCTATATCGCCACGGACAAGCGGTATGTGTCCAATTATAAGGACGGCGCCTGGGACGAGGGCGTGCTGACGGACGACGCCAATGTGGTGATCAGCGAGTGCGCCGGCGTGCTGCAGTACGCGCAGACGGTGTTTGAGGGCCTGAAGGCTTATACGACCGAGGATGGCCGTATCGTGACCTTCCGCCCGGATCTGAACGCGGAGCGCCTGGAGCAGTCCGCGCTGCGCCTGGAGATGCCCGTATTTCCGAAGGAGCGCTTTGTGGAGGCAGTGCTCCAGACGGTAAAGGCGAACGCGGCTTACGTGCCGCCCTATGGCACAGGGGCGACACTCTACATCCGTCCGTATCTGTTTGGAACGAATCCGGTCATCGGCGTAAAGCCGGCGGACGAGTATCAGCTCCGCGTATTCTGCACACCGGTGGGCCCCTACTTCAAGGGCGGCGTAAAGCCTCTGACCATCTGCGTGTCTGATTTTGACCGTGCGGCTCCCCATGGAACCGGCCATATCAAGGCTGGCCTGAACTACGCTATGAGCATGCACGCGATCATGGAAGCCCACAGGAATGGCTTTGACGAGAATATGTACCTGGACGCCGCCACCAGGACGAAGGTGGAGGAGACGGGCGGAGCCAACTTCCTCTTCGTGACAAAGGACGGCAAGGTCGTGACGCCGAAATCTGCAAGCATCCTGCCCTCCATCACCCGCCGCTCCCTCATCTATGTGGCGAAGGAGTACCTGGGACTGGAAGTGGAAGAGCGGGAAGTACTCTTCGACGAGGTTAAGGACTTCGCGGAGTGCGGCCTGTGCGGAACCGCAGCTGTCATCTCTCCGGTAGGCAAGATCGTAGATCACGGAAAAGAGATCTGCCTGCCCAGCGGCATGGAGAAGATGGGCCCTGTGACCCAGAAGCTGTACGATACTCTGACCGGCATCCAGATGGGACGGCTTGAGGCTCCCGAGGGCTGGATCCGCGTAGTGGAGTAAGCGGGAATTAAAAAACCCGTTTTTACGGGAATATAAAAACAGGAGAGTGCGCGCCCTTCGGGCGCGGAAAAGGGAATCAGGTGAGATGCCTGAGCGATCCGGTCACTGTATGCAGAAAAAGATTTGTCCGAAAGGCCATTGCGCGGCGAAAGATTCGGAAAAACGCGTGAGAAGGCGGACAAAGGAAGGCGCGGGAGCGGCTGGCGGGAAAGCCAGAGGAAAGTCCCATGCGCTGGAAGCTGCGAGCCAGGAAACCTGCTCTTTTGTGTCAGCTGGACAGGCTTCCGAGAAAAGCAGTTCCCAGGAGAATCGATCATCAAGGAGGGATCTGTCGTGGACAGATCCCTCCTTTTATCCGCAGGAAATATTTATCCGCAGGAAATATTTATCCACAGGAAATATCCGCAGGAAACGTAAGGCAGAGAGGTAGGGGTATGGCAGCAGAACAGTTTTCAAGAACAGAGCTTCTTTTGGGCGGCGGGGCCATGGAAATCCTGAAAGACGCCCGGGTGGCGGTCTT
>CALWBB010000219.1 GCA_944375885.1 uncultured Merdimonas sp.
AGCCCCAGCAGCCTGGCTCCGTTTTTGTACAGAATCTGTTCCAGCTCCGCTTCCGTAAAGCCGATGTTCCGGATATAGTCCACGTCCTCTTTCTGGCCGCTCCAGGGTGAGTCTGTGGCGAAGAGGATTTTTTCGATGCCGTGGTTCCGGCACATGCGCAGGATTTGCCCCGGCAGGGCCAGGCGCAGGATATAGGCCAGGTCCATGTAATAATTTCCGCCCACCAGCAGCTGCTCCGACTCATTTTCCATATCGTGGCCGCCCAGATGGGCTAGGATGAGATTGCCGGGACAGCCCCCGGGGAAGACGTCTGTGATCATACGGCGGATCCGGCGGGGAGTGGCGTTCACCTGCTTGGGAAAGCCCAGGTCCCGGCCGCAGTGGATGGAGATGAGAAGGCCCAGCTCGGTAGCGAAGCTGATAATGCGCTCATAGCGGATATCGTCGATGTAGGTATTCTGATAGGTAGGATGAAGCTTGATGCCCTTAAGTCCCATATCCCGGATGCTCTTCAGCTCCCCTTTATAATCGGCAGAATCCGGATGAATGCCGCCAAAGGAGATGATTGACAGGCCGTCCCCGTCGGGCGTTTCGTGGGTAATAGAGCGGGCAAATTCATTGATATGGCGGAACTGCCCCGGCTTTGTGACGATGGGAAGCACGACGGAATGGGTGACGCCCGCCTCCTTCATGGAGAGGCGGAGCTCCTCTAGGGTGCCGTCCGTGTAGGCGACGACCCTTCCGGTGAATTCCAGGCCATATACGGCCCGGTGGGCGATGTTTTCGGGAAAAATATGTGTATGAAAATCAAGGATCATAAAAAAGGAACCTCCTGTATCGGTGTGGGGGAGGGACGGCCATAACCCTGCCCGTCTCTCCCGCCAGGCAGTACCTATTATAAGAGGTTCCCTTTTGTTTTTCAAGAAAAAATGGCTGCTGCGAAGGGAGGGCCGGCGATAGCGGCAGCTGCCAGAGACGGCGATCGGAGCTAGAGAAGCCCCTGAAGCCGGACGAAATATCCCTGCTCCTCCTGGCAGACCGGGCAGCGGGAGGGCGCCTCGCGGCCCGTATAGATATGGCCGCAGTTCAGGCATAGGAAGGTCTCCTCCGTTTCAGAGGAAAACAGGAGCCCCTCCTCCAGAAGTCTTGCGAAGCGGTCAAAGCGGTCTCCGTGGGTCTTCTCGATGGCAGCGATATTGCGGAACGAGGCTGCGATGGCGGAAAAGCCTTCCTCCTGGGCGGTGTCGCCGAAGTTTTTGTAGACCAGATCGTGCTCCTCGTATTCGTTGTGGCGGGCGGCCTTCAGAAGATCGCTGATGTCCGTATAGAGGTCCACCGGGTAGCCGCCGTCCACATGGATCGTGGTGCCTGCGAGGGGCTTTAGGTGGTCGTAAAAGATTTTCGCGTGGGCGCGCTCCTGCTCTGCCGTAAAGGCAAAGACTGCCTCAATCACCGGAAGCTTCTGCGACCGGGCCTGCCTGGCGGCAAAGGTGTAGCGGTTCCGGGCCTGGCTCTCTCCGGCAAAGGCTCTCATGAGATTTTCCCGGGTTTCACTTTTCTGAAAATCAACTGACATGGTATTGCTCCTTCCTGTTTTTTGGGGATAGTATGTGCAAAAAAAGGAAGCTTCATGCAGAAATTTTCAAAACAAAAAACTCCCTGATTTCTCAGAGAGCTTCAAGAGCGATAGACGGGACTCGAACCCGCGGTCTCGACCTTGGCAAGGTCGCGCGTTACCAACTACGCCACTATCGCATAAGTTATTGCCTTTTTGTGCTGATGCTGTGCATCAGCGACGTGTTGTATATTACACGAAACGGAGCAAAATGTCAACACTTTTTCCAAAAAAAATAAAAAAAGTTTTTGGAAAACGAGTGCGCATGTGGGGGCTGGCTGTAAATAGTAACCCAAAAGCTTTTCCGGCAGCCCATAAGTTTTCTGCTTGTAAAACAGCACAGAATTTCCTATAATGAAGTCAAAGCCCCCGATGCAAGCATACGGGGCGTCAAAAGGGAAAGAGAGACAGGAGGAGAGAATGAGCTACGCAGATCAGGTGTTTATCAATATGTGCCAGGACATTATCGAGAACGGGACCAGCACGGAGGGGGAGAAGGTGCGTCCCAAATGGCCGGACGGAAGCTATGCTTATACCATCAAACGCTTCGGCGTGGTGAATCGATATGACCTCTCGAAGGAATTTCCGGCGCTGACCTTAAGAAGGACCGGGCTTAAGAGCTGCATGGATGAGATTCTGTGGATCTACCAGAAGAAGTCCAATAATATCCATGATCTGAACAGCCATATCTGGGACGAGTGGGCGGACGAGACGGGTTCCATCGGAAAGGCCTACGGCTACCAGATCGGCGTGAAGAGCCATTATAAGGAAGGCGACATGGATCAGATGGATCGGGTGCTTTTCGACCTGAAAACGAATCCCTACAGCCGCCGGATTATGACGAATACCTATGTGTTCTCGGACTTGAGCGAGATGCATCTGTATCCCTGCGCCTACGGCGTCACCTACAATGTGACGAAGCGGCCCGGAGAGGACAGGCTGGTGCTCAATATGATTCTGAACCAGCG
>CALWBB010000220.1 GCA_944375885.1 uncultured Merdimonas sp.
CGGAAAGGAAGCCTGCCATGAAACAGCTGATTGAAAAACTGGAAGCTTTACTGGAACTGGGCGGCGTGAAAAAAGATGTCACCCTGCTTGTGATCTCGGGACTCGCCCTGCTTTTCAGCATTTTTGACCTCGTCCCCCTGCCCTTTGATCCGGCCTGGATCGCGATTATTCTCTGCGGGATCCCGATTCTGCTGGAGGCCTTCATCGGCCTTGTGACTGCCTTTGACATCAAAGCCGACGTGCTGGTGTCGCTGGCCCTGATCGCCTCTGTCTGCATCGGAGAGGACTTCGCGGCAGGAGAGGTGGCCTTCATTATGCAGCTGGGCGCGCTGCTGGAGGAGCTGACCGTGGCGCGGGCCAGGGCTGGCATCGAAAGACTCGTAAAGCTCACGCCCCGGACGGCCCGCGTAATCACCGCCGGGGGAGAGCAGATCCTTCCCGCCGAGGACGTGCAGGTGGGCGACCGGATCCGTGTGCTCCCCGGCGAAACCATTCCGGTGGACGGCCGGATCTTAAGCGGCCAGACCTCCGTCAACCAGGCCGTCATGACCGGGGAATCCCTGCCCGTGGATAAGTCTGCCGGGGACGAGGTATCCAGCGGCACCGTCAACCAGTTCGGAGCCTTCGAGATGGAAGCCGTAAAGGTAGGGGAGGACAGCTCCATCCAGCGCATGATCCGCCTCGTCCAGTCCGCGGACGCCGGGAAAGCGAAAATCGTAACCCTGGCAGACCGCTGGGCCACCTGGGTGGTAGTCATCGCCCTGACGGCCGCCGTGCTCACCTGGGCCGTGACCAGGGATCCCATACGGGCTGTGACAATCCTGGTAGTCTTCTGCCCCTGCGCCCTGGTTCTGGCCACTCCCACCGCCATTATGGCCGCCATCGGAGGCGCCACCCGCCACGGCTTTCTGGTGCGCGAGGGGGACGCTCTGGAGCGCCTCGCCGCCGTCCGGCGGATCGCCTTTGACAAAACCGGCACTCTGACCTACGGAAAACCGGAGGTGGCCGCCATAAAAAGCTTTCTCCCGGAGATCAGCAGCGGCCGTCTCTTCGCCCTGGCCGCCAGCGCCGAACAGCTTTCCGAGCATCCTCTTGGAAAAGCTGTCGTCCGGGATTTCCGGGCGCGTGAGAAGGCAGAGCTTCCCCCGGCAGAGGATTTCCGCATGATCCCGGGCCGCGGCGTCTCCGCCCGGATCGAAGGGCAGCACGTCCTGGCCGGAAACCTGAAAATGCTGGAGGAAGACTGCGGGATGCCGCCGGCCTCTTTTCTCCAGACAGCCCGTGAATATCTGGACAGAGGCTGCACGCTTATCTGGCTCGCCCTCGATGGCCGGGCCGCCGGCTTTCTGGCTCTCTCAGATACGGTCCGCCCGGAAAGCGCCCGGATGATCTCCCGCCTGAAGGCCCTGGGCGTACAGCCCGTGCTGCTCACCGGAGATCATGAAAACGCGGCCCGGACCATCGCGGGAGAACTTGGCATCGGCGACGTCCGCGCGGACTGTCTGCCGGAAGATAAGCTGACCCTCATCGGAGACCTTCAGAAACACGGAGAAGCCGTCTGCATGATCGGCGACGGCATCAACGACGCACCCGCCCTGAAAAAGGCAAATGTAGGCATCGCCATGGGCGGAGTCGGAAGCGACATCGCCGTAGACGCCGCCGACATCGCTCTGATAGACGACCAAGTACAGGAGCTGCCCTATCTTCTGGCCCTGTCCAGGCGCATGATGACCACCATCAAATGCAATCTCTCCTTCTCCATGGGCCTGAATTTCCTGGCCATCATTCTGGCCATCAGCGGCAGTCTTGGGCCAGTGGCCGGCGCTCTGGTACATAACGCCGGATCTATCGTGGTCATCCTGCACTCCGCCCTTCTGCTGACATGGAAAAAGCCATCTCTTAAGAATTTCTGAATATTCTCTTTTTGTCCTTGACAATTGATCCGCTCCGCGCTATTGTATTAATAAAGTAGTACAATAATACAAAAGCATATCCTGACTCCCTGCCGGAGCGGGATGCGGGGAGCGGATTTTTCGCTGCGAAATTGTATAGGAAAATACCCCCCCCCGGAAAAATTTGGCTTTGTCTACCAGCCGGAACTGCCATTTGAAAGGAGTGACGATATGGCATGGATTCTTGATGATTCCCGTCCTATCTATCTTCAGATAGAGGACCTCATCAAAACTAACATCATCGCCGGTGTCTATAGGCCCGGACAAAAGCTGCCGTCCGTGCGGGAGCTGGCCGCAGAGGCTGCAGTAAATCCCAACACCATGCAGAAAGCTCTCTCAGAGCTTGAACGCAGCGGTCTTGTCTATACTCAGCGCACCAGCGGCAGATTTATCACGGAGGACGTATCGAAAATGACAGAATTAAAAGAACAGATCGCCAGGGAACAGATCCAGCTGTTCCTGAAAAATATGGAACAGCTGGGCCTCACGAAAGAAGACATCCGACGTCTTCTGGAAAAAGAGTGGAAGTCCAGCTAAGAAATGTCAAGAGGTGATATGAAAAAAGTTAAATTTATTACAACAGAGCAAAAAAAGGTAACC
>CALWBB010000221.1 GCA_944375885.1 uncultured Merdimonas sp.
TCGAAAATTTCTTCCAAAACTGTATGCTGCTTGACTCCTGAGTACTAGGTTTTGAGAAAAACGACGGAAGTCAGGTAACACAACAGGAAATGCGTGTCAAGCAATATTTTGGATATTTTTTCACGGATTTTAACGGGAATTTAACAAGGGTGCAGAAACCAGATCGGTTTCTGCACCCTTCTTTTGTCTTATGCCAAGAAATACCAGAATGAGCTTATTTCAGGGTTACGCTTGCTCCCTGCTCCTCCAGCTTAGCCTTCAGCTCGTCAGCCTCAGCCTTGGATACGCCCTCCTTGATTACCTTCGGAGCGCTGTCTACCAGGTCCTTAGCTTCCTTCAGGCCCAGTCCGGTTACTTCACGAACAACCTTGATAACCTTAACCTTGGAATCTCCAGCGCTGGTCAGCTCTACGTCGAAGGAATCCTTCTCCTCAGCTGCTGCTGCCTCGCCAGCTCCTGCTGCCGCTACAACTACGCCTGCTGCTGCAGATACGCCAAACTCTTCCTCACAAGCCTTTACCAGCTCGTTCAGCTCTAATACGGATAACTCTTTAATCGCTTCAATAAACTCAGCGGTGGTTAACTTTGCCATTTCATTTTCCTCCTGATTTTTTCATTTTATTTTGATACGTTCCGGAACAGCGGGCCGCTTACGCCTCTGCCTCTGCCGCTCCACCCTTGCTCTCTGCGATCTGGTTCAGAACGCGGGCAAGATTTGCAATCGGGGACTGCATGCTGCCAAACAGTCTGCCCAGCAGCTCTTCTCTGGACGGAATCTTGGAAATCGCGTCCATGCCTGCCGCGTCATAGTATGCTCCCTCTATGATGCCGGCCCGGATCTCAAGAGACTTCGCGTCTTTCGCAAACTTCGCCAGGATTCTGGCCGGAGCCGTAGCGTCCGTCTTGGAAATCGCCACAGCGTTCGGTCCCTCCAGATGCTGGGTCAGATCCTCGCAGGGAGTTCCCTTGAACGCGAAATTCATCATCGTGTTCTTGTAAACCTTGTAGATGATGCCGTTCTCTCTGAGCTCTTTACGAAGCTTCGTATCCTGCTCCACAGTCAGTCCGCTGTATTTTACCAGGACTACAGACTGGGCGCCGTCGATATTCTCAGCGATCTCTTCTACGATCGGTTTCTTCAGCTCGATCTTTGCCATGAATGGTATACCTCCTTTTAGATTTTTGTGTACACCAACCCGATACCGGGAAATCCATGAATCTTTCCAACCAGATGGAAACCCATCCGGATAAAAAACCTCCCTGCCCGCTTTAGACAGAGAGGTTCCGAAAAATCATTCCAATGAATGTATCGTCCTCGGCAGGCGTATTCACCTTATGCCTTGCGGCACCTGCTGTCTTCGGGTCGTGTTACATGCTATAGTAGAATAGCATATCTTTTTTTGTATGTCAATCAATAAATTACGCAAGTTTTACCGGGTTCAGCTTTACGCCCGGGCCCATGGTCGGGGCAAGGGTTACGCTTCTTAAGAACTGTCCCTTTACAGCGGCAGGTCTTGCCTTATTGATTGCATCGATCAGCGTCTGGAAGTTGTCCGCTAACTGCTCCTCGGTGAAGGAAGCTTTTCCAATCGGCACGTGGATAATGTTCGTCTTGTCAAGGCGGTACTCGATCTTACCAGCCTTGATCTCCTGGATAGCCTTGGTCACATCCATGGTTACGGTTCCGGCCTTCGGGTTCGGCATCAGGCCCTTGGGTCCGAGCACGCGGCCCAGGCGTCCTACCACGCCCATCATATCCGGGGTAGCCACTACTACGTCGAAATCCAGCCAGCCTTCGTTCTGGATCTTCGGAATCAGCTCCTCTGCTCCTACGAAATCTGCGCCTGCAGCCTGTGCCTCGTCAGCCTTGGCGTTCTTGGCAAATACCAGCACGCGGGCAGTCTTTCCTGTTCCGTGGGGAAGCACTACAGCGCCGCGGATCTGCTGGTCTGCGTGACGTCCGTCGCAGCCTGTACGGATGTGAGCCTCGATGGTCTCGTCAAATTTTGCGGTGGCGAGCTTCTTTACGATAGCTATCGCCTCATCTCTATCATACTGGGTCTGTTTGTCGTAGAGCTTTGCAGCCTCAACATACTTCTTTCCATGTTTCATATTAAATAACCTCCTGGTGGTAATTGCGGGATTTACGGGTGTCTCCCTCCCACGTCTGACATGTTATACAGTTTCTATTAGTCCTCTACCGTGATACCCATGCTGCGGGCCGTTCCGGCAATCATGCTCATGGCTGCCTCAAGGCTGCCAGCGTTCAGATCCGGCATCTTGATCTCGGCGATCTTCTGGAGCTCTGCCTTGGAGATAGAAGCCACCTTGGTCTTGTTCGGTACTCCGGAACCGGACTGGATGTTGCACGCCTTCTTCAGAAGAACGGCTGCAGGCGGAGTCTTCGTGATGAAGCTGAAGGATCTGTCTGCGTAAACTGTGATAACAACCGGAATAATCATTCCGTCCTGATCGGCGGTTCTTGCGTTGAACTGTTTTGTAAACTCTACAATGTTCACGCCGTGCTGTCCAAGAGCCGGACCTACAGGCGGAGCCGGTGTTGCCTTTCCAGCAGGAATCTGCAATTTAATATAACCTGTTACTTTCTTTGCCATTTTAGGCACCTCCTTGTGGTAATTGCGGGTCTTTGGGTGTCTCCCTCCCACTTGCTTTGTTGATAGGTGTTACATTTTTCTGATTTCCGAGAAGCTGATCTCGACCGGCGTCTCTCTTCCGAAGAGATCCACATTGATGATTACGCACTGCTTGCTGTGGTTCATGGACTGAATCACGCCGACTGTGTCGGCCCACACGCCGCCGGTAACCGTAACCGTGTCTCCCTCCTTGAAATCAACTACGACATTTTCAGACTGGATTCCGAGCGGCCGCATCTCCGCCTCTGTCAGAGGAACCGGTTTGGAGCCCGGTCCAACAAAGCCGGTTACACCCCGGGTGTTGCGCACCACATACCAGGTGTCGTCATTCATGATCATGTTGATCAGAACATAGCCCGGAAACATCTTCTTCTGAACCTGTTTTCTGGCTCCGTTCTTCATCTCGACCACATCCTGCATGGGAACCCTCACTTCGAGGATCTGATCCTCCAGGTGTCTGTT
>CALWBB010000222.1 GCA_944375885.1 uncultured Merdimonas sp.
GTAATACTCTTGTTCTCGTCGATCGCCACAGTGACCAGCTTCTTCATGGCGTCCTCTTTGCCCTTGCGGATTGCTTCCGGAATCTCAGTAGCCTTTCCAAGACCGGCTCCGACATGTCCGTTGCCGTCGCCGACAACGACCAGAGCGGTGAAACGCATGGTACGTCCGCCCTTGACAGTTTTGCTTACACGCTTAATTGCCACAACCTTGTCAGTTAATTCCAGCTGACTCGGATCGATAATCTCATGTCTCATCTGTCTTTTTCCTTCCTTTCCTAGAATTCCAATCCAGCTTCACGGGCTGCGTCTGCCAGTGCCTGAATCTTACCCTGATATATGAAGCCGCCTCTGTCAAAGACAACGGTTTTGATTCCCTTATCAAGGGCCTTCTGTGCGATTACTTTTCCCAGGTATGCTGCCGCATCAACGTTGTTCGTCTTCTCCAGCTCTGCCTTTACATCCTTCTCCAGGGTGGAGGCAGCTACCAGAGTATGGCCGACGGTATCGTCAATAATTTGAGCATACATATGATTATTGCTTCTGAACACAGCCAGACGCGGTCTTTCAGCAGTACCGCTGAGATGATTACGTAATCTTCTATGCTTATTCGCGCGAACTACGCTTCTTGACTTTTTACTAACCATTTTTATACTCTCCTTACTTATTTTTTACCAGTCTTGCCGACTTTGCGTCTGATGACCTCATCCGCATACTTGATTCCCTTGCCCTTGTACGGCTCCGGTCTTCTCTTGTCTCTGATTTCAGCAGCGTACTGTCCTACTCTCTCCTTGTCGATTCCCTTTACGGTAATCTTGTTGCCTTCCACTACGGACTCCAGGCCCTCCGGGTCGATCATCTCTACCGGATGGGAGTATCCTAAGTTCAGTGTCAGCTTCTTGCCGGACTTCTGCGCCCTGTAACCAACTCCATTTACCTCAAGCACCTTCTCATAACCCTGGCTTACGCCTACCACCATGTTGTGGATCAGGGTTCTCGTCAGACCATGTAAGGATTTCATCTTCTTCAGGTCGTTCGGCCTGGTAACGACTACCTGACCGTCTTCCAGTTTAATTTCCATCTCTGTGGGAAGAACTCTTACCAGCTCTCCCTTCGGTCCCTTTACGGTGACCTTGTTGCCCTCCGCGATTGTAACTGTTACACCTGCGGGAATGGCTACCGGATGTCTTCCAATACGTGACATTCCTGTTTACCTCCTAAACTTAGATTTTCGGAGGAAGCCTGTGCGCTTCCTCTGTTTTCAGTATGAGCACTTAGTGAGAGCGAGCCCCTCAAAGGGCGATGCTCGAACTTAGTGCGAATCTGCACCCGGTTCCTGGCTGTGAACACTTGGCGAATTTATGAGCCTAGTGTGAACGCCCACCTGGACACTTAGCGAAGACGAGCGCTTACGCGATGTCTGAGCTTAGTGACCACGGTGTTACCTTGTTCAGTAACCATGGTGCTTCCTTGTAAAAATCCTCAGCCAATTACCGGGAATCTTACCATACAAACGCCAGAACCTCTCCGCCTACGCCCTGAGCGCGCGCCTCTTTGTCGGTGATAACGCCCTTGTTGGTGGAGATGATGGCTACTCCAAGGCCGCCCAGTACCTTCGGCAGCTCTTCCTTGCTGGCATATACGCGCAGACCCGGCTTGGAGATTCTCTTCAGACCAGAGATAATCTTCTCATTTTTATCCTTGCCATACTTCAGAGTGATGCGGATGGTCTTGAAGTTTCCGTCTTCTACGAGATCATATTTTGCAATGTATCCCTCGTCTACCAGGATGTTCGCGATAGCGATCTTCATCTTGGAAGCGGGTACATCAACGGTATCATGTTTAGCGGTATTCGCGTTACGGATTCTCGTAAGCATATCCGCGATGGGATCGTTCGTTGTCAATGCCATGACTTCTTCTTCCTCCTAAATTTTTGAATGGAAACTGAGTAACCTGACGGGTATGTTCGCTCCACTAACCTCAGGCTGCCCCTTCGGAGCGTCCTTCGCTAAGGGTCGCGAACGGCCTCGCACTAAGTTCAGGGTTCGCCCTTCGGGCTCCCCTTCGCTAAGTGCTTTCGGCCTACCAGCTTGCTTTCTTAACGCCAGGAATCTGGCCCTTGTATGCCAACTCACGGAAGCAGATTCTGCAGATTCCGTATTTTCTCAGATATGCATGCGGACGGCCGCAGATTCTGCAGCGATTGTACTCTCTCACTGCGAATTTCTGTTTCCGCTGCTGCTTGATCTTCATTGCTGTCTTAGCCATGAATTTTTCCTCCTATTTTAGTTCCGCAGCCATCGTCCAGCACCTGGGTGATAAGAATTTCTGAGTAAACCGTTCAGAAATTCTTATGTGCTGTCCGCTGTCTGCTGATAGAGCCTTTTAGTTCCGCAGTCGTCCTCCCTCACTGGATGATAAGAATTTCTGAGTAAACCGTTCAGAAATTCTTATGTGCTGTCGGACGCCTGCTGACAGAGCCTTTTAGTTCCGCAGCCATCGTCCAGCACTTGGGTGATAAGAATTTCTGAGTAAACCGTTCAGAAATTCTTATGTGCTGTCCGCTGTCTGCTGACAGAGCCTTTTAGTTCCGCAGCCATCGTCCAGCACTTGGGTGATAAGAATTTCTGAGTAAACCGTTCAGAAATTCTTATGTGCTGTCGGACGCCTGCTGATAAAGCCTTTTAGTTCCGTTTATTTTGTGAACGGCATGTTAAATAATCTCAGCAGCTCTCTGGCTTCCTCGTCGGTCTTGGCCGTGGTCACGAAGATAACGTCCATACCGCGTACCTTGTCTACCTTGTCGTATTCAATCTCGGGGAAAATCAGCTGCTCTTTGATACCCAGCGCGTAGTTTCCGCGTCCGTCGAATGCGTTCGGGTTCACGCCACGGAAGTCACGCACGCGGGGAAGAGCCAGGTTGATCAGACGGTCAGCAAACTCATACATCTTCTCGCCGCGCAGGGTTACCTTGCAGCCGATTGCCATACCCTCTCTGATCTTGAAGTTCGCAACGGAATTCTTTGCTCTGGTCAGGACTGCCTTCTGTCCGGTGATGGTTTCCATATCCTTGACAGCGGACTCCAGAACCTTCGCATTGTCCTTCGCCTCGCCAACGCCCATGTTTACCACGATCTTGTCGAGCTTCGGAACTTCCATAATGTTCTTGTATCCAAATTTCTT
>CALWBB010000223.1 GCA_944375885.1 uncultured Merdimonas sp.
CAATGGGCCGGTGAAAATGATAATGTTGTACAATATTCTATGATTGTAGATATTTTGAAAGAAGAATGTGAAAATATTGGAGAAGAATATTTGTCACAGATAGTGTATGAACTTTCGGCAGATGGAATTCGTGTAGAACCCTTTGAAAGAGATGAGACATATTCTGCTGATGAGGAGGAACCGGAAAAATTCATACCTGCGGATGTAAATATCACGCAGAAACCAATGAATATATACAATCTTATGGAAAGATTGGAATATGGGGAGATAGATCTTCAGCCTGATTTTCAGAGGAAAGGCGGGTTGTGGTCAAATGAACAGCAGAGCCAGCTGATAGAATCCCTTATGCTGAAGATTCCCCTTCCGGCATTTTACTTTAATGCTTCTGTAGATGACAGGTGGGTAGTAATCGACGGGCTGCAGCGTTTGACGGCATTTAATAATTTTTTGGTCGGCGAAGAGAAAAAAAGATTTGAAAAATTGCAGTATCTGTCAGAATTTAACGGTTTAACTTTTGATGAACTTCCAAGACAGTATATCCGGCGAGTTAAAGAAGCGCCGATTATTGCGTATACAGTTGAAAAAGGGACGCCTGATGAAGTGGTATTTAATATTTTCCGCCGGATTAATACGGGAGGGCTTCAGCTTACTCCGCAGGAAATCCGCCAGGCTTTATACAGGGGAAAAGGGACCGATCTTATTGCAAAGCTTGCAGAATGCCAGGAGTTTTTGGAGGCCACACAGTACTCGGTGGCCCCAGACAGAATGCTTGACAGAGAATATATTACCAGATTTATAGCTTTTACAGAATTGGATTACAGAGCAGAATACAAAGGAAATATTGATAATTTCCTGATAAAAGGCCTAAAGCGTGTAAATAATTATAGTGAAAATCAGCTTAGTGAAATAGAACATAATTTTAGACGCATTATGAAATATGTGGCAGATATTTTCGGGAAGTACGCGTTTCGTAAATATAATCAGGACTGGCGCCGCGGGCCGATTAATAAAGCGATTTTTGAACTCTGGGGAATTTGTTTTTGCCGGATGTCAGATTCTGATTTGCAAAAACTGGTAGATAAACGGCAGGAGTTTCTCAGAGCATTCCAAAATCTGCTCCAGAACTCTGAATTTGTCGCAGCACTGCGCTCCGGGGAAGCATACGCCTGTGAAAAACGTGTGAATATGGCCCAGAAAATGATAAAGGAGTTTTTATGTTAGAAAGAATCAGGTTGGAAAATTTTAAGTGCTTTGAAAAGATAGATATTCCTTTCAAAAAAGTAAATGTACTTACTGGAATTAACGGGATGGGAAAATCAACGGTGATACAAAGCCTGCTTTTGCTGCGGCAGTCTTATATGGATAACAAATTAGAAAAAGGACTGTGCTTAAATGGGCAATATGTAAATTTAGGAAATGGACAGGACGTATTGTACGAGAAACCGCTGGAAGATAAGATTGGGATCGGGCTCAAAGAAAGCGGAAAGGATCTCAATCTGTATTTTAACTATTCTGCTGAAGAAGATTTGCTCCCTAAAGCAGGAAAAGCAGATAACCTAGATGGCATATCCGTGTTTGGAAATCAATTTGTATACTTGTCTGCATATAGAATAAGGCCACAGGAATTATATGGAATTACAAATGAGCAGAATTTGAAGAACAGAGAGTTTAGTGAAAATGGCGAATTTTCATTTCAGTTCCTGGAACAATATGGGATGGAGCAGGTGACAAATCAAGCAGTGCTGATTCCAGATAAGCTGGGAGATTCTCTGGCAAACCAGGTGAGGCTTTGGATGAATGAGATTTCTCCGGGGGTATCTCCACAAATTAAGGTAGACAGGCAGCTGAGAAGCTCAGAAGTTAGATATGAGTATATCGAAGGAAGAAATAAGACAAATTCCTATAAGACTGTCAATGTTGGTTTTGGCATCACCTATGTACTTCCTGTTGTTATTGCACTATTATCTGCGAAAGAAAATGATTTGATAATTGTTGAAAATCCAGAAGCACATATACATCCCTATGGTCAAAGAAAACTGGGGGAATTGATTGCGGCAGTAGGAAAAAGCGGTGCCCAGGTAATTTTGGAGACTCATAGCGACCATATATTAAACGGGATACGCATAGCAGTGAAAAGAAAAGTGATAGAAGCTCCAGATATAAATTTGTTGTATTTCTATAAAGATGACTCAGACTACCGACATAAGGTAAAACGGCCAGAATTACAGGATGATGGAAGAATTAGTGAATGGCCGGATGGTTTTCTTGATGAATGGGATAAATCGCTGCTGGAATTATTATAAAGGCAGAGGTTACCCTCAATTGACAAGAGGCGTGTGTGTCCTTGTCAATTGAGGGTAAATAGGTGTATAAAATTAACAGATTTTATGGAAAGGGGCTATTGTGCGGGTAATAGTCAACGATTTATCATTTCAGTGGCGCATGTATTCACAGGAAGAAGCATTGGAAAAGCTGCTGAATTTCATAAAAATTTGCCGTGAGATAGAAGGCGGCAGATTGAAAAAGGTAGAGAAACTGGTACTGGTTGATAAAATAGATGTCCAGTATGAAATTGCCCCAAGTTGTTCTATAATAAAATTGCTGCAGAGAGTTTTGCCGTTGGAAGAACGAAGATATTTGCTTTCGATATTGCTAAATAGGGGCACGGGCGGAATGATTTCTGGAAGTCCGTTTGTATGCGGAGAAAAAAGTTCCTATGCATGTGCGGCTGCAAGAAAAGAGATTGTTGTAAGCCTGTTGTCATCAGTGCTGTTTTCGGATAGTGTTATAACAGGCAAAATAGATGATCAGCCTGTCGTTTTAAAAAACATAGGGAAAGAAGAGCATTTCTTTGCGCACAGGGAGATTTTGGGAATCCGAATGTACCGGGCGAACAGCGAGAAGCATAAAAGAGAACGCAGCAACTTTTATGGAAAAGGGAAGGTCGCAAGTCCAATGGATTTGGACGATGAGCATGCACAGAGACTGCTTGACCAAGCGATCGAATTTAAAGGGAAGCTTTACGGGAGATATCAAGGGAGAAACTATTCCTTTCAGAGGGAGCAGGATGTCTATTATCATGGGTACATAGATGATACATTGCGTGATGATGTAAAAACTGAACTGGACAAGTATAATTGGGAATAAAAATGAAACGCTTTCTTAAGATTCTTAATAGTTTCTGAAGGGGATAGTTTTATCTGGACAAGGCAACCCTATCTCTGATAGAATGAAGCGAAGCCGGGGACAAAAGCCCGGCGGATAAGGAGGAACTATTATGAAATTGAGAAAGCTTGTTTCGATCCTGGGACTTACCGTGGCTTTAAGCCTTACGGCGGCCTGCGGGCAGAATGAAGGATCCACAGAACAGAACCAGGAGAGTGCTGAGACGGAAGAGAACAGCGGAGCTATAGAGACAGCTCCGGAAGATACAGAAGGAACAGAAGAAACTGCCGGGGAAGAGGCGGCGGCCAAGCAGCAGGAGGATGGAGCGGTGAGCGAAGTTCCAGTCAAGATTTCCGGCGTGATTAAGGAAGTGGGAGAGGATACGATCACGGTAGACAACCAGTCGGAAAACGCTCCTTCCGGAGAGATTCTTCTGACGATTGACCCGGAAAATACCGTGCTGGTGGATGCCCAGACAGGACTTCCGGCCGCATTGGCGGATGTCTCCACAGGAAGCTTCGAGGCGTATCTTGGACCGGCGATGACCATGTCTCTGCCGCCTCATTCCACACCCTATGTGGTAGTGGTCAACCTTCCGGAGGATGGCGTGGCCCCTCAGTACGCCGTTGTGGCAGAGGAGCTGGTTCTGGAGGACGGCTATTATACGCTGAAAGCCACAGATGGAAGAACCTATACGATTCCGGAGGATGTGGAAATCGCTCCCTTCCGTACAAGGAATATTGTGACGCTTCAGGATCTGACCGCAGGCCGGGCCTGCCTGATCTGGCTGGATGAAAATGAGACGGCTGTGAAGCTTATCCTGCTTGAGGGCACGCCGGGAATG
>CALWBB010000224.1 GCA_944375885.1 uncultured Merdimonas sp.
AAACTCTCATCTGGTGTATAGAGATATTCATTCAAATAACCTACGCCATTAAAACGAGTCGCCCAGCGGATAGCCTGCTCTGGGAAAAGTGTACAGTAAAAACCAAAATAAAAATCTTTATTGTACTTTGAAATTCGTATTTCCGGTGACTCTACAAGCACTTTACTGCCGTGGTATAAAATCATATCAAAATACCTCCCTTTATCCTGCTTTCCAAAAATTTTGCATTTCTGTATCGCTCCAAAAGTAAAATAATATTTGTATTTTACTGTTTTTATGCCTGTTGCTTTTATCTATAAATAAGACACTATCTCAACCTTTGTCTGTTCTCCCTGATACCTACTTACCAGTTCGAACAGGTTTTCTTTTCTCGTTTCATCATTCAATAAAATATCTGCATTGTCTATGACAATTAATTTTTTTGGCCTACTTTAAAATTTCCAATATATCTCTTTGACACTCTAAATAATTCAGGCAAAAGGGGGCTGCATACATTCTTTGACAAATAGAAAAGCCGTTGTTCCCTGTAGTGTTTTTCCAGTAAGAAGTGCTAAATTATTTGTGAAATTCAAGTACGCAATGCAAGAAATATAAATTGTATAAAAATGATCCCTTACTGCTGGTTTCGATTTCATTTCTTTTTAGCTTTACTTTATTCTAAGCCAAATCTCTTAATTTTGATGCCATATTTATCACAAATAATTTTTTCGTCATATGATTTTAAATTATCTAAATATAAAAACAGTCGTTTTTTTGCTCTACTTAATGCTACATAATAGACTCTATGCTCTTCTTTTTCCTCGATATTAGGATTGAGTAAAAAATCTAAAAAATCTTTATTTCCAACAACAAACACATTATCATATTCAGCCCCTTTAGCCTTATGTATCGTAATATGATCACTAGTATCTTCTACGATATTAACACATAGAGCTACTTCTATATAAGATGCCTTCTCATAAAATGATTTAATAGAACCTGTTCTTAAATTGGGCAAATCCACATTTTTTTCTTCTATCTTTAATAGAGAGTAAAATTGTATCAATGTATCACTTGCATACTCTGGATATTTTTTTAGCATAACAGACAACATAAGTAACGCAACCTTTCGCGGCTCTGTTTGCCTTTTATATAGCACCTCCAGTTTCTTTAATGCCTCTTTAAATTTGCCATTTTTTGCCAGTTCTATTGCATTTACAAAAGTTATAACATGATTTCGCCTTATATCGTTGCCATCGATTTCTTCCAATTTTTTTATTGCCTTTTTGTCATAATTGCTACCTTCCACATTATTCTTCATTGCATTTGAAGTAACATTATCTCTCGAAAGAGACACTAACTTTTCTAATCCACATATATCTTTAGCCGCTTGAAAGGCTTTCCCCCTATCGCCTACATAAAAATTCATTGAGGCTCCTACATACTTCTCACATGGTACCTGGGTGAAATTTCTACGAAGAATATTTAAAAACTCCACAATACATATATCACTTCTATGATTTTCATTGATGGAATATAAATTCTCTTTTTTTATTTTATACTTCTTAAATAATTCAATGTCTGCACCCTGAAATCCATATATTGCTTGTGCACTATCACCAATTACCCCAACAATACTTTCTTTTTTTTTTTTTTTTTAAAGAATATATGATTGAATAGGATTTGTATCCTGAAACTCATCTACAAAAAAATACGGATATTTTGCTCTCAAAACAGTAAGGATAAACGGATATTTTTGAATGAGAATTCCAGAAAAAAATAAAACATCCTCATGATCTATTCTTCCCTGCTCCCAATACAACTTTTTGTATTCCAAAAACTCATTCTTCAATATCTTAAGGCTATCTTTTCTAAGAGAAACCCTCCCTTCCGAACTATATGAGACCGCTTCTTTGTCATTGAAACTCCACTCAACATTTCCCTTTTTTACAACACATTTTGCTGAAAGCAACCAAGCTTTTAATGCAGCATTTAACGCTGGCATGCACTTTAATTGTTTCTGCGAATTAGGGTGCTTCAGTTCTGCAAAAATCCCCATTTCAAGCCATATATTTAGATATTTCCGACGTACAATTGGGTCTTCATGTCCGTTAATCATTTCTGTACGCATCCCATATTCACTAGATATAAAGTTTCCATAGGGTTTAACAATATTATTATATAAAAAGCTATGAATCGTAGACACTTCAACTTTTTCAGTCGCTCCATCTCCTAATCGTTGCCTAATCGTATCAACAGCCGTATTGGTAAATGTGATGCATGCAATTTTTCTGGTAGAGCACAGTTTATTTGACTCTCTGATCACATTATTAATATGATGAATTAAAAAACGAGTTTTCCCTGCTCCAGGTCCCGCCTCTATCTTAAATTCTTTTTCAATGTCCAAATTAGCATCCGCTGTTATTTCCATCATTTACACACCCATTTTATAGCATTTAAAATATAATCCGGAATAATAAATTCCTTGTAATCATCAGTACCTTTCAATAATAAATTATCTTTTAATAAAGAAGCCAATTCTAACGCATTCTCACCCTTTCCGACTGAATTCAAATATCTGGAAGCAATAATCGCTTTTTTCTTTTCGTAATCTTCCCATTTAGATTTCTGTATGGCAGTCTTAATTCGATTATTTTCCATACTATCATGCAGTCGCTCTAACATATCATCAACGCTTTTTTGATTGAACATATTCATCAACTCTTCTATTTCATTTGCGTTTGATATACTCTCCGTTAAAAGTAATGTACTCGAAGGATTATCCAACGCTAACTGATATTCCAATGTTTTTCCATCTTTTTTGTTTTGAGAAAAAATTTGTATATTACTGTCTTCTTGAGTTGGATATTTTTCAATTAGCGCTGTATTATATTGATATTCATATATTTCTCCCTCAATACCATATTCATACGGATAACATTTTGTAAAAGTGGCTCCTTTTACTCCCTTCTTTTTCCTTATGGGATCAATATCTGTAATACAAGCAACTTTCCTATTAATTGCTGATGAATTCTTTAAATCAAATAACCAAAGGAAATGTTCAAAGTATCGTCCTCCCACTTGCAGAACTGCAACATGATTATCTGCTAAAGATATTCCTTCGTATTCAGCCATAATCGGTATCAGCAATTGCTCCGCAATGCCTTCAACCATTATTATCTTTTCTGCGAATAACATATTAGATTTGGTAGCATCTAAAAATCTTTGAACATATTTTTTACTTGTCTCATTTATTACTTTTTCACCGCCTTTATTACTCTCAAATGCTTTCCCTGGATATGCAACACAAACATTAATTCCATCTCGATATAAGCAAATTAGAGCATCTAATTGTGAAGCTGCAGTAATAAAAGTAGAATGAGTTGTAACAAAAATTTGCTTGACTTTTTTCTCTTTTATGTTTTTATTAAGAAATTTTATAAATTTGTCCTGCATTGTTGGATGTAAATGAGCTTCTGGTTCCTCGATAACCAACATAGGAAATACTTTCGCATTACTTCCCAAATACTTTCCATCAGCATCTACTTGCATCTTTGCCAATAATAATGACATGAATATTAGGTTATTATACCCTAACCCATTTTTATCTATAGGTAATGTCATTCCAGTTTCTTGCTTAATTATTAGGTGTAATATTGAATATATTTCACTTTCAGTCAGTTCTCCTTCAAAATTAGGCTCCGATTTATCAAACGATGCTCCAATATCCTTTGCATAAGACAGAATCTCCCTATTTCCAGCTTTTAAACGTTCTTGCAGCTTATCGACAATCTGTCTTGCTTTTTCTGCAAACTCGTCCTTTCTTTCCTTTATTTTTTTAGCTTGTTGCTCCTCATCCAGCCTTCTGTCTGATTTGATTTCATAATCTATAAAAAAGTCAATTACTCTTTTAAGTAATGTATTTCGTCCGCTAAACATATCTCTTTCTACATCTCTTATTGCATTTAGAAATTGATAATCAAATTTTCGAAGATTTTCACTATCTACCACCACTTGGTTATCCGGATTCCCTGCCCATATTTTATATGTATAATAACGTATATACTCATTTTTAATTATCCTCCAAATTTCTTTAGCTTCACTCAGTCCACTTACGCGTTTCTTATAATTTTCTTCTTCTCCTAGAGGTAAAAAATATTCATATTGAACCTGGGCCGTATATGGCTCTTCAAGGGCTGTCAGCCAATTACTAACAGTAACCAATTCATCCCCCATTAAGTCTTCATTTTTCGACTGTGACATAATTACCGTTATCTTTATTTTAGGGGCACTATTTTTTAACTCATCAATATTTATTCCATTATAAAAATCATCTACTTCTAACTGCCTATTTACAGTGCTATCAAAAATCAATGCCATCGCTGTCAACAAGTTAGATTTTCCAGAATTATTGTGTCCTATAAGAACATTAATCCCTTCATGGAAATCTACTTCTATCTTTTCAAAACTTCTAAAATTTTCTATCAAGATTTTAGATATATACACGCTATTCCTCCATAATCATATGTTAAAATCAATTATTCCTAAACTTTCCTGGTTATACATTTGACTTTTCCATCACATCTATCCCCTCCCTAATCTTCTCCACCAGCCCAACGTCCGCCGGCAGCCAATCTACTGTATACAGGCTTTCTCGATCCAGCCACTTCGCCGCCTCATGCTCCTTCAGCTCCAGACTGCCCCCCACAATCTCACACCAGAAACAGTCCATGGACAGATGAAATGCCGGATAATCATACTCTATCGTGTCAATCAAATCTCCTACCCGAATCTCCGTCTCTAATTCTTCCCGGATTTCCCGAACCAGAGCCTCCTGCGGGGTCTCCCCTGGCTCAATCTTTCCGCCGGGAAATTCCCAGCCATCCTTGAATTCTCCATAGCCTCTCTGTGTGGCAAAAATCCGGTTGCCTTTCCGAATGACCGCCGCTACGACCCGAATTGTCTTCATCTTCTTTAGTTCTCCAATCCTTTTGACTTAATCACTCACTATATAATCATAAATGTCGCTTCTCACCGGTACGTCCAGGCGATAATCGATTTCAAAGGCGTCATCCTTCGTCTTTTCCATGCGGATGGGGCGAGGTACATTCTCCGCAAATATTTCACCCAGGAAATAAAATTCCTTTGCCTCATTATCGTCCTTATTCTTCTTCACGAATAGGAATATCCGGTTATCCTTATCTTCTTCTGTCCTCTTATAAATATGATCTGCATCGCCCGAAGTGATTTTTCTGGGATGCTTTGAAAGCGCAATCAGATAATTCTCCGATACGAAACGCTCCTCATAGGCAATGGCGTCCTCTGCCTTATGGTAATTGATAAATACCGGAAGCGTCTTTGTCTCGGCATCATAGAAATAGCCGCCAATGTTCTGCGCGTTCATATTTTTCTTCCAGTTCAGAAGACGGCATACATCCTCATAGGTATATTTCTGGTAAAGCTTGAAGCTTGTGTCCCGATAGGTATTCGCATAATTTTCCTGATACTGCCGGATTCCAAAATCCAGAAGCTCCTCTGCCATCCTGCAAAATCTCGTATCCGTGAGCATTTGCCGAAATGATTCTGTAAGACGATATCCTCCATCCGGATCGCGCTCCACCAGAACACAGGCGGCATATCGTTTCCGCTCCTCTTCCTTAGGAAATTCATTTCGCAGATTTCGAACTACAGATTCTTCTGTCTTTTCTGTCAGCTGTACGTGATATTTTGTCCCAAGGATTTCACTGTAACGCAACAGCCTATCCTTTCGTTCCAGGAGATGCTTTAAAAGCGCCAGCTCCTGAATTCTCTTATAGGAAAGCAGCTTTTTTGAAAGATATTCCAGAACTGTCTCCTGCTCATCGGTTAGCTGTACTTGGTAGTCCTTCTCGTATTTCTTCAGAAAATTGTGATAAGAACCGCACTTTTCAAAAATTTTCGTAATGTCAATGGAGCCATACTCCCTGAATTCGCTGACGGTCGGTATCCTTCCAAGCTTATATTTTAGGGAAAGATAGGATTCCTTCAGAAGCTTCAGGTCATTGGTTCTGGCTGCGTCAATCGATGCATAGATCCGTTTCCTGGAAATCTCATCAAAATGTATGGTAGAGCTGCCGGGAATCACGCGGGCGCCTTCCCGGACATAGCGACGCATGGAATCCTTGTTGTAGCTCCGATCGCCAGACAGGGCAATCGGAATCATAAAATTATTCATGTAATTTCCGATGAAATCCAAAATCACTACATACTCTTTTCCTTCACTTTTTCTAAGTCCGCGCCCCAGCTGCTGGATAAAGACGACCGGAGACTGTGTCGGACGAAGCATAATCACCTGATTGATTTCAGGAATATCCACACCCTCATTAAATATATCCACCGTCAATATATAGTCCAGCTGGCGTTCCTCATTTTCATTATCCGTTAATCGTGAAATAACCTCTTCTCTCCGGCTGGGGCTGTCGTCTCCTGTCAGAGCCTCTGTCCTGTATCCACGCTCATTGAATTTGCGCGACAGCTCCCAGGCTTCTTCCTTTCTGCTGCAGAATATCAGTCCCTTAACCTGTTCTCCGCTGAATCCGTAATAATTGGCCTGTTCTATCACATAATCAATCCGAGCATCTGAAACAAGATTTGCAAAATTTCTGACCCCCGCATTATCATCAAAGACCTCTCCATCGATCTCCAGATCCGTGATGCCAAAATAATGAAACGGACATAACAGATCCTCCTCCAAAGCCTGCTGCAGCCGAATTTCATAGGCGATATGATGGTCAAAAATGGAATAGATATCGTAATTATTGATATCCGGGCTCGCAGTCATCCCCAGCCAAAATTTCGGCGTAAAATATCCCATAATCCGCTGATAGCTGTCTGCACCGGCATGGTGACATTCGTCCAATATAATTACGTCAAATTCGTCCTTAGAAAATTGTGTGTAAATATCCGGTTTTGCCATCATTTGCATCGTAGCGAAAAGGAAATCCTGATCCTTATCCTTGCTTGTGCCCGATAGCAAGCCATAGCTTATGGAGCTTCCAAATACCAGCTTATAGCTTCTGATCGCCTGCTTTGCGATCTGTTCTCTGTGTACAAGAAATAAAGCTCTCCTGGGATTCATTTCCCGAAGGGCAAAGGCTGAAGCCAAGGTCTTTCCTGTTCCCGCTCGTGTCAACCCTGTGATACAAATTTTTTCAAGTTTTTTTCAAAGCCCTCCCATCAAAGCAATATTTTCATAAGCTCAGCCTTTAATTTAGCTTTCCTCTGCTCTACAAACTGGAGGAAATTAGCATACGAATACTCCATATCCGGAAGCATATTGATTGTCCTGTACTGGATTTTTTCTGCATCCGTCTTATATTGTTCTGCAAACCATACATCGAAATCAGTGGTCAGCTTCTCTTCATTAAGCTGTGCAGCCAGCAACTGCAGATTACCAATATCGTTCACTGTTTCGATATACAGATCCAGCTTATCTTCCGGCACACCTTGTTTTCTCAAGTAACTCTTCCTGAATTTGCTCTTCGGATACATGTGATCCTCATGGAACTTATTGCTAAAATCAAGCGACGGATAAAGGAGCATAAGCGTTGACAAGGTTTCTCTTGCACCATATCTCAACTTAAGCAGATATTCATCAATATCATCCTCACTGAACTGAATCGACTTATTGGTTCCTTTGAATTTATCAATGATTGCCTCTATCGGGAAGTCGTTTGTTCCGTTTTCCCTGAGGATATCACGTATCGGACGTATAACATTATCTGGCTGTCCGCTAAATGCCTTCTTGAGCAAGGCCATAATAAGCCATTTTTTTATCTTTGTCCTGTTGTCTTTAGTGTTGCTGGAATCCACAAAATTGTCCGGCATTCCTATCGTCATGAGATAATATGCGATTGGAATAAGCGCATTATTCGAGCTCAAAGTCTCGCCCGTATATCCAAATGAAGATGCAAGATTTACCGACTGCTTTATAGCCCTCTTGATCTTATCCCAGTTTGCCTCGATCTTCATCATGTTGGGTTTATTAAAATTATCAACTTTGAATGCGATGTCCGGGAAATCAGATAAAACCAGAGCGGTCTTCAATACAAAATCCTTATTTATTCTGAATCCACCTCCTATTGAATTTACATCATCTACAAAGTCTGTTATCTCTTCCCTCGCATCATGATTTTCCCACTGTGCGGATGCGATAGAAAGCAAAAGGTCTGAATATGTAAGCACAGTTCCCCCACTATTTACACGGATAAAAATGTTCAAAACTTTATCCAGTTCATCAGTTTTTTCCTTGTAGTAGCTGAGTGTGAGTGATGTATGGATCACTTTATGCAACTGTGACAGCGTATTTGTTGCAAACTTCGCCTGTTGCTTCGTGTAGCTAAAATCTTCAGAAAAGCTGATATTATCCGTTACATAAGTCGCAACATCCCCGAGATCATCCATCTCCAAAATCTTACCAACCTCAAACCAGTATTCTTCGTCTGAATTTTTTACTGTATCACATACCTTAAATTCAAAATCATATTTATTTGTGCCGTCTTTCGCTGTATCGATCAAATTAAGATATAGTCTTCTTACAGGATATGCATTATCATTTTTCTTCTGCTTATACTTCAGCCTATAGGCATATGTTCCCTTCAGTCCTATATAGATGGATGTAAGTCTTTGTTGTCCATCCAAAACCGCAGTTACACCATCTGCCCCTTTTAAGTCAGCTTTTTTATTATGAACAGAATTCTTTTCGTGATAATTCTTCAGAAACTCGTAAAAATCATAATCGCCCAGCTTGTCCTTGCTGATCTCCCAGAACAGAAACGCTCCTATAGGGTAATCTTGCATCAAGCTGTCAAAGAGTGTTTCTATCTGTGTCGTATCCCACACATACTCTCGCTGTATTGACGGAAGGACATATTTATTTGCGGAAATATCCTTCATTACTTCTGCTATTGTAAGCGGTGTTTCATATGCCATTAAAGCATACCTCCTGTCATATTATTTTGTGATTACCAGCGAAAGGCATCAGGCGTCCTGCGAAATACTTTCTCTGTGTATATCCGAAATCAGTTGCCTGCATTCATTCTGTGTAGCCTCAAGCAAATTGCAAGCATCAGATTTATTTTTCCTGAGCGCACGAATGTCCAGGATCTTATTATCTATCTCTCCGATGCGCTTACGATAATTTTCATTCAGCAATTCATTCATTGCATTATTATAATGAATCACAAGCCCATTGGCTGCATCGTTAAATCCTGCACGCAGTTTTTCCCTGTTGTCACGGATTTCTCTGTTTCTTCTATCTTCATCAATATCTTCTTTGGCCTGCATCCCCCATGAGAACACAACGCCAAAAACCCCTAATGCTTTACCAGCTATATTTATTTTCTTAACCCACTTAACAGCCTCCCACGGCTTAAAGCTATGACCAAAGTAATGACCTATGTTAAGAACCCATTCATGAGCATTGCTTCCCGAAAAAGCCTTAAGTCCATTTGCAGCCGCATTCGCACCAGTTGTATTTGCAATTATCTTACTGCTTCCTTGCGCGATCCAGTCAGTTTTCAGAATCTGATTGATGATTGCATTACCACCATCTTTTCTCTTGCCTAACCTGAACCGTAAAGCATTAGAAAAATCAGAATTATAAAAATCATCCAACTGTGCCTGACAGTCTGTAGTTAATTCCTCAATTTTCGCAACTACATCTTTTTCACATCTTGAAGAAATCTCATTAACATCGCTATAGGCTTTTTCAAGCATAGCTTCAGCTGCGGATTCATCACTGCAATCATATATATCGTTTGCAATAGAACGGCCCTTATCTCTTATCTCGGAAGAAGCACTTTCATAGATCGCCTTAACTGCAGATTCTATTCTCCATGAAGTCTGGGAAATAATATAACGTTCTCTAAGCATATGCTCTTCGACAGCATCAACATCATCATCTCCTGTAGATGATTGGAAATGAGGAATTGCACCCTGTAAAATATCAAACAATTTATAAAGCACTGTTGTCAATCTGGATGATATTCCCTTATCTGCGACAAACTCATTCAACGTTTCGACCAACTGATCATAATTGCTACGTTCTTTAAGTTCCTCTGCAATATCTGGATCATCCTCTGACAAGCTGTCAATATATGATTCCGCATCAACAAATACAGTCCTGAGATCTGCTGGAGAATACGGAGTTGTAACCTTCTCCAAATCTTTTAGTTTTACCATACGGTTCTCTTCGGTATTCCCTATATCAGCCATCTTATTAACTACAAGAATCATTTCAGCAGCTTTGTCTTTTTCCAACAATAGCTTTCTAAAGTTTTGTCCAACTAAGTCATCGAACAACTCTTCCGTGACCACATAAACAAGCATATCTGCTCTTGCTATTGCCTTATAGCTGATTTCATCGTGATCTGGACGAATAGTTGTTTTTATACCGGGTGTGTCAACAACTTCAATCCCATTCCAATCATAGGAATGTGTTTCCATGGTTTTAATACCTTCGCCAATTTCAATATCCTCTATGCCGGTCAGCGCCTTGATAATAGTAGACTTACCCGCACTAAATTGGCCGACAAAAACAATGCTTATCGGCTTTTCTATATCAAATACACTGGTTGGCAGAGAAGATTCCTTATATCCCACCTGCTCTAATACATCTTTTACCTTTTGGAGTAAAAGTTCGCTTTTCTGAGTCCAATCAGAGATTGAAACTATTTCTTGCTTCATGCCACTATCCTCCCGCTCATTTCATTATCAACAGTCCTGTCAACTGTTGCGCCATTCGTATTCTATTTCGAGTATATGCATCAACTGTTTCAAGTGCTGGAATATGAGCAATCCTTGGCTCTCCATTTATGTCCTGAATTCGTATTTCACTGCGTTCGCATCCTTTTCCTATCGCTTGCCCCAGCATTGACTTAAGGTTATCCTTTTGAAAGACAAACCATATTTGTTCCTTCAGCAAATTCCGTAATGAATTTCTTGCATCATCTGGAAATCTCTTTCCGTCGTCCAAGACAATCATAACTGCATATCCCGGTATTCTGGCCAGACTATTTATGTGATATTCCAATCCTTCATATCCCTCATATGCCAAAGCTTCCGTTACTACCAGCTTGTTCGTTTCTTCAAGCTTACCATTTAGTCTTTTAGCAAACATATGTTGAACATCTGAAAGTGCGAACAATGACGAAACCACTTCGTTCATCGTAGCTTCCATAGGATTCATATATTTTTTCAGCAATTCATCATAAAGTACATTTTTCATTGTTTTGCGCAAACTGTTCATCATTTTATTAATGTGATTGGTCAGCTTACGCTCTAACTCTTTTCTCGCATTCTTTGCCTTAGACTCATAATCCTTAAATAAAAGATTACCGAGCCATCCTAATGCACCAACGCCCAACCCTGCAATTACCAAAGGCGACGCCACAAAAATACCGGCTATTGTAAGACCGCCTGAAACTATTGATGTTGCCCAGTTCCATATACGACGTCCATTAACTATAGAATGCATATTAAGAGACTGTTCAGTATTTAGCTTGTATGAAAATTTAATATCAAACTCCGTTTCCCTGGTTATCTCCCGTAACTCATTCTCACATTCTCCGCCTAACTGCTCCAGGAGCTTTTGAGCCCTTTGCTGTATATTTCTATCTTTTACTACCTCGTTCCATTTTTTGCTTGCGTTCTTGTTTGCATAGTTGTCTTCAGCAAATATTGCAACTTCTTTCTTTAGGTCACTTGAAACCGTAGTCAAAAATGTTTCAATTTGAGTATCCGCACTCTTTGTAAATTCTCTTATCCATTCTGACAGAGCTTTGCGCTTGGCAATCATCAATGACCCTTGCTGGCTATTCTGAGCACTCTGTTCAAAAAGGGTTTCTACAGAATCTACAAGCGGAACTGCAACAATTTCCGTATACGCCTTAAGTTTATAAAACCCGCCGTTCCTTGTTATCTCATCAACGATAACCTGATCGATATAATCAAATCGGGACAAATAGTATAATTCTGATGCATATTCCTGGTACTCTTGTTGTTGTGACAAGAATGCCGCTTTAAGGTGAACATACGCAAATCTTACCGTTCTCCAATCCTGACCATAGCTATGACCAAACTCGAACAGCTGATTCTTTATTCCTTCCAGATGTTCTTTCCGCATTTTCTTTTCAAGATCTCGCTTGAACATCTTCATTTTCGCAGGTGTGATATCCGTACTCCCTATATCCGCTTTCACATTAACAAGACAGACAACTGGCTTACCCAAAGAGACAATTCTGCTTAAGCATTCTGCGACAGATGGCTGTACATCTTCGTCCTTAAGAATGAAGAATATCAGATCAGCTTTTTTTGCTTCATTAAAAGCAACATCCTCATCGTCCTTACCTTCAAAAGCAGCAACACCCGGTACATCTACAATCTGCAGATTTTTGTATTTGTACCTTCTAACATTTCTCGTTGTACGTTGCGCTCCATGCCCTATTGAAGACCCATCCCCATGAGTTAGTACCTCCATCAGTGTTGATTTTCCAGCCATAGTTCTACCAAATACCGTTACTGTAAATGTAGACTTTGATAACTGGTCAACATCTTCTCTCAGTTTTGCCGGAAGGATTGCATAATCCGACCTTATCTTGGACAACTGTTCAGTTAAAGATTTATAAACTGCATCATCCCTTATGTTACTAAACTCCAAACGATCAATCTCAGCCTGCAACTCTTCAGAAGCTGTCGCAACTGTAGATTCAAGCATATTGATTGCTGAAACGGCATTGGTATGCCCTTTTTTCGCATAGGGTCTATGCTGTTTCAATGCCTCAGTCAAATCCTTAGAAAGACTTGGTTTCTGCTTCTTAGTCATATTCTTCTATCCTGAATATGAGATGTCAAATTGGCATCTCAGAATCAACCTTCCCTCTTAACATAGTGAAGCTCTATATCATATCCCAGAGCCTCCAGCATCTTGACGAATGTATTATTCACAACGCCTTCATCCCGCTTAATCAGCTTATTAACATATGATGCCGGCGTACCGACCTTTTCAGCCAGCTTTGCCTGCGTCATCTGTTCTTCCACGCATTTAACCTTTATATCGATCTCTATATTATTCGTAACCATCTATTCACCCTTGACACCCTATAATAATCTTATGTAATTTACATAAGATATTCTAACACAAATCGGCGTTTCTGAATAGTCCCAAACTAAAAAAATCGGGATGTCCTCAGACACCCCGACTCTCTATCACTTTTTGGTTTTCCATCTTATTTCCAGCTTCTGCCCCGGCCAGACGATTACCTTCTCCACGAAGGCTTCTGTCATTTCCCTCGTCAGCTGATCTGCCTGAATTTCATCCTGATCGGCTGAAAACCCGTCCGGCATCGCATCCGCCTCGTCTTCCAGCCGCTCTACGGCTTCCTTCTGCTGCCTGATCTTGTCTTTCAGGCGTTCTTCCATCTGCTCATAAACCTGCTTCTGCTGAAGGAAAGTATCCTTCTCGGTCATCCCGGCTTTATATGACTCAAAGGATTCCCTCTGGTCTTCATACAGCTGATCCAGCGAACGCTCCATATCCTTCAGACGCCTCTGCGCTTCATCAGCCTTGCCCCGCTGCAGTTCCTTCCGCTCCGCACAGATCTTCCCGGATTCCGCTTTCAGATCCATTTCCTTCTGAAGTGCCGTCAGCACCGCCGCCTCAATCTCGGTATCGATGATGGAATTACGCTGATGCTTATGGTTGATATTGAAATAGGTAAAAGCACACTCATACTTCGGTCTGCCGCTGTTCGCGTGCCTCATATTATGGCCGCAGATACCGCATTCCACCATACCGGACAGGCAGTGCTTCGGATAGACCTTCTTTACCTTCCTGTTGCTCTGCAGGCGTTTCTGAGCCTTATCAAAGTCCTTCTGGCTGACAAGCGGCTCATGCATGTTCTTCACGATCTTCCATTCAGCCGGATCAAGGACCTTTTTATCATTGCCGCCAACCGATTCCTGCTCATACTTGTGATAGACCACATGGCCAAGGTATGTCTGATTGCAGAGCATCCGCCTGACACAAACCGTAGTCCAGAGCAGCGTGGCATTATGACGGATATACCCGTTTCCGATCTTCCGCTTCAGGTGGATGGAAGGAGCCACGATCCCGTCGTCATTCAGCCCCTGAGCGATCTTATAAATCGCCTTGCCGTCCAGATACTCCCTGTATATCCGCTTCACGATCTCGGCAGCCTCTTCATCCACGATCAGATGTCCCTTTTTCTCCGGATCCTTTTTGTATCCATAGGTCGCAACGGAAGCGGTATAATTACCCTTCGCCTTCCGCGCCGCTATCGAAGACTTGACCTTCTGCGACAGATCCTCACTGTAGAAATCATAAAGGATTCCCTTGAACGCCACATCGATCTCACCTATACCACCGGCGAAATCCTTGCTGTCATAATTGTCATTGACCGCAATGAACCTCACGCCCATGAACGGAAATATCTGTTCCAGATACTTTCCCGTTTCCAGATGATCCCTGGAAAAGCGGCTGATGTCCTTTACCACGATACATTCAATCTTCTGCGCCTTCACCATGTCCAGAAGTTCCTGCATCCCCGGACGGTTCATGTTCTTCCCCGTGTAGCCGTCATCCTTGAACTCAATGACATCCAGCTTCTTCAATTCCGGTATGGAGCGGATGTGCTTGCGCAGGAAAGCCCTCTGATTCGATATGCTGTTGCTTTCATCCCGGATATACTCGTCTTCCTTTGAAAGCCTCATGTAAATCGCCACTTTCTTCATATCTTCTTCGCCCCCTTCACATAGCTTCCATCCACCGACTTGAACTTGCGGTCAAAATTCCACTCTATCGTAAATTCCCCATTATGCTTGATGGATATCTTCCTGATCAGAGCCACCAGCATATCCCTGTCCGGTTTTCTCTTGCCATTCACACGGTACAGGGCTTCAATGCCGTGAGTATAATCATCCCAGTCCTTATGGACCGCCGCCTGCTTATCTTCCGCCGCAGAAAGCCGCTCCCGAAGCTTCGCCATCTTCTTTTCAGACGACTTATGGTATGCAGTCATTTCATCGCGGCTGATCTCCCCCGTGCCGAACCTGCCGTGCATTTCGAAATCCTCATATTCCAGCTTTGCGATCTCCGCCTGGATCTTCGCAACCCGTTCTTCCGCAGGCTTCAGCTTCTTCGCCGCCTCTTCCCTGCACCATTCGACCGTGATCCCCTTATCGGAGAAAAGCTGCATCTGCATTTTCAGGGATTCCATCACGATCTTATCCAGCATCCGCTCCATGATGGTCACGCTGCAGTATCCCTGATTGGAAAGATCATAAGTGTTGCAGCACTGGTAAAAATATGTGCGGCTCGTCGGACATGTCCATGATGAACTGATCATCGAATGTGATCCTCGCGTTGACCTGAATGCCGTCTGTGAACAGATGGGAAGGTCTCCTGACTGGATGCCGGACATCCTACTCCGGGCGGATGGATATGAGACAATGTTTTACAAGAAAGACTAATATGACAATACCGCCGGAACAGTATTATCTGCCCCGGCGGTACTCTTAGTGAAATCTTGAGATAAAGCTTTTTCTCGGTTTTTTCTTGTCATATGTTTCCTTTAGATTTTCAAACTTCTTTTTCATAGCGATATACTCTTTTTTTAGCGGAAAATCAGGTGCCTCCAACATAGTCCGAACTTCCTTATATGTATCACTTCCAAAAACTCTTGATACATCAATCTCATACTCTCTTCCAGCTATTTCTATGGGCTCATCATTGTATTCTTCGTAGGCTTCTTCATATCCGGTAGGCAGTTTATGACGTTCTATAAGCTGAATCCTGTTTCCCTCAGTAGTTTCCTTCTGCCAGTCCAAATCATAGTAAACATATTCTTTATCAACCATAACATCAAGTTCTGGAAGATCGTCTCCATAAACTTCTTCCTTTATGTCATATGTTTCCGCTATAAATTCATATATTGATGATTCCGCTATATTTTCAGCACAGCCACCATTTGTATTTCCCTGTTCATAATAAATACAAGGATATAAACGACAGAGAAAATGCCAATAATTATCTTTTTCACCTCGCCCTTCAAACAACTCCCTTAAAAAAGGAATGAAAATACATAACTCTGTCTTTTGTGGATCCATTCCATACAACATGGGTAACACCATGCTATCATGATCTCCTTCATCTCGTGACATCATCATTTCCAAAACCGCATCAAAATTTTGTTCTATCTGTTTGGAGAAAAAATACGCAACAAAATATTCTTGGAATGAGCGATGCACAAAATAATACTTTTCTCCATCTAAATATATCAAGCAAATCTTTCCGGTTATATCATCAATAAACGCTTCAGGAGTAGTTTCAAGGCCATTAGCATCAATTACATCTTGGAAAAAATCTATTATTTCATTTGATGTAAAGTCATACTTTTCTTGTTCATAAGTTATAGCACAAAACTCTCCAAAATACTTTTGAAAATCCCTACTGTTAAGTCCTGTCGCAAATTCTCTCGTCAATGCTTTGGTGGCATCGTGCTTTTTTGCCATCGCTTCATAAGCTTGTTCATAGAACAAATACCGCTGAGTTGGAATATCATGATTTCCCTCATATGTTAACAACATGATTGTCAGAAAGAGTGGATTACCTAAGAACTCTGTCCGTTCATCATAGTTAAATTTGAAACGATTATTTTTTAAATCTCTTATAAAATCCTTTTGAATTTCTGGATCTATAACACTCTGATCCAATTTCTCAATCATCTCTACGGATTGTTCCGGACTAAAGGCCTGTAAATCATAAACCATAAATCTACTGAATGACCTAAAGTTCAGTGTTGGACGAGATGAAATTATAAACATAGAACTCGGATAACTATCTACTAAAACTTCCAGATCCTTATTTAGCTTATCCCTATTATCTGCTTTTACTTCATCTAAACCATCGAACAAAATTACAGCTTTACCATGTGACAGCAGTTCAACAAGGCTTGGCAACCTCAGTTCCGGATCATGCCTCTTGAATTCAGAAAATATGAAATCTAATAAATCTTCTTTTTGTGGATCATAGTCTCTTAAAATAACAAAAATCGGAATCCTGCCATGGTTTTTTTCTATGGTATCAAGCAAAAAATGAGTCATCATCATGGATTTTCCCAAACCACCCGTACCTGAAAGAATAATAAATCTCTGTCCTTCCGGAAAAGCATCAATATTTATGTTCTTAATTGCTGGTTCAGGGATATGGCTTCCGCCTAATCCTGATCCAACCGGAGTAACGCGTTTTTTAACATCATTACATACAAAGAAACTGTAAAAAGGGCGTTGAGTCTCATAGAGAAATGTTTTTTTCATCTGGTGTTTTGCCTTCGCATGTTCCAGATATGTCTTAAATCGATTATAGGCTTGCTTATCGTTTCTCTGCGTTATCTCAATAGTAAACTCTGATCCATGATCTGCTTTTTCTCCTGCTGATTTCACAAAAAGCTGATCAACATTTCCTTCTACGGAAAGAGATGTCTCTTCCCCAGCACCATTAAGATAAGTTGCGGTCAATCCCGTATACCGCACAGTTTGATCATTTAGTTTCGTGTCATAAGAAAGATGAATATTTTCAAATCCGTTAAAACCTATCCGAGATTTATCAAAATTTCTCGGTCTGCTTTCACTCACATAATCAGATAAGGCCAAATATGTTTCTTGACCGCATTTTCCGTTCTGTAACGAACAAATATAATGCCATATTCCCAAGAGAAAATTATATACATGAATAGTATTCATATCCCTCAAGTCATCACGGTATGCCAAGACATTACCAGGGATAACGAGGAATTTCGTATTCTCTTTAATGTCATCATCTTCATAAATAAGCTGTAGTAACGATCTTACAATCCATTTACCATTTGTCTGCAAATCCAGATATTTATCTGAATATTTCACCATCTCATCTACGACAGAATTGTAGTCGTCCTTCAGGCGATCATTAAATGCATCTACAGCTACCGGATCACCAAAGCGAATATAATCACTGGTTAAGTCCGGATCGCAATTTCTGAACCGTGAAGCTATCGTCTTAAGACTATTTCCGTATAGCCCCTTGACAGACCTATCAAAAATATAAAGTAAGTCCTTAAAACAGCTCTCCTGATTCGCAGCCGGTTTTTTCCTAATTGCCAATAGCAGATTAAAGAAAATGCCCGGAGTCAAATGCATTCTCACGTCTTTGTCCATTTTTGTCACCTTCTCGTCAAATGATTAACTCTCCTAAACTGAATAAACTGCCCTCAACCGTTGACCCCCAACTATATAAACTCGATTATTTCTACAGTTAATAATCAGCGAAGAAAGGAGCACTCAATATGATTTTAGCACGACCCCCAAATTACGCATTCACCAAGTAAAAACTACAAATACTAATCTAATTGCTTTGATCTAAGCGCGCATAAGCAGGAGGATTCACATATCGCTTCACCGTTAGCACCGCTACCAGTGAACCTATGTGCAGATACCTCCTTGTTTGTGTGCCTTTTTGCTCAAACAAGACTTAGGTCTCAGATATGTGATCCTCCGGATTCAAGCAATTCGCATGAATAAGGAGAATAAAATGAAAATAATCACATCTGAGTCCATCAGAGACAATTCTGAGCAAAAAAAGTATTTCCTTCTATGTGAAACCACAGAAGAAGGTATCAAGCAGTTCAAAGCATCTTCCAGCGAATCGAAGCAAGGCGTTACCATCAGCAAAATGCGAGTTGAAGGAGTGATGGTTCCCGCTCTCAAATTCGAGGTAGATAAGCAAACCTATCTTGATTACAAACGTGAGGAATGGAAGCAGGAAGATCGATTCAAACAGGAAAATCGCTGTATTATTACCGGAAAAGATGGAAAGAGTAAACGCTGTCCATCCAGAATACCAAATCCCGAATATGAAGGTTTACCCGGACAGCCCAAAACACTCGCCGTTGATTGTGAGCAATGTCCGTATGGCTACAATCACTCGTTCCGCCCTAATAAAGGAATTGTTTTCTTCTCTTCTCTTGAATTAGAAGACAATGACGGAAACACCGATCCTTTTGAGCCTGTTTCTCCAACAAGCATTCCCACGGATTATGCATATTTCAAGTTACTGTCAGGGCTCATAGAATATGTAAAGGAAAAATATCCTAAGTATTCTGATTATACGGATTTGCTCGCCTTATTAGGGCAGGATTTCTCCGTTAAGGAAGCATCCGATATATTACAAAAGCCCCAGAAAACACTCTACGGATGGATTAAAAAACTTCGCACAATTTTTGACGAATATATTCAAACCACTCCTTAGTAGTTAAGTCCTCTCGCTAATTGCAGCAATGGCAGTACGGCTGTCATTGCTGCTTTTTATAATTTCTTTATATGCTCTGCCATCTCATACGCCAGTTTAACCGGAACAGCATTCCCTACTTGAATACATTGATTTTGTCGTGTACCCTCGAAAATTACATCATCAGGGAATGTCTGTATCCTTGCAGCCTCTCTTACCGTCAGACTTCTATCTTCAGTCGGATGAAGCGGAAAAGCATTGTGTCCTGGAACCATTGTCGTTGCCGGCTTAGTTCTACTCAATCTCCTATATACATGACTAAAGTTTTTTATCGTGTTGTCCGTATAATCAGACCTTGAACCCTTTGCAACATCCTCAGGTAAACCAGCATCTGGTATTCCTTCCCCTTCCTTAATAAGTGAGATTCTTTTCTTTACAATGTCGTTATGATTCATAGGCACATGATTAGGAAACTGATTTTCCTGACCAACCAAATCCATAATCACATCTCCGACCGTCACATAATGATCCTTCGTAACGGTTTTCTCTGGAAATGTAGGCATTGTTTTTAGATCCTTTCTAATCCCTAAGAACAATACCCTGTATCTCATTTGAGGTACCCCATAATCAGCCGCACATATAACCTCGTGCGTAACATTATATCCAATCTTCTCAAATTCAGCGGTTATTGCATCCTTTATAAGTCCATTGTTTGCTGAAAGAAGACCGCGAACATTCTCCATCAAAAAAACTTTAGGCTTAATAACCTTAACAAATCGAATAAATTCAAATACTAGTTCGTTCCTCGGATCCTTCACCAAACGCTTTCCGATAGTAGAAAAGCCCTGACACGGTGGTCCCCCTATAATGAGATCCACCTTGCCTTTATAAGGCTGTATTTCCTTATTTTTTATTGTTCTAATATCCCTGTCCCAGAGTGGAACATTAGGATAATTCCTTCTGTGCGTTTGCACAGCTGGTTCCCACATTTCAACAGAAAACTCAGGAGTAAGACCGGCGTCCATAAATCCTCGCAACAGTCCGCCTGCCCCACTAAATAGATCCACAAAACTATTTATCTCCATAGTATTTATCCAGCTCCTCTTTTAAGTATTTTGCCCAACACTGAGCCATAACGGGCGGAACAGCATTTCCCACCTGCATACACTGTTTTTGTCTCGGACCAACAAAAACATAGTCATCTGGAAATGTTTGGATTCTTGCAGCTTCTCTAACAGTTAAGCTTCTGTTCAGCCAGGGATGAATAGGAAACGCATTATGTCCTGGAACCATTGTCAGTGACGGCTTATCCCTATGCAGTCTCTTAAATGTATTTCCAAAATTCTTCCGATATAATTCTTCCGGTAATTGATCTTCCGGAAGTCGTCCTCCTTCAGGTATCAACGCATATCGTCTTAAATTAATTTCTCCATGCTTCAATGCCACATGATTAAATTCCAGATCATCCGACAAATCTGCTAAATCACCTATTGCTTCTCCTACTGTTTTATATGGATGCTCGTCAGTTCCATCACAGCAAGGTGACGGTGGCTCCATTTTTACCCCAACTCTGTTGCCAAAAAAGAATACTCGGTTTCGTATTTGAGGAACACCATAATCAGCAGCATTCAAAATCACATAATTAAATTCATAGCCTGTCTTTTTGAAAGTTTCCTTTATTTCCTCAAAAATTCTCCCCTTATCTCTCGTTAACAACCCTTGAACATTCTCCATAAGAAAGAACTTCGGTTTAAGATAATTAAGCACCCTGATGTATTCTCTAAATAAAGTATTTCGAGGATCAAACGCCTTTCTTTTGTCCGGGTCAGATGAAATACGCTTACCTATAGTTGAAAATCCCTGACACGGTGGTCCCCCTATAAGAACATCTATATTTATATTCGGGTCAACATACTTATCTATTAGTTCTGAAGATAAATCATGTATATCCATTCTCAAAAAAGGAATGTCGGGTCTATTCTTCTTGTGTACCTTTTCACAATCTTCGTCAAAATCGGTTGATAATATAGTCTCAAAGCCTTCTCTTTCAAATCCGATTTGAAAGCCTCCTGCTCCACTGAACAAGTCAACTATTTTGTATTTGCTCATAAAACATCCTCCTGACTATCCTCAGTGGAGATTAGAATCTCATTTATTTTTGGCCAGTTGAATTTTATTCCTTTAAATGGCCAATAATACCTTCCT
The DNA here is from genome assembly GCA_944375885.1 of uncultured Merdimonas sp. Taxonomy (GTDB): domain Bacteria; phylum Bacillota; class Clostridia; order Lachnospirales; family Lachnospiraceae; genus Laedolimicola. The sequence goes on from CALWBB010000224.1 coordinate 21,503, forward strand.
TTTCCTGAAGGAATGATGAATCCAAGCTTATTCCAAAGCTTAGGTTCGTCTCTAACATACGCCTTCTTTGCTCCTGTTTTTACAGCCGAAGGTTTCCGTGTTCCTATGGATCCTTTAGTTTCCATATAGTTGTCAAACAGAATAAAATACTCGGCACTTGATTCAGGTATCACCTCCGGACAACTCTTTTGGAAGTCATCTAAGTCCTTTATTAAGTCCAAATGCTTCCCATCTAATAAAAGCAATTTAGATAGATACGCCAAGTATCTTCTACTGCTATCTCCATTCTTTCTTACAACTTCCAACAATATCCTTCCTTTGGGTGTGATATGCCCCGTTGATGCTTCCCACAATCCAAGCTGACACATTGGAATTTTGTAATTCTGCTTTTCTGCCTTAAAGGAAGCAACACTATAATTCTTATTTCTGGGCGTTCCATCCCATTGTTTTGTTTGCTGGTTTATCATCATGTCATAAAACTCTGGATAAACCTTTTTTGTATAAATATCTTCATCAAGATCATCATATTTTTCGCTAAGTTCAAGTAACGTTGCCACTTCATAATGACTTGCATCTCTCCACCAGCACCAATATGATTTTCTTTCACCTTTTGATCGTTTTTTGCTAGATGTATCCGCAAGAACATACATCCGTATAACCATAATATTCCCATTTTTGTCATAGGCAACAACGCCGATTTGAAGTGATTCCAATCCTTTTTCAGAAAGACAATCGCAGTAAAGATTTGCATCAGATAGTGCTTCAGCCGGAAAGCAGGCAATACATGAATCATAATGACTCAGCATATCAAGCCCCCACTTAACCCATTCATTTACATCTTCAGCAAGATCCGGAAAAATGAATGCTATTGTATTCATGCTTTCCGTGTTCTGATAGGCATACTCTATTGTGGGTGTATCCCATGTAGCTATTCTCCGAAGACGAAGTTCTGCTGTCTTTTCCGCTTGTGCTAATTCTTCCGTTTTCAATATACTTTCAACGATTGCCTTCTGATCAAAACCCATTCTTATCACCTATACCTTCGAATTTTCAAATACCGGAGGGAACTTTAGTACGCTTGAATTCTCCCCTGACTCTTCTATTGCAGCGATATCATCAAGCCAAACTCTTAAAAATTTCTCGGTATCCGGATCATCACCGGTTACTTTTCTAAATGTTACTTTACTTGGCAAGCTTATCCTTACGGGCTTATGCTTATCTGCAGGAGCAAGATCGTCTTTCTCTAATCCATCTTTTAATTCAAGTCCTGCTGCAAACCTTCTAATATCAGAAACGAAATCGAGAACAATAACCTTCTCCTTGTTATCAGATATTCTAAGCCCACGCCCTAACTGCTGAATAAAAATCCTTCTGGAATGCGTTACGCGTTGAAAAACCAAGATATTAACATCAGGCACATCTATACCCTCATTAAAAATATCCACAGTGCATACTACATTAATCAGGCCATCAGCAAAATCTGCAAGTATCCTGTTCTTCTCATACTGTGTCATCGAATAACCGCTACCCGAATTAGAATAAATGGCTGCCGCATTACAAAAGCCCAATGCATTCAATTTGGTGCACATTATGTTGGCATGGTCAATTGTTCCACAAAATACGATAGCTCTTGGATTCGGTTGTTCACCCCACGCATTCCTAAGTTCATAAACTACAGAATCATCCCATTGCTCAATAAAAAGAGTTCGGTTAATCTGCTTCGGAGTAAATGTTTGTCCTTCCAGATTTCTCAGCGCATCCCAGTCGATATTATCTGTATACATGCGATAATCAACATTTGATAAAAAGCCTTTTTTCAGCCCTTCCACCATATCTATACAGACAACTGTTTCACCAAAAATATCCGCAAGATCGACTTCATCTGGTCGCCAAGGAGTCGCTGTAAGCCCTAACAAAAATGGTCCATTATATTTTCCGGCTCTTGTTTTTTCAAAAACCGTGCTATACATTGATGAACCAGCATGATGGCATTCATCGACTATAATGACATCAAATTCAGGAAAATCGTCCACCCTCTTAATATAATCCGAAACCGTATTTACACATGCGAAAACAAATGATGAAGTCTCTAATTCTTGCATAGATGGTTCTTCATATCCGTTCCACACTACAGACTTCTGATTGCGATTCATAAATTTCCAAAACGACTGTTCAAGCTGATATACTAACGGATTTGTATGAGCAAGAACCAACACCCTTAGGTTCTGATTCATTGCCACCATTCGATGTATCGTTTCTGCAGCAATAAAAGTCTTCCCCATGCCAGTTGCGAGCACAGCAAGTGCTTTGCCGTCTTGTTTCACATATGCATTCATTATTCCCTGAATGGCTTTCTCTTGATATTCTCGCACCGGGTATTTATTAGGTATTCCATCTCCCAGACGATTGGCATGTTCCACTAAAATATCTGGTGTCCAAAGTTGGATATTTATCCCGCTCTGCATCAGGTTTTTCTGATGGTCAATCGCCTTTGAATCAAAACCGTTAGATGCCACAATAACAGGAACCTTGGCTTTGTATAACTGAGCTGCCTTTAAGGTTTCATCGATGACCTCGATACCAACTGGCTTTTTCCAATGCTTTGCTTGAAACAGCCACCTAATACCATTTCTTGTCGCAATAATATCTGCACCATGATCATTACTCTGGCCAACTACTCTTGCGCCTGTAAACCCCTCCGCCATAGCAAGCCTACAAATGAGGCGTTCAAAGGATTGCCACGAATTTGATTTGATGCTTTCCTTATCAATAAACATTTATTCGGCCACCCTCTCTTTAAGCCATTCAACTGCAAGCGTAGTCCTCTGAACAATCATATCGCTTGGCGTTTTATATTTGATATAGAAGAGCAGATCATCTAAGCAACCTTTATACAGTGCCTTCGTTCTCTCCTGCATGAATGCGGTAATATCCTCGCCTACATCACTTATACTGTATGGTTCGTCCCACACTTTTCCATCAAAGAAAAACTCAGGTTTCAACTCAAACAGCTTTATTAAGAACGCTGCAGGCACATATTTCAGATATCTACAATCCGCCTTATATTCTGAAACCTTAGAAATATCTTCTCCGGCATTTATCATCTCATTAATAAACTCTTTCTGCTGGTCGGAATCTAACAAGTCAAAATAATTTGACAGCTCCGGGTTGTTTGAGTAAATCAATCTTTCCCTAATAGATAAAAGAATGCTCTCTACCGAAGCCCTTAAATCATTACCACTCCCTTCTAAACGCTCCGCCCAATATTTTTCAATAATTTGCCACGCAATATATGGAATCGTATGTGTTCCATCTTTTACATTGATCGAACGATTCGTCATATATACAAACTCAGCTATTTCTTCCGCTATCATCTGTTCAGGCTTTATCCTACACTGCTTAAAAATCCGATGATTCAAGTTGATGAATATTGACAATGTACTCAAATCAGTTTTGTCAGTAAAAATCGGAAGGCTCTTTGTTCCATTATTCGATTTTAGCGGCTCAGTCACCTCATATACATCAACCCGGATCGGATTACTCTTGCTACCATTAGCAAGTTCTATTGAACAATCTGCAATTGATAAAACATCATTTTTATCACTATGCTTCTTCAAGTAATCAAATGTAAGATGATTTTCTTCACCGCGCTGAGCTCCACAAGATTTACAACTATCAAAAGTAGGATCATTACTTGTGCCGCAGATATTACATGTCCACGGTTTTATAATTTTAGGTGCTTGACTACTTCCGCACTTCGGACAGCTTTTTGCAGACAACGGAATCTCTTCGCCACACGAAATGCATTTTTTACCCTTAAGGATTGCTCCGCATGAGAAGCAAACTTCTGCCTCTTCAAGATTCTGGCAACCACATGACGGGCATAACGGCATTTCTTTAACCGGCTTCTTGTCCGCCTCTTCTACCTTCTTCCACCATTCAGTATCATCATAGTATCCAGGTTCTTTTTTCTTGAATTTCTCGTAGAATTCTTTTTCAACATCTCTGCTTATTCTGCGAGGTTCTTCCTTAACTGGATCCCACACGCCCATATACATGTCTGTTTTTCCAGCTGTTTTAACTTTCCTATATCCCTGGAACAGTTTGAATATAGGTGATTCATTTTTATCCGCTCCAGGTTGCGTAGGCTGAAGCGAACTTTCACCGCGCAGAAAAACCATAGCCCTATGCCATTCAGAGCTACTTCTCTGGAAATCCTGTTTCATAAAATCCACAGGAACATGATTTAGATGAACTTCACCTACTATTCTTCCGTAATTGCTGTCTATAGGGTAGTCCTTAATTGTCTTCTGAAATTCATCAACAAACTCAAAGAATGCTGCTTTCTCTGAAATCCTGATCGCCCTTCCATTTCTGATAAGATCAATACCAAACTCTGATAAGTCATCAAAACGCTGAATACCTACCCAACCATATACGCGTTCTTCCAATGTTCTTGTCTCACGACAACCACATGCAGGGCACTCATCCTGAAACGACTCCAATGTAGTCGTACAGTTAGCACATTTCTTCTGTGTGTGCAAAACTCTATCAAATCTAAACACCGCCGGAATCTTTCCGTGTTTACTCTTTTCTACATAGCGAGAGTCATCCCATATACAATGTTCAAATGCAATGCACTCTCCCTCATTAACATAAATCTTGATATTACCTTCTTTTAATATGGTCGCATATCTTCTGCCCAGCTCGTCTCGGATTTTTTTCACTCCGTAATTGACCAGATTCTTAATAAAATCTCGGTTATCATTTCCGTTCGGCCACCAATTACTAATCTCAATAATGGTACCGCGCATATCATTTACCTTTTCAACATAATATGCGACTACATTGTAATCTTTGTTAGCGTTAATCCTATTAAGGTCAATCGTAACTTCTAATGCTTTATCAGAATCATCGCGACATGAATAAAACTTTGTTACACTTCCGATTTTTCCCGTAGATATATTAAAGCCCATGCCAAACAAACCCAAACTATCATAAGGGTTATTACCTGAAAATCCAGCTCTCAATGCTTTTTCAGCAGCTTCCATGGTTAATCCAGGACCATTATCAGATACTCTCAGTAATCCAGTCCCACTATTGATTTCTTTAATTGAAGGAAGATCAATTCTAATGCATGGATTAACTATGTTTATCCCTTGTAATTTTGCTGATGTGAAAGAGTCAATCGCATTATCAATCAACTCGCACAAAGCATCTAAAGGCTTGATATCCGTGTGCGTTAATGCTATTAGCACTTTGGGATCTGGGGTTAGATTCAATACTACTTCTTCTGGCATGATATCATCCTCTCTTTTCATATTTGTTTGACTCTTGGAAACTCATAACATCACCAATATCACAGTGGAGGTATTCGCAAACTCGTTCCAACACTGTAAGAGATACCGGTTCTCCCTTTGACATTTTTGCCAGCGTAGAAGAACTGATATTAAGATTTTCAATCAGATCTTTTCGCTGCAAATCATTATCAATTAGTAGTTTCCATAATCCGTTGTACGAAATATTCATAGTTTCACTTCAACTCCTGCTAAATGCTTCCATTGAGATACCCATTTCGCCATACATAAGTATACACCAAAATCTTTAACATGTCAAAGATTTATTTCCCCCTGCTAAACTTTTCAACAAATCTCAGCAGATTACGAATTAGGCTCTTTCAAGAGCATTCCACCCTCAAAAGAGCCTATCTTTCACCATTTTCTCCCGTTCATTTGCCATTTATCGTGCTTCCGAATCCCCCGTACCGCCTGCCGCAGAGTGTTCGCCCTGCCGTGCTGGTGATACGGATGGGAAGCCTTGTGCTTGTGGAAGATGATCACCGTTCCCTGCTCCGGATACTCCGGATTATGCAGATACCAGTAATGGCCGGTATTTCTGGACATGATCGTCACATCGAAGGCATCCGTGGCAATGATGGAAAAATAGTGCGGATCCAGACATTTTAAATCTTCAGCGTTGAACATAGGCAGCCTCCTTCCCGGAGAACCACGCTTCCAGAGCCTGCGACACCACTTCTGCCATCTGCACGGCGCTCATACCGGTGAAGTATTTCTCACAGATATTGTCGGGCAGCTTCACCCTTGTTCCGTCATCGGGCGAAGTCTTTCTCACAATCATCGCTTCAATAAGGCTCTCCGTCATGTTCTCAGTCAGTTTCCCACCATGTTTCCGCAGTTCCTCAGCCATTTTCGGCTTCAGCTTCACTCCCATCGCGCTGATTACTTTATACACGGTTTCCTGCTCTTCTTCTGACAGATAGGACACATCTACAGCCGCCAGAAGAGCAATTTTGTTATCATCGACCAGATCCTTGAAAGGACGGATCAGGCTGTTGATCCGCAGATACCGCGCCGCACTCCGGCTTGAATATCCATATTCCTCAGCCAGGACATCCCTGGTCTTGAACCTGTGGCCATTATGTCCACAAGTCTCTGTCGGTGTCTCGCCATTCAGAATCTGAAGTTCCCGGATAATGTCATTCCGCTTCCCCTGACAGCGTACCTTGTCGTATTGCATCCCCATGACCGTAGCCTTCTCGGAAGGAAGCAGATCACCAAAGGATCGCTGGATCACATTCGTTTCGATCACATAGATATAAGCCTCTTCATCAGAGATCTCTTCCTTCACAATAGCTGGGATTTCTGTAAGCCCTGCAATCCTGGCCGCATTCTGTCTGTTGTGGCCGGAAAGCATTTCATATTCCATGCCTACCTTACGGACAATGACGGGATTCAGGACTCCGTGTTCCTTCACGCTCTCCACCATGTCATTCAGCCGCTCGCCCTGATACAGGCGGAACGGATGGTCATGGAACGCCTCAATCTTATCCACGGGCAGCATCTGTACTCCACCCGCTACCGTTTCCGTGGCCTGCGCCGGAGATTCCCCAGTCAGCATATCCACAGCATCAAATATCTTCCTTTTCGGTGCATTAGCCTTCATACGCGATCACCTCCCCCGCCAGTCTGTCATATGCCTTGCACGCATTGCTCTCAGGCGCATATTCCGCCAGAGGTTCGCTGTAATAAACGGATTCACCCACCTTGACCGTATTCGGGATCTTGCTCTTGAAGATTCTGATCTGTCCCTGGAAGGTCTCCGCCACCTGCTCCGTGATGGTCTTGCACAGGATCGTCCTTGCATCGCACATCGTGAGCAGGATTCCCGCCACATCCAGCTTCGCATTGATGCGGCTCTTGATCTTCTTCACCGTCTTCAGGAAATCCTGCAAGCCCTTCATCGCCAGAAGCTGAGGATTCACCGTCACGATCACTTCATCTGCCGCCGCCATAGCGTTGATATTGAGTGCCCCCAGGGACGGGCTGGTATCAATAAGGATGACGTCATATTCATCCCTCAGCGGTTCCAGGATAGCCGCCAGCATCTTCTCCGCACCCATTTCCAGCCTCAGCTTCGCTTCTACTGCCGAAAGTCCTATGGATGACGGGATGAAATCCACTCCGTTCCTCTCCCAGATATATTCCTCACGCTCCGGAAGTTCTTCATCCTCGATCACCGCCAGCATCAGGTCTCCGATCGCTACATCCACATCTTCCGCCCCAAAGCAGATTGTCAGGTTTGACTGCGGATCAAAGTCCACAGCCAGAACCTTCTTGCCCTTCTTCTGCAGGGAATACGCCAGATTGAACGTGGTAACAGACTTTCCGACGCCTCCCTTCATCGCTCCTATCATGATAATCTTTCCCATATCATCACACCCCCTGTTCCGCACAAACACCATATTCTGCTGTTCTCTCTGCCACAAAGCGTGCATGCAGTTTCTCTTTTTCCACCTCAAACTTCTTCTGCAAAAGCTTCATTTCCTTCTCCATGAACGCTGCCTCTGCTTCCTTCATAGCCGCCCTTTCCGTATCAGGCGTGATGACCAACTTGCCGTTCTCACAGCTGACAGAAACATAAGATCCGATATCAAATCCCAGTTCCTTCAACCACTGTCCTTTGAGCATGATCGTGGGCGTCGCCCTGTACTTGTATCCGCTCATTCCATAAACTTTCATGTTCCTTGATTTCTGCATCTGATTTCCTCCTTCGATTGTCATGGTTGTGATGGTCATGCAGAGCCGGTAGCCACCCGGCATCCTGCCAAAGGGTAAAAAAATAGACTGATTCAGTCTGTTCCACTAACAAACTGATTCAGTCCTACCCAAATCGACCATATTCTGTTTTTAACTGCCGGTGCCTTTCCCCACCGGTCTTCCGGGACCTTAGCTACGCGTTTTGAATAGGACTATGCCGCCAAAGCCCGTGTATTTACGGCGCTTCCGTGCGGTATCACTATTATCACGCGTTCCCCGGTACTGCTTAGAAGAAGCGCCCGATCCACCTTCTCACACCGCATTTTCATCAGGTTTTCTACGAAGGCTATCTGCATTTTATTAGGCTCCAAAGTATATTGAGCCAAATCCACAACATCTTCCTGCAGGGCTTGCTTCTTCTGCTTCCGTATCAGCTTTTCCTTCTGATACACCTGACGATACTTTCCGATAAATTCTGCATAGGGAAGACTTTGCTTATCCCTCCACAGCTCATCAAACTCTGATAATATTTGCTGTGTGATCTCTCCCTGTCTAGCCGAGACAAGCTTTGTATTCCACTCCCGATTCCTGGTGACTGCATTCAACGTCATATTAGAGCTGCCGATAATAATGCGGTAAATCTCCTCTTTCCGGAAAATATATCCCTTTGTGTGAAACCCTCCGGTTTCCCGATTGGACATGAACATTTTCAGCTCAATATTTTTCAGCGCGGCCAGCGTTTCCAGCGCGGCAGGCTCACTGAACGTCAGATAATCCGTAGTCAGAATTTTCCCAGGAATATTCTTATTCTCCAGCTCCTTTAAAATCTGCAGCAGCGGTGTAAGGCCGCTCTTTGTAATGAAAGCAACGCTGATGCAGAACTCTTCGCAGCGCGCCAGCTCCTCCTCAATCGAGACCAGCACCTTTCGGCCCTGGCGGTAATTATTCGAAATAAACTCCGGGCGATAGGCCAGATTGGAATTTAACGAATGATCGATAAAAGCCGTCGCAAATCCTTTATTTAGTTCGACAATAGACTCCTGTATTCTGCTCATATATTATTTCCTATATTTCTCGTACGTGTTCCACATAATTTCAATATACTTTTTCCCACACCTCATACCCCTGCCGCCTGGCTGAATCATACACCGGCCTCATATTCCGCTCCAATATCCCATAAAACTCCTCCCTGGAATTTCCCTTCCGGTACAGCTCCTGGCTGGCCCAGATAGAATGCAGATTATCCCGGTAACATCTCTCATACAGCTTCCGTATCCCAGGCTTCTCCTGTACCAGCCCATACATGATATACTGATTCGCCGCAAATTTCCGAAAGAAGACATCCCACCTCGGAAGCCGGTTGCTCTTTATTCCATTCAGAGAAGAATCCATCGGCATTAGATTCCAAAGCTCGTCATTCATGACGAAAGACCAGGGAATAAAATGATCCACCTCATAGTCTTCCTTCTTCACGGGCTTTTCCTGAAAGACATCCATGATTTGCGTGATATCCAAAATCCCGTCCCATAGCTTTCGGACATGAGAAAGCTTGCGCATCTTTTCATCCATGGGCGCCAGCTTGTAAACCAGGCCGGGGACTTCCGGATTCACAGTCTGCAGCCAGCGGACCTTTTCATATTGAATCCACCCCAGAATCGGAACCGTATAATCCTGTATCATCTGTATCCACAGTTCATGAAATCTGATTTCCCGATCCAGCCCTTTCTGCTCTCCGAAAGTGTAAGGAAGCGGCGACAGAGTACTGAGCCGATTATAATAGCTCATCATAACTCCGGCACTGCTGTTCAAATCAATGCGTTCTTCTCCCCTATTTGCAAATCCTGACAGGGCTTTATAGGGCACATTCTGGGTCAGGAATATCTTTTCCGAATGCAGTTCTTTCTCAAATTTTCGGATTTGATTTTTAATTTCTACGTCTGAGGCATTTGCGGGCAGGCCGCTCAGACGGTGAAGCTTCAGAACTGCTTTTTCAAGATTATCCCGAATCTCCCCGTCTGCCCAGAGACCACTCAGATGCACATGAAATTCCAGCACAGAATACCAGGCATTTGCAATCATCTCATCAATGATTTCCCTGTAAGAGGCCGCCTCCTTATTTTGGGAAATCAGCTTCACAATCGCTTCCAGCCAATAAAATTTATAGCAATAGGAAGGGCTCTGCATCATCCGAGAAAAGCCTTCTATATCCAGCGTATTGTGATACTCTTCTCCTACCTCCAGCAGGTATCCGACCTTCTGAGGATCATATTCAGCCATTTTTCAGCACCTCTTCCCGCTCTGACATC
>CALWBB010000225.1 GCA_944375885.1 uncultured Merdimonas sp.
TGCTTCACGATATTTCACTTTACGCGAAGCCCGGGCAGAAGGTGGCCTTCGTGGGCGCTACTGGAGCGGGCAAGACGACCATCACGAACCTGCTGAACCGGTTCTACGATATCGCGGACGGAAAGATTCGTTACGACGGCATCAATATCAACAAGATCAAGAAGGCGGATCTGCGCCATTCCATGGGAATCGTGCTGCAGGACGTCAACCTCTTTACCGGCACGGTTATGGAAAATATCCGCTACGGCAAGCTGGACGCGCCGGATTCCGAGTGTATCGGAGCCGCGAGGCTGGCCGGAGCAGACGACTTTATCCGCCGTCTGCCGCAGGGCTATCAGACCATGCTGACCGGAAACGGCGCGAACCTGTCCCAGGGCCAGAGACAGCTTTTGTCCATCGCCCGGGCGGCCGTGGCGGATCCGCCGGTTATGATCATGGACGAGGCGACCTCCTCCATCGATACCCGTACCGAGGCCATCGTGAAGAGAGGTATGGACGCTCTGATGGAGGGCCGGACGGTATTCGTCATCGCCCACCGCCTGTCTACGGTAAAGAATTCGGATGTGATCATCGTTCTCGACCACGGACGAATTATTGAGAGAGGAACACACGAAGAGCTTCTGGCGCAGAAGGGACAGTATTACCAGCTGTATACGGGGGCCTTTGAGTTGGAATAAGAAGAGGCAGAACATGAGGGTGCCAGTTTTCTGTATCCTGTGTTCGGACGTCTCACGGACATCAGTGTGCTTCCCGTCGGACTTTGGGTCCGCAGGAATCCCACAGCTGTCCGTGAGAAGCCGTACACTTGGATATCAGAAAAACTGGCAGTTTCAGTTTCTGCTTCTTCTTATTTTTTGTAAGAGCATTTGAGCCAGATATATAAGTACCGGAAAAATGAAATGATTTAGTTCTACTTTAAGGATGGAGATGGACAGGCCGACAGGAGTAATATAAAGGCAGGATTGGCTGAAGGGTTCGGTTGAGGGTATTAACTATGTAGAAAACAGGCAGATATCGCAAATGAGCAGGACTATGTTCAGAATGACAGGGGAAGCTATCAAAAAGAAAAGTATCTTAAATAAGTAGTGAAAGATAAATGGGAACATTCAGATGGCTGCAATTTTAGTCAGCCTTTAAAAATAATTTTTAGGAGAAAGAATTATGGCTGTAGCGTGGGAGTTTCATGTAATAAAAGAACGAGCTATAGAATCTGAAATTTTGGAACAGATAATTGAAGAATACGGAGATAATATAAATATAACAGACATTTTCAGTATGGATGACTGGAAGTGGTCAAATCAACAGAGGTTAAAAGATATTGCGGAAATCAATGAGAGACTGGATGGGGGAAAATTATTACTGTTGAAATGCAGTCAGAAAAGTGGAAATCATTAGGGCTATATGCAGAGAAGGGAAAGGCCTATCTGTATACATTTTGGATGAACACGGAAGGACATCCGGAAATAGATTCTGACCAAATTACTGATGCTAATAAACAGTATTATTGTCAGGCGTATTCTATATTAGATAAATTGATTCAAAAATATAAATTTTCGTTTAATTATATTGCAATCGGCTTGGAAAGTGATATTCGATATGGCGAGGATATAGGAAAAACTATTTTAGATTCAAGGAATGTGATTGTCTGGCTGATGGAAGACGGTAATAATACAGTTTTGCCGAAAAATTTGGTGAGAAATAAAGTGTCTGAAGAACTTGATTCGATTACTACTGGAATTTAATTATTTGCCAAGATTATTAAAAGGGTTTTTAACGCAGGGGGGAGATTAGGTGAAAGGTTTACGGGGATGTTTCGTGGTATTGTTTCTTTTTCTGGCTGCGTGTGGAGTGAAAAACCAGGCAGAAGATAATGGATATGAAGTACAAGCTGATTCTTCAGATGCTGAGAGCGTACACAGCCAGTCGAAGGAAGAAGAAAACAGTAATGATGTGAAAACTGAAAATGAGCGCGCTGAGAAAGACGGAGGGTATCTGGAATTTGAAATTTTGGGTAAAGAGACATTGAGCATAGACGAATCAAGGATACAGGATTCGTTTTTGGATAACAGATGGACATTGGAAGAAATAGATAAAATATTAAATTCTATCAAGGGGTGCTGGACGGTAGATCAATATGTGGGTTTTGTAAGTGATGAAACATATTTTCCTGAGCTTCGTCCAGGTGATGATATAGATGAGCAGTGGCGTAGTGATTTGCTGGAAGAGTATCAGACTAAAGTAGAAGAAGCAAAAAACAATTTGCCTTCGGTGTTTTTTTCAAAAAAAGAAAATTATTTTTCGTCATTAGAAGCGGATGCGAATTATATTTATACAGATGGATTAAGAGAAAGTCCAGTTGCCATTATATTAAGTATGGAAAATGAAGTACCAAGTATGCTTGCGAATTCTGAGATGACCGCAGATTCACCAGATTTCCAGGCGGAATATCCGGTATTGTATATTCGATTTTTTTTAATTGAAGATAGGGATAGTGAAAGAGTATATTTGCCTGCCACGCTGGTCATTACAACGGATAATAGATTCTATTTATTATTGGATGGGGCTTTTTATTCTTTGAAGCCAGCGGAATATCCTGCGGGAAAGCCAGCCATCATTGAGAAAGCGGCAGACAGGAATGATTTTGACTTAGACAAGTATATGGAAATTGCGGACTTTGTGTGGGATAACATTCCAGAGCTTAAAAACTACGCAGAGTATGTGGAAGAAAAAAGTGAAGGTCATGCCGCGTTTGTAGTTGACCCTAATTATGAATTGAAAGAATTATATGTGGATAATGAGTTTCGGGGAAACTATTATTATGTTTATACTGGGGAGGTATGGGAGGATCACAGGGTAAACTGGGATTGGTTTTTGGTGAGTGAAGATTTTGATGAAATTTTATGGTGGGATATCGTAGAAATAGAGTATTTAACGTTAGATGAATGGAGACAATCGTCATCCTATCGGGAATTGGAATGGTAATTGAATAAAATAAATTTCAAAAGTATCTGGAACAAAATCAGTTGGAAACAGCTTGGATAAGGATGAAAGGAGAATGAAATGTTTCGTTTACCACCGGTTAAGCTGTGGAGATGGCTTTCTCTTGTGATGCTTTTCGCGGCGGCTGTATCTACGTTGGCAGGAACATGCTTTATCCATGGGAACCTGGTGATACACTGGAGTGCGAGCGGAGAACCGAATGGATTTGCGGGAAAATGGATTTTGTGGGGGCTTCTGCTGCTGGCGTTTTTATCGATGTTTGCTCATGCAAGCTTTTCGATGAAACGGCCTGGAAGCAGTCCTCTGAACAGGGAGATGGCCTGTGCGTTTTCAGCGGGGCTGGTTATGCTTTGGACGGTGGCGGACGCCGCTCTTGTAGTCTATCATTTTTATCCATTGGAAATGGTTCCAAACGCAGCTTTGACTATTGTTATTGGAAGCTTTGTCCTTTTCTCGGTTATTGCTTATATCCGGGAGAAACGTAATCTTTATTATAGCAAATCGGCATAGCGCAGATCCGAATGTGAATGTGCTTGAGCATTTACGAGATGGAATGAAGGATGGCGCGGTTACGCAGTTTTACGCATATGATATAGAACAGGTTCATACGATAATAAATTCTCCCATTCGTATCGGAGTGCTTGACGCTGATTTAAATGAAGACGGGCAGATGGAGAAAATAGTGAAAATAGTAATTGTGCAGTCTGTTTTACATTCTGGCAGATCCGTACTGAAGCTATGAGCGATAAAATCAAGCGTATGCTCAAAAACGAGATACAGCAGGTATAAATATAGCGGGCCGGGAGCTTTTCACGTTCGGCCCGCTGCCCTTATGCCAGTCAGATATTCAAAAACTCTGCCGGTGTCATAATTGCCGGTTTTTTCACGCCAGACTCTAAGAAATCCTTATCGCCGGTCAGTAGCACATCAGCTTTTGCTTCATTTCGTCCACATTTTACTCACAGATCAAACCGTGATTCGGGTAAGAGGCCGCTTTTACATACGCCTGATAAGGCGTGCCGCTTGCACTCAGCGCGGCAGAAATGAGGACATTGGTATCAATCAGAACTCTCATGCCTTTTCATCCTCATTTCGCAATTCCCTAACAAGCGCCATAACATCATCTTCTGATGTCAGGCCAGTGCGTTCTGCTTCTCCGGCCATTTCCTGCTGAAGCACCTGCATGGCGTACACAGCAGAATTGACGATGCGGACAGTCTGTCCCTCAACAATGAAAGTGACCCGGTCACCGTTTGACACACCAAGCACGTCACGGACATCCTTTGGAATTGTGATTTGCCCTTTTGCCATGACTTTGGCATTGTCCACAAACGCATTTGCTGCCATGATTTTGCACCACCTTTCTGAAATATGGAAAGTAGGGATTTCCCTACTCTTATTATACGCAGAACGGACGAAAAAAACAACGAGAATCAATGTGGGAATTAAAGTATTCCTGCTTTCTTGCTTAAGATGAGCTTCAAAAT
>CALWBB010000226.1 GCA_944375885.1 uncultured Merdimonas sp.
AAGATGTGGTACTGCCGCCTCTACGGCATCATGATGCTGCAACATCTTGATGCCTGGGAAATGCCATCAGTCGAGGCATTTCAAGAATCATTATTAGGATTGACCGCCTAATAATGATATCTTAAACGACTCCATAAGATTTTTCAAGGCATAGTACCCGCTATGTCCAATGTTTATGTCCATTTCTCGTAAATTTCTTTTCCTGCACGATATTCAGTTGTCAAGTTTCGGTTGGAATCTCATCCATTGAGATTCCGAGAAGTTATTATGATGTTGACGAATATTTTGACGGCGAATAGAGATTTTAACATTGCAAGGAGCTATGTTTTTATGTAAAATCCACTATCAAAAAGGCAATTTTGCGAATGCTTTTTCGACTTTTTTCTCACATCTATTGACAAATTCGGCAACATCATGTATAATTTTACATGATAACTATCGTGAGATGTTGAACTTAAAGTTATATACTTTACGAAATTACGATTTGCGAAATTATAAAAGGAGTTTTGGCATGGATAGCACAACAAAATGGTTACTTACCGACGAGGAAAAGGATGAATTCATTGCGACATTGACGCCCAACTTAACTGTATTACGAACAAGAGCTGAAATCTCGCAAGAAGAATTAGCTAATCTGATAGGTGTATCCAGGCAAACGTACAGCGCGATTGAACGTAAAGTCAGAAAAATGGCTTGGAGCACATACTTATCATTGGTTCTTTTTTATGACCATAATCAAAAAACTCATAAGATGATACGTCAGCTTGCTATTTTTCCGCAGGAGTTAATCATTCGCTTCAATGACGGTATAGATTATTCTGATTTTGAACTGAGTTCATTGCTCGGAAAAAAGTCGCAGGAAATCATGGAGACCCTGGATGAGCAAGCTAAAGGTGCAATTCGAGCAATGGTTATGATGGAATACGCCAGATGCAAGACAAGTTCAAATGGTGAAGCAGTACGAACTATTGCCGATGTAAAATAATCCACCTTAAAAACTAACCACAGAAGGAGGGAGTTTTATTGAGTTTTAATACCGTTGGTTTTAGCATATTCGGGATTCCTCCATATTTCTTCTGTGCTGTTGTTGGATTGGTTGCTGCCGTATGCTTAAATATTATTTTGGTTTCATCTAAAAAATATTGCCTCCAAGAGTACATGAAAGTACTACTTGTTTCCATTATAAGTATGTTGGTTTTTGCGAAGTTGTTCGGATGTATTTCCGGTATTTATAGAGCTATTGGAGTGGGTGAACCTATAACATTTGACACCATAAAAAATACAGGTATTGTTTTTTACGGTGGATTATTCGGTTTATTGGTTGGCTACTATTGGGGATTAAATTCAAAGTTGATAACCGTTAAAGACCCTCACGCTATTGGTGTGTTGGCGGTGTGCATCCCATTATTTCACGCAATAGCTCGTGTTGGCTGTTTCCTTGCAGGCTGTTGTCATGGTGTAGAATCGGATATTTTTTCTATGCCCTACACAATAATGGACGACGGAATTGTAAACACAGCGAATAGGGTTCCCGTTCAACTGATAGAAGCAGCATTTAATGTCGGGATTTTTATTTATTTGTTTGTCCTCATCCGCAAAGATGATTGGAAAAATAAGAATTTACTATTGCGATATATAGTCATCTATAGTTGCGGTAGATTTTTTCTTGAATTTATTCGAGGAGATACAGTCCGGGGTATAATCCACGGCATATCTTTCAGCCAAGTAATTTCAGTTATTGTTTGGCTGACATTATTGACAATAACAATTAAAAACAAGAGCAAAGCAAAGGAGAAAAATATATGACGGCGATATTAGCTATGTTAGCAGGTGCCGGTATAGGTGCCGGTGTAGCGATTGTATTGTATATATTGGGGTTTGGTATTGAACTGATAAACTGTGCTTGCCAAATCATCACTTGTGATTGCAACGGTGGAGATGCAATTCCCGCCATGTGGGAAGGTGGCTCCTTTATGTCGGTATTGCTTTTTTGTACAATCGCAGGTGCCGTAATAGGCTTAATATACGGTATCTACAAGATGAAAGTAGCAAGCGATGAAGAAGCCCGTCGCAGAGCTGCCGCAGATTCTGAAGAAGCAAAGAAGCAACGTATTAAATGGGCTGGCGAAGTTAAGCAAAAAGCATTGTCGGTTGCTAATACTTGCGAAAAGAATGCCAAAGACTATAAGGCTCTCATTTCCCCAAACTATAAGGCTGACTCGCAAATGGATACAATTATGAAAGAACTTGCCAATGCTGCTGAACTTAAAGGTAAAGTAGATGCAATGGCTAACGATACAAAAACGAAAGGCGGTGCTTCCAAATGATTATTACTAAGTGCGATAAATGCGGAGAGCTGATGCACAAAGCAGATAGATGTTTTGCTTGCGGAAACACCTCTGGCTTTACAAAGTCCGACTCTACCTTGACAATTCACGATAATGTTAGAGACGAATACGAAAACCTTGAGCGTTTAGTTAAAAACGGAAAATTTACGGAAGCTCTCACCGTATCTAAATTAGTTTTAGAGTGGATGCCGAACTGCTCTGATGTCTTTTGGCTGAGACTTCTTGCTAAGAACGGTTGCGATTCGGATGAAGCTCTGATTCGCAAGGGCGTTTCGTGCGAAGATAGTGCAGACTATCACAATGCTATTATGTTTGCAAACGAAACACAGAAAAAGGTTTATTTAAGTGTTGCTGCGAAGATTTCTGCTGTAAAAAAGATTCTATCTCAGTACATAACTGAACACGAGTATTCAGAGAAAAACAAAACTGCGATTGTGCAGATTCAGTCGGAATTTCCTGCTGAAATTGAAGCTCATAGAAAAAAACTGTTCCAATTATGGGAGGAATTACAGCAAGTTGAAGCTCAAATGGTAGCAGTAGAAAAGGACTGTTTGTTACTTGTTAAAGAGCATAAGGAAACTTTGGATAAGGCAAGCTCCGGAGCTGCTTCAATTAAAGCAACAGCTTATAAGATGGAGCAATGCACGGCTGAGCAGCTTCATAAATATCAGACTCAGTTTGGAGATTTGCTTTACCAGTCCGAACAGGCTAAAGCCTCTATTGACTCCATGAGAAAACAGCACCCTTGGATGGGAACCTATAATGCTTTAGTTACAAAGCGTGATGGCATCGTTTCTCAAATCAACAACGAAATCAATACGCTTAAAACCTACGAAAGCAGAGTGCAATCAACCGTATCGGAAATTGAAAGAATTGAAGCAAGACATACTGCTGCTCTTGTCTCAGTTACTAAGTATAATTTTTCTGAAATTCGCAGTTTGCTTGGCGAAAATCAGTTTATGTCAGCTTACGTTGAAGCTGGTGTAAGGTGATGGGAGGTAAGAATAACATGGAATATACACCAAAATTGTTTGTTGATTTTTTGAAAAAGTTGATTGTATTCGACAAGGAATGCAAATCAATTATTGATATTGCAGAACGTGTTGTTAAAGACCGTACAAATGGCGAAAAGAGCGAATGGGCAGGTACGAAAAGCCGCCTTGATTCTAAAGTCCAGGCGTTCTCAACTAAAAAGACTTCTCTTATTGATGGTTGCAGAAGAAAGATTGAAAGCATCCTTGAGCAAGATATGAGTGCTAAAAGGGATGTCTTCACCCGTTTGCAGAAATGCAAGGAAGCTCTTGCGCTAATTAACAGCGTAGAAAAAAGCATTACCAGTAAAAACGAATATGAAAGCACAGCCAAGTCCCAAACCGTTTCTTCCTCTCTGTCCCTTGATGAAGTTTTGTCTGGAACAGATAAATTCATCAATCTCGCTTATGAGGTAAATACAGCAATCCGAGACGGTCGTAAAAGAGATATGGCAAACAAAGCAGCTCAGCTTTACGGAATGTGCCGTCGTGCAGAGGAAGTATTAAATGCTGAGATTTCAAAGCTGAGAACTTCCATAATTGCCAATAAAGATGATTTACATACAAACTATGATAGCCAAGAATCCGCCTCGCACCGTCAGCTTACAGTTGAATGGGATACTGCTCTCTCGGCTTTAGATGCTATGACTGCTGAGTTTGTGGCTCAGCGTGATAAGAGCAAAGCTGAAACCAAAAAGATTATACTTTCAAGTTCAGAAGTTAAACTCACTCGCATCAACAAGCTGATTGATGGTTTCTGCAAACAGTTCCCGCCGAAGGAATTTGCAGATGAATATTCTCGCATATATTCGATTGAGCCGATGTTTGACCACTATGAATGTGCTAAAGAAATGCCTCGTAACATTTTCATTAGTACGTTGGAATACGATATTTCTCAGTTAGAACTCAGTGATTTTACGAAAGAGTTCCTTGATAAGTATTACTATTTCATGTACAGAGGCGAGAAACTCTTAATTCCTCATTGTGCTCAGTTCAGCTCTGAATTTAACTATATTTTCAAGTTCAACGGCGAGGGACGTGCCAATGTTGTGAAAGATGCCTGTGAAATGGGTATGCGTTTGTTTATGATGTTGCCCCCTGGCAAGGTTAATTTCACTTTTATTGACCCCGTTACCCTTGGCGAGAGCTTTGCTATGTTCACACGTCTGGTTGATGTTGATGATAGAACAAGCGAAATTATTAACGGTAAGATATGGTCGGCACCGTCTGATATTGAAGACAAGCTCAAAATTATGACGAACCATATTTCAAACGTTACGCAGCGTTGCTTACAGGGTAAGTACGACAATATTTTTGAGTACAACCTGGTAGCTGAACAGAATGCAGAAGCATACCAAATTCTTATGCTTATGGATTACCCGGCAGGATTGAGCGACCAATCTTTGAAGTTGCTTGAACAAATCGTTACTTCCGGTCCTAAGTGTGGTGTCTTTACTGTAATATACAGAAATGAAAGCCAGTATAAGAAGGTATCGGAACGCTCCTACCCTCTTATCAAAAATATTGAAGCGAACTTCCAGGTGTTCAATTATTCGGCAGATGCAACACAGATTATGTGTACCAACGAAGCTGTTAAAAATCAGCAGTTCCTTTGGAACGGAATCAAAATGCCGAATGATGAACGAATGAACGAAATCATTGCAACGCTTAAAAAGGGTATCAAGTCCGCAGATAAGGTTGTAATCGGAATTGAAAAAGTTAATAATGCGGAAAGCACTAATACAACCAAGAATGGCATTCGTATTCCTATTGGTATTCATGGTGCAAACGAAGTTCAGTACCTTACGCTCGGCGTTGGCGGAAGCCATCATGCTCTTATTGCCGGTGTCGCAGGTTCCGGTAAGTCCAGTTTGTTGCACACTATCATTTTGAGAACATTGATGCAGTATTCGCCCGAAGAACTGGTTATCTACCTTGTTGACTTTAAACGTGGCGTTGAGTTCAAAATCTATGCAGATTTTGTCCTCCCTTCCTTCAAAGTCGTTGCCATCGAAAGTGAACGAGAGTTCGGCTATAACATTCTTACGTCTCTGGAAAGAGAACAAAAAATTCGTGCCGATTTGTTCAAAAAGAGCCATGTTGACAAGATTGAAGAATATAGAGAACTTGGTAAGAAAATGCCTCGTATTCTTGTTATCATGGACGAGTTCCACGAGTTGTTCTCCAACTCTAACGATGAGTTTGCAAAGAAGTCCGCTATTATTATGGAGCGTATTGTTAGACAGGGACGAGCTTTCGGCGTACACATGATTTTGGCTTCGCAGAGCTATTCCAACATTACCGGCATTGATAAAGCTGTATTTGACCAAATGGCAGTCAGAATCGTGCTGAAGTGTTCAAAAGCTGATGCCAATCTTCTTCTTGATGGTGGAAGCACAGAAATCGACCAGATTTCTATTGATGACCCCGGCAGAGCTGTGTACAACTCCGAAGCCGGTAATAAGGAATATAATAGCCACTTTAGAGTTGCCTACATTGAACCCGAAAAGCATCGTGGAATGCTCCAAGACATTAGCGATTCTACAAAGAAGTTTGCAGATGCTAAGCAACCTACCCGCATTCTTCTTTCTAATATTGAAGATAACAATTACAGCATCTTCAATCAGTTTGTAACGCTGAACGCAGATACCTACAAGACACCCGGCAGACTGTACATTGGTGAGCCGCTTAGTGTTTCCAATAGCATGGCAATGGATTTCTCTCGCAGCGAGTATTCCAACTTGCTGATGATTGGCGGAGATACCGAGAAAGCAAGAAGTATGTTTGCGTTCTCCATTTTGAGCTTGTGTATCAATTATAAGATTGCCCATCAGCAGGTTCCCGATAAACCTTTCATCTACCTGTTTAACTGTAAACCGTTGGATGATAGCTACTTCAAGGACACCCCTAAGCTCCTTGCTGAGTTTCTACCGGAATACATTCAGTATGTCGGATGCGGTGATACAAATGAAATCCAAAGCATTGTTTCGCAGATGTATGACGATGTAAGTAATGGCGCAAACAGCATTGATACTGACAAGTATTTCTTCGTATTCGGTTATCAGAGAGCTGAAGAACTCAAATCTGAGATTCAGTTGTCTCAGTCTGAGGACATTGACAGCTTGTTTAACATCATGCCTTCTTCGTCCAGCAACTCAAGACTGTCGCTGAAAGAAATGTTCCGCACTATTGTTAAAGATGGTGCGCAAAAGGGCGTACACACCCTTATTTGGCAGGACAGCTTCAATGCACTTTATCAAGATGATAAGGATATTATGTCCTACTTCTCTATGAAGATTGCCTTTGATATGTCTCCGGAGGAATATTCAAGATTTGTAAGTGCAAATGATGTGAGCTTGATGAGCGAAAATAACGCTATCTATTACAACCGAGCACGAGACAATCAGAAGTTTAGACCGTATCAATCTCCCGATGAAGATTGGTTGAAGACCATCAGCGACAAACTGAAATAAGTGAATTAGCAGGGGTAGTGTTTCTGCTACCCCTGCTAAAGCCACCTAAATGAAATAACAGGAGGATTTTTATAATGGGTTCCAAAAAATTAGAAGTACGTCAAAAGGTTGAAGCAGATGCCGAGCAAGGACAGGAAATTGCTGAAACCGGTGAACAAAAAATAGAGGAAGCTGAAACTTCCGAGCAGGCGTTGTCCTCAATCGAAGCTGTAGATGATGATACTGCTGCCGCAGTAGAGGAAGCCAGAAGCGAATCAGATGCTATTGCCAAAGGTGTGGCAGAAAGCGAAATCGAGGAGCCTGGTGAACAAGTAAGCGAATCATTCAAGGAAACGCGCGAAGAATCTACTGAATACAGCGAACAAGAACTTGAAAACGCAGATACCGCTACTGAAATGACAGGCGACTATGGTGATGTTGGCTCTGAGCTTTCAAGCCAGTTCCAAGAAAGCGGTCAAGAGTTCCAGGAAATTGCTGATGAAGCCGACCAAGAAAACGACGAGATGAAATCAAAATTAGACCAGGAAGTTGCTGAGTTAGAGGGAGTATTTTAATGGATGGATTATATTATCTTTGTTTTTCCGTGAACAAACTTCCGGATTTAACATTGACAAAATATAGTGTTTTTGATGGTTCAAGCGTTGAAAACATTATGGATAAACATGGGGTGTTCCTACGTCAATTACATAGATTGGGTTATACTTCCGGTGTGTATTTCCATCTGCTCTATTACTACAATCCCGATAAGAGCATCCCCAAGGGACACCATTTGTCAATAATTTTCTATGCGACTGCTCAAGACAAGAGTAAACTTGATGGAATCAGAGAATTTTTGACCACTTCTGTTCTGAGTAACTACTATGAATTTTTCTGCTATGAAATCGCTAAGAATTTTTCTCTTGCAGAAGAGTCTCTTTCGGACGGGTCTTCTATTCCTGTGCTCAAACTCGCTAATGTATCTGGAAAAATAAAGAAATATAGTCTTGGCAAAACCAAACCGCAGGAAATTACAGAAGCTAAAGAACAGATTGAAAACGGCAAAAAATCACACATCGTATGTGAAATCGCGTCGGATGCTGACGTAATGCTCAGCTTTAACAAGATGCCAGTTGATGATGCTGGTAAAATCATCCTTAAAAAAAAGTTTTCTCACGCAGCCTTTTTAACAAAGAAGGACTATTCTTTGCCTGCACAAAACCGATTGAATACCGATAATGCAGGTGAAGTAATGCTCTATTCTATTATGGAATGGGAGCCTTGCGAGACTGGACGACTGTACAATGTCCTTAAATTGATGGAGGGCTATGATAGAAGTGCCGTTTTGCGAATTGATATTTTCCCTGTTGAGCACACACAAGCTATTAGACAGAGACTTCCTTATACCGAAACAAGAAGAAGAATTTCTGACCGTGTACAAGGAAAAGATGATAATAGCGAAAACATCGTAAAATCGTGGGATAAGTATCTGAACAACTTGATGAAGTTCCCTCAGTTCTTGGCAAACGTGGTGGCATTTGCGGATTCACAAGATATTGCTGTTATGCTTGCAGATAGTGTGGCGGCAGAAGCGGTTGAATCTGGTACATATTTGATTGAAACGATGAACTCGTCAACTGGATTTTCTATGTATGAGAGCGATGCAAAGATTCTCCACAAAGATAAAGAAGCCGGTAATTATGTGGCTCCGTTCTTGTCATTATATACGCTTGAAGAAATCAGACCGATGTTTTCGTTTCCAATTTTGTATCCAGGCGAAGCTATAGAATGTCAAAAGGAAACCGACCCTATTCCCTTTGAGAAGGAAGTAACCATTGATAAGGACACCGGCGAGATGCACGAGGTAATTTCTCTCGGTATAAGTAGTACGGGATATGATGTTACATTCCCTGTAAAGCTCTTTAAGAAACACGCTTTTATCGCAGGTGTGCCCGGTGCAGGTAAAACGAACACGATGCTGTATTTGGTAACTACTTTGTGGCGTGATACTAAGCAGCACGTTCCGTTTCTTGTTTTGGAACCCGCCAAGCAAGAGTATCGCTCTCTTGCTATGATTGATGGTATGGAGGATTTGTGTGTATTTTCCCCTGGAGCTGACACAAAGTTCCCATTGCATATCAACCCGTTCCAGTTTCCTGTTGGATTAACTCTGGCAGAACATATTGCAAATCTCAATGCAGTTTTTGCCGGAGCATTTGAACTTATTCCGCCCTCACCGTTCTTGATAGATGGTTGTATCGAGAAAGTATATCTTGAAAAGGGGTGGAATATCAACGAGAGAAACGACGGTACTAAGGAATACCCGACCATGCAAGAACTTTATGATTCTCTTAAAGTTGCGGTCGAGGAATCCGGCTACGAGGGTGAAACCAAAGCCAATATTCGCTCCGTTATGGAAGTCCGTATCGGCAGCCTTTTGAGACGAGAAATCGGTAATGTTTATAATGTTCGGCAATCCAGTATGGAACCCGAAGATTGGTTAGAAAGACCTGTTATTATCGAGCTTGAATCTCTCGGTGAGGGTCCTGCAAACTTTATGTCGCTGCTTATCTCTACGCTCATTCGTGAGGTCTTGAAGATAAGGAAAACAAGCGACCTTGTAGAAAAACCGACTAAAGACCACAAGAGAGAAATTGAGCACATCATCTTCTATGAAGAAGCTCATAATTTGATTGGTCCGACAACAGAAGACCCTGCCGGTGGATCTGTTGACCCCAAGATTTCGGCAACAAAATATTTGGTAAAAATGTTGGCAGAAGTTCGTGCTCTCGGTGAAGGTATCGTAATTGCCGACCAGTTGCCGACCGCTATGGCACCAGAAGTCTTGAAAAACACCGGTCTTAAATTGGGACATAGAATAACCGCACAGGATGATAGAAACCTGCTTGGTAGTACAATGTCCGCATCGGCTGACCAGTTGGAAGAACAAGGCACTTTTGGCACAGGTCAAGCATTGATTTTCTATGAAAACCTTTTGAAGCCGTTCAAAATGCGTGTAG
Source organism: uncultured Merdimonas sp. (assembly GCA_944375885.1). Taxonomy (GTDB): domain Bacteria; phylum Bacillota; class Clostridia; order Lachnospirales; family Lachnospiraceae; genus Laedolimicola. The sequence continues at coordinate 9,849 of CALWBB010000226.1, forward strand.
CAGAATGGGAAAAAGGTGTTTCTCAAACTAAATATGACTCTCCCACTAATATGCAGTTGTTTGAGCATCTGAAAGATAACGAGAGATATAATCATCTTTTATCTAGAAGTGCCTTTATTATGCAACGCAAAATGGAGGTTGAGTTCGACCTGCTTCGCAGACAAGCTGAAGAACTAAAGCAGAAAATCAACAAGAACTATTCAGAAGTTCTTGTATTGGAGGGTAATCTCTCTACTCTGGAAAGAAAGCTCTCACGCTTGACTGCTGCGGATGATATTTCCGAAACGAAAAAGCATATTGCCGATATTAAAAGGGTGTATGAGAAAAAGAAGGGTGCGTTCTCCGGAGCAATCACTCGTGACCTTAAAAAAGTTTGTTGGAATTACGCTAATCAGTATTATGCGTACATGACATTATCCAAAAACTACTATGTTCACACAAACGATATGTATATGTGTACCATAAACAATTACTTGTCGTTGTTTACGATTCTCAAGTCCCTGCACGATGTTCCAGAGTTAACGGAGATTGTAATTGCAGAAACAGCAAATGTAATGACTGATATAAGCCGTTACGTTGACTTTATGTTTGATGGTTCTTCTGCAATTTTGGGATACCACTCGGCATATAATAACGCTCTGTTTGATAGCGGTAACTTCATCATTAATCGTATTGATATTGAAACAGAACGCATTTTGAAATTGGCTCTTGATGTGAAAGATTTGGAGTATGATGCAGAAAAGGAAATTGCCGAATTTGCAAATGATTTTTCTAACACATACTTTACCTTCCTCAACGTAGCCGAAAAGTATTTGAAGACTGCTGAATCGCTTTCTGCAGAAATCAATACAACGCTCAGCTCACTTGCACCCAACACCGCTGAATGGGAAAAAGCTCATGTACGAGCTGTTCAGTACGAAAGCGGCAAACTGCAGGTATATATGGCTCTTGCAGAGTTTGTAGTCAAGGTGTGTCAGCAAATCTCTGTAATCAGCGGAACCAATAGACGAATTCTGTTGATGAGCTTGAACGATATGTTGGTATCCTTTAGAACTATCGTAGATTATCGTGATAGAAACGCACCAACCATTCTGTCGTCTTGGACGAAGTATTCCGATGTTTGGAAAAACACGAATGATGTTTTGATGATGGAAATGAACGCAAGATTTGCTTACCTCCATCAAGCACGTCGAGATACGGTAGAAACCTTGAAGAGTCTTTCTGAGGCAGACAAAATTGCCGCACTCTCCAAGGTTGCTCGCCAATACAATGGATGGTTCAAAGTGTATTCACAGGCGGGCTTTGAATCCTTTGGATTGAAACTTAGCCTTGTTAATCACTACATTAAGTATCTTGAAGCTATGCTCCGCCTCGGTCCCACTACATATGGACTTATGATTGAGACATCCAGCGGTAACTGGAAGATTTGTTCTAACATTATGAAAAATCTAATGTCTGACGAACGAATTGATGAAGTTAAGAAAACGAGTTGGAGTAAGCTGTCCACCACAATGGCGAGCGTATTTGGCACTACTATTTAAGTGATTATCTAAGAGGAAGGTTGATATGGCTATACGGTCAAAAGAATTTGTAGGAATTGCAGAAGGTATAAAAAGCCATGAACTTTCCACAAAAGGTAGAATTGAAAGCCTCCGAGGTACGATTTCTGAATTGTCTGGGGCTAAGCGGTCGTTGAACAATCAGATTTCGTGCCTTGAGGCGGCTCTCGCCGCAGCTTATGAAGACACCGATGAAGACGGCGACCCCGATTATGGTCGCATCGCTGCAATCGAATCTCAAATCAGCTCTGCTGAGCGTGAGTTATTGGAAGTTGAAGGAGAACTTGATACGACGAACGGCGAACTCTCCCAGTCACAAGCTGAGTTAGAGCGCATTATGGAAGAAAAGGCTCGGACTTTGTTTGAAATCCAAGAAAGAGCTAGAAAGACATCTAACAATATTGCTGTGGCAGGTGGTATGTATGGAGCGTATTCGGGTGTAGGAAGCTCTTTGCAAAGCTCTATGCAGACAAGTTTAGCATCGTTATCACAAGCGGCAAGCATACTGGATGGTTCAGTAGATGGATTCACAGGTGGCGGCTCTGGCGGTGGAGGCGGTGGCAGTTCCCCCGTCGGTCGTGGCATGACCTCCCAAGGTGAATTATCAACGAGTGCTTTAAGTGCTTTCGCCGTTGGTGCTGCTACATCAACAATATTAAGCGGAAACACTTCTCCGGCTTCAGCGCCGAGCAGTTTTACTACAAATCATACGAACGGAGCGACACCTGCAACAATATCGGGGTTCCGTTCTGGACAACAATCAATAAATCCGCAGAAAACATTGAACTTCAATTCGGAACAAAGCGGCAATTCTTACGCTGTATCTGCTTTTTCCGATAATGATGGTAGTGATGTCGCATCCAAGCCTTCCTCTAAGCCATCAGATTATCGTAGCTCTCAGACACCATCGAATATGGAATCACGGTTGACCTCTGATAGCAAAGCTCCAGGTGGTGCAAGTAAAATGTTTAGGGAGTTACATAAACTTACTATGACTCCCGAAGAAGTATCTAAATATAACGCAGAACACGGTATCACCGATAGTCCTACGAAAAGACCTGCAGGTGGAGTTGAACGAGTACAAGAGCGTGGAGGAAGCGACGACCCAAGATGGGATGATTCATCCAATGTTTCCGCTAAAGCTAAGTCTGCTCGTACAGCTCGCCCCCCTATTATTGCAGGTAATAGCTATAATCTATCTAAAAGCGAAACAGAATACATCAGAAAAACAATAACTAATCCCCATTGTGAAATAGCACGAGGGATAACTCAAATTGCAAAAATAGGTGGCATGAGAGATGGTGCGCCAGATGATATGGGCAAGAACTTTACCAGCCATAACGAGGACCATCTTGAACAAGTACGGCAAAAAACTTCCGAAGCTCTTGCGGCAATGGTAAATACTCTTAACTTTGGCAGTATTGAACGTGAAGGAGCAACGGGCGATGTTCATTTTAATGCTGATGTCGATTTCAGAGTAGCACAAGCTGCTGCCGAAGCCCATGATACTGGAATGAGCAACCACGGATATGTTTTTGATTGTGATGAAAACAAGATTCCAAAGCGTGATAAAAATGGAAATATTATTGTGATAAAACAAAACTCTTTGGATTTTAATTCGGTCAGAAACAATCATTCAGCTAATTCAGCTCTGAATGTACTGAGGGCAAGAGAATCGTATAAAGCGATTGGTTTTACAGATGCACAAGTTGACGAAATAGCGGTATTGGTATATGCACACTCCAAGAGTAATTCGGGTGTTACCGATTTGAATAACAGTAAATCGTGGAGCGATTGTTTTGACCGCATTGAAGCATTAAAAAACAAATTTAATGCTGACCATCCGAACAATAAAGTTTTGTTTACTCGAACTCGCTTTGACGATGCTCGTAAGTTAGGTTCGTTGGCAACTGAAGCATTATCACTTCGAGTTGGTGATGTTAGTAGAAATTCGGGACCCGATGCTCTGGCACAATCTGGTGAAATAATCCATGTTGAAAAAAGCAGCATAAACAGTTCTGGTAACTCGGTTAAAGAGGAAATCAGCGGTGCAATTATCATGCGTGGAAACGTACCAATCACTCACGAAAAATCAAGAACAATACACGTTGGCGAACAAAATATTGTTGATAATCATACAGAGTTTAAGAACGGTGTTTTAACTCATACGATAACTGTCAACGATGGAAGTTATGCTCCACATTGTACAACTGCTGCTATTGTAGACCATATTGGTGAGTTGGCATCTGCAAAGAATGGAGACTTCGTTGTTGAGATAAGTTTTAATTCGCCTTGCGATAAAATAGCGCAATACGAAGAGTTTAGAAATGGAATTAAGAACGCAGTGGATGATGACGGAAAAGAAATATATGGAAACGTCAAAATAAAATATCCATGGGATTAGGGGTGACATTATGGCATTGATTAAAGATAGAAGTGACAACACTCATATCATGCGTAATTACGAAGTTCTACACGCTAAGTCTCGTAAGGGAGCGTTGGAGTTGGTAGCATTGATTTCTCAAAATAAAGAAATTAACGTAAAACGGATAGAGCTTAAAGATTTTGAATCGTTTGATGATGGTTCCGTTTCTGATACACTGAGTAAAATAGACGATACAAACAATTTTGTTGAATCATATATAAACTCACCAATAAAGAGTGCTGCCATCGTTGGCAAATATGGCGGTTCATCATTTGATTTGAGTATTAATTTGAACTCCGGGTATATTGGTTTATGCTTCAGGAGAAAAGACCAATTGGATTATGAATCGCTTGAACGATTATTAGGGTTAGTTTGATTTGATATTTTATGGGGGTCTCTATGGATATATTTGACCAATACATATTTGAAGAACTCGTATCTGAATATGAACGTTCTGGTCTCACGAACGATGATTACGAAGAATTGTATGTTAGATTCTGTAATTTGAATTATTTAGAAGAAGTTAAACCTTATTTGCTTGTTATGCGTTATTTAGGTCTTGGTGCTCCTGCTGAGCCGGATGCAGCTCTTAACGAGCTAAAAGAAATTATGGAAGATAATATAGAACTCACGGGGCTATATTACGACCTAAAGTTGTGTACCAATTCCCAAAATACTGGAGCGATTGTTGAGCTGCGTCGCTCAATCGAGGATGGATATTGCGGAAAATACTTGAAAAACAGAAGTAATATCAGCTCGGCAGAAAAAGTTTCTAAAGAAGAAAAAAAGCCATCAACACCTGTGGCTGATAACACAGTTGTTGACGATACAATTCATTACAAATATATGAGATTTGAGGGGTGCGGATATAGCGGTTTGTACTTTACTTCTGGGGATATTGATTACTTAAATGCCAAAGTCTTTATCGAGCCGATGAAGGCAACACGCAAAATATCTATTCGCTCTCAAATCTTCGCAGGAGACGATGCGTTTTCAAAAGTTTTCTCTGATGAGATTACTCTAAAGCCCGGAGATACATGGTTTACTACGACCGGTTGGGGAAATAAGAACTATAATTGTTACGGCAATAGGACGTATCAATGGCGAGTTGAAATTGACGGAGCTGAGGTTTACTGCCAAGATTTTCGATTTTATACGGGCAAGATTGATAAGTACGGAATCCCTGTAAAGAACGTAGTATTGTTCGCATCGAAAGCATCTGGTGCAGTAGAAAAAGACTGGAATAATTACTCGTCAACATTTGATTCAAATACGCTTGAATATGTTTACTTTAAGTTGTTGTTTAATCAGCAGGGGCAAGAAAAGAACTTCCAAGTACACATCAAGGTAGATAATCTTGAAAATGGCACGGAGTTTTATAACGGCACCTCTCTGTTCCATATTGAATCGAATTGGGATAGTTCTTGGACTGGCGTCGGATTGAACAACGGAAAAAAATGGGATAAAGGCTTATACAAATACACTTTGAAAATTGGTTCCGGAAGCACTTTTGAAGGAACATTTACCGTTTATTGATTGAGAGGTTTGATAGGAAGGTGAAATGTCAATGAGGAAAAAGATTTGAAAGCCGGATTAACTCTAATTGATAAGGGGGATATTGGATACCCTGAACTGAAGCACTTGAAGAAAACTATTGTTACCGAGAAAAAAGGTATCAACGGTTGGGAGATTACAACTGTTATTGTAATTATTATTCTCGCTGCTGTTTTTGCAGTTTCTTACTATTTTGCACCAATGATAATAAACAGCAGCTTATAAGTCAGGAGAGTCAAAATGAAATGTCCTTATTGCAACAAGGAAATATCTGATACATCAATTTTTTGTCCGGAGTGCGGTCAAAGCGTAAATCAAGAACAAAAGTCCTCGATTTCCGAGAATTACTGGAGCACAGTAGCAAATGACGACAAGCGGCGTAATCAAGAGTATCTAAAAACCACCACGAGACAACGAAGCGAGGCAAACACTCAAAAAACCAAAAGACTTGCAGTTATTATTTCCTTGGTTGCTCTTGTAACTGTTGCCCTGTTTGCCACAGTTAGTATTACTAATGCTAACAATGCAGAATTAGAAGCGGTGAAAGCTAATCTTCCTGGCAAGGAATTAAAGTGCAGTTATAGTCAGACTGAGGCAGGTTTTTGGATTCATTACTATTACTACACTCTTAAATTCAACTCGGACGGTACGCTGAATTACTATTATCTGACTACAGTAGGTCCCGCTGAAAAGGACGAAGTTCCGACGTTAAAAGGCACTTATACATATACGATAACTCGCAATATCCTTGGAGATTACTTTATTACGTTTGGTAGTGAATCATTTACTATGACTGTCTCTGACGATAATGTTCCAAGGTCTCTATCATATGGTAAATAATACGGAGGTAATTTTGATGGAAGAGTACGGTAACATGCTTATTCTTTATGACGAGGATGGCGAAGAAATCGAATTTCAAATCGTTGACCGAATCCCATACAACGGCGAAGAATATCTTGTTCTTTGGAATGAAGAAAGCGATGTGATGGCAGTCGTGGTTGAAAGAGACGGCGACTACGAAACCGTGGACGATGAAGATGCACTCGAATATGTTAAAAAGGCTTTTTCAAGTGGGATGGAAAGTCTCATGGATGAAGCGGAGACTTTCGCAATCGAATCCGACTTTATGGCAGAGTTGATGGAAGTTGCCGAAGGTAAGAAAAAGGTTGACGCTCCCTCTCCTGCTCCCATGAAAAGAAGCGAGGTTCAACTTCCATCGCAAGTCGATACAATTCGCTTCGATTACGAAAAATATGTTCAGCAATCACAGGACTTCCTTTTCAAAGAAGCAATATCGAAATATAATTCCTTTAGCTTTGATGAAGCTCTGGCGTTGTTCACTTCTGCCCAAGAAGACGGTAATCTTTTTGCGGCAGCACATATCGGTATTATGTATCATTACGGCGAGGGTTGTGAGAAAAACGACCAGAAAGCCTTTAAGTGCTTTGAACAAGGATATAAGGCTGGATGTCCGTTAGCTACTGCATGGTATTCTGAATGTTACAGGATGGGCTACGGTGTGGTTCAGAATAAGGAATACGCATCAAAGCTCTTCAAGGCAAACGAAGTAGCCTTAAAAGAACTTTGTAGTTCCGAAGACACAGCAGCTCTGTATTTCCTTGGCTTTAATTTGATTATGGGCATAGGCTGTGAAGTTGACGATGCCGAAGGTGTAAGACTTTTGGAAACGGCGGTATTCAAAGGCGATAATAGGTCTGCTGTCCAACTAGCTGAATGTTACATAAACGGTTGGGGTGTAGAAGTTAATGAACATAAAGGCTTTGAGCTGTTAATGCAACATCCGGTTCCCAAAAGCAAAAAATATCATTTTCTTCTTGGCAAGTGTTACTATTACGGAGAAGGCGTTGAGAAAGACTATGCCAAAGCATTTGCATCATTTGAAAAATCTGCAAAACTCGGATTTGGTAAAGCTAAAGACTACCTTGGTGATTGTTACCGCAACGGTCAAGGCGTTGAGAAAGATTTATACGAAGCCGCAAGATGGTACAAGGATGCGGCAGATAATAACGGTACGGCAAACGCAGCACACAGTCTTGCGTTTATGTATATGAATGGCGAGGGCGTACCGGAAAATGAAAAGAAAGCTATAGATTACTTTATGATTGCTGCCGAGGGTGGCATCGTTCAAGCTCAGAGAATAATATCGCAAGAATATGTTTCCGGTGATATTTTGAGCAGAGATTATGAAGCCGCGCGAGTATGGATGGAAAAAGCGGCTAACAAGGGTGATGCACAGGCTCAACTTATGTTGGGTCGCTACTATGTGAGTGACTTCGGCTATAACGATGACCAAAAGGCTTTTGAATGGTTTGAGAGAGCAGCAGAACAAGGGGATGCAGAAGCCGAATATACAGTGGGCGGTTGTTATATTTACGAAATTCATGTAAAGAAAAATCCGGCGATTGCTAACCAATGGTTTGAAAAAGCGGCAAACAAAGAACATCCTAAAGCTATGTATGAGCTTGGTATCAGCTACATGGAAGGTCGGGGCATAACGAAGAATACCGAAAAAGGTATTCAGTATTTGACAGCGGCCGCAGAGAAAAATTCTGTCGAGGCTTGCGAAGTGCTTGCTAAGTTATATAAAAACGGCATCAAAGATTATAACGGACAAAGCAGTTTTGTGAGCCTTTCGGATGCAGAGGTTTATGCTAAAAAACTTGTGGAACATACTGACAGCAAAGATGCTGAGTATTTACTGGCTTCTATTATGCAGGCATTGGGCAACACAGTCGAAGCAAAGACTTGGTATCAAAATGCCGTCAATAAAGGCTCCGATTTGGCAAAGTTGGCATTGAGCAAAATGTATATTCTTGAAGGTGTTAATTATTCTGATGCCGTTTCAATGCTCGATACAATATCCTCTAAGAAAAACGGCGAAGCTCAATATCTTCTTGCCTACTGCTTAGAAAACGGATATGGTTGTGAAAAGGATAAAATGCGAGCAAAGGCTTTATACAGTTCAGCACAAGCTAACGGTTATTCTGAGAATCCGCTTCCTCGGAAAAAGAAATTTGGGTTGTTTTAAGTGATTAACACGGCGAAGTTATGTTGCATAATTTTGCCGTGTTGTAATGAGGAAGGAGAAATAGCATACATGATATGTCCATATTGTAAAAAAGAAATTCCGGACTCCTCTATGTTTTGTGATGGTTGTGGACAAGAAATAAAACACAACTTGGATAACAAACAAGAGGCTGACCGCTTTTGGGAAAAAGAAAATATTGAAAAGCAAAAAGAAGTGCAAAGAGTAAGACAGGAACAAGAGGAAGCGGCGAGAAAAAGGAAAAGCCGTGGACGCACTGTGATTGTTATCCTGCACACTCTAATTCCTAAAAACAGAGCAACCGCATCAAGTTGTAAGATCTGATAAACGCTGGAAGATCTGGAAATCCGCCTGCAGGAACTGCATGTTCCTGTCTCCCCCAGTAGTCTGAGTAAGTAAGTAGGTAATCATTCGTACCTTGATAAAATAAGAAAATCCCCCAGCACCTATTGCGGGAGGATCGTTTCTTA